>JAJRTX010000112.1 GCA_021545665.1 Zetaproteobacteria bacterium
ATTAGCTGTTGACGTTCAAATTGCCTTAATCGGACTATATATTTCTTTGCAGACATTCGGATTGACCCCTCGTTAATAGAGTTCTTACATCCTCTTTATCCTACACTTTTAATCATCAATATAATATAGTCTATGTACTAGCTCCTGCATCCATGCCATCGTGCGCGACAGGGTGACAGATAAAGATTTACTGATTTATCGTTACATTGTTACTACTATGCGTCTCACAAAAAAAGCAGGATGCTGTTTGGACGCTTGCTCAGACAAGGCGAAGCCTCCGGGGCCCATGGACGGGCCGAGTCAAAATCATGCAGGCGCGTGGTTTATTTCATGTTAAATCCGACAGACTCCTAACCAGCATTATTCATGAAGCTACCGTGCTCTTGCCTGTTCCTTCGCCCACAACAAATCTCTCATCAGTCATTCGCATGCATAGCTACGACCTTCTTCTTCGGAATTCGTTGCGAACAAGAGCCCGGCGCAATCATCTCGGCGATCAGGTGAATTGCGCAGCAAGAGAGTATCCCTTGAGGGATTCATGAAAATGCAGGCTAAACAAGATCTCCCCGAGCTTCTACAAGACTCTATCTAAAAGTATAAAATTTCGGCTCTGCTTGATCCTTGATGCAGATCGGGTGAACCCGGCATTTCATGAAAATGGCAGCTGGTGTAGAGTGTCGCCACCAAAGCAAAAGGGGAGTATTTTGGGCATCCGAAACAACCGCCAGACATTACTCACATATGAAGCTGCCCTGAAATTGGCGGAGACTGCGCCGGAACGTTTGGTCAGATTATTAACTGGCCTGCATGATGTCGAACTAGCTAACTTGCTGCTGGCCTGCCATAACGACGATGAGCGACTTGCTATCATTGCATATATCCCCGATGAAATTCTGGGTAATACGCTGCTTGAGTTACCCGAAGGCATGCAGGAAGACCTGCTGGCCGTATTAAAACCCAGTGAAATTGAAGATGTGGTGGAACACCTCGATTCCGATGATGCTGCCGATATTCTTCAGGCCGTACATAAAAATGTGGCCGACGAAGTTATGGAACTGCTTGAGCCGGAAGAGCGGCGCGGCATTGAGCCGCTTCTGGCTCATGATGAGGAATCAGCCGGCGGCCTGATGCAGGCTGAACTGTTCAAGGTTCGCGATGGCTGGGATGTGCAAAAGGTTTTGAAAGTGTTGCGTCGTTTTGGCAAGGAAATTGAGAATCTCAATTATGTTTATGTTGTCGATGATGATGATTTACTGGTTGGTGTTATTTCCCTGCATGCCCTGCTGTTTGCAGAGCCTGAAACCTTGATTGGAGATGTGACCAAGGCTGACTTTCCATTCGCCTCTGTCGGGCAGGATCAGGAAGAGGTGGCCCATATTTTCGAGAAATATGATGTGTTGGCGCTGCCTGTGGTGGATGAGCACGGCAAGTTGATTGGCCGCATTACAGCGGATGATGTGATTGATGTAATCCAAGAAGAGGCTACTGAGGACATGTATCGACTGGCCGCCCTGTCTGATCAGGATGACCTGGCCGAACCGGTGGGCATAACGGCACGCCGGCGCGGCATCTGGCTGGCTGTGAATTTAATAACTGCCATTGCCGCTTCTTTTGTTATTGCCCAGTTTGAGGCCACCATTGCGCAAGTGGTTGCACTGGCAATTCTGATGCCAATTGTAGCCAGTATGGGCGGCATTGCCGGTACGCAGACACTGACTGTGATTGTACCCGGCATTGCACTGGGCCGCATCACCTTTGCCAATGCCCGCCGCGCACTGATCAAAGAGGTGTCGGTGGGACTGGTGTCAGGTCTTACGTTTGCCGTGATAATTGCAGTTGTTGCATCGTTATGGTTCCCGCAGCTGGGCATGAAACTTGGCTACATTATAGCTGCAGCCATGATGATTAATCTGTTTGTAGCAGGCCTGGCCGGAGCGATGATCCCACTGACCCTGCAACGACTGAATATTGATCCGGCACTGGCTTCCGGTACGATTTTAACCACTGTGACCGATGTAGTCGGCTTCTTCGCCTTCCTTGGTCTGGCAACAATGTTCCTGATCTGATTCCTTCACCGTAGAGAACATCAGGTCAAGATGAGGGTAATTTCAGTTATTGCGATTAGGAAGAGGAAGGTTATGCTTCCATTACTTTTCTTATGGGGATTCACATGTCTGATATTATTCATCATCGCCTGATTATTCTTGGCTCCGGCCCTGCCGGTTATACAGCTGCTATTTATGCAGCGCGTGCCAATCTGAATCCGGTAGTGATTCAGGGCATGCAGGCCGGTGGGCAACTGACCACAACCACCGATGTAGATAATTATCCGGGCTATAAAGATGGTGTTCAGGGCCCTGAAATGATGGAGGATTTCAAGGCTCAGGCCGAACGATTCGGCACGGAAATCATCTGGGATCATATCAATGAGGCCGATTTGTCATCGCGTCCGTTTCAGCTGAAGGGAGATGATGCCGAATACAGCTGTGATGCGCTAATTATCGCAACCGGCGCATCAGCCATGTATCTGGGGCTACCAAGTGAAGAAGAATATTCCGGACGCGGTGTTTCCGCCTGTGCCACCTGTGACGGGTTCTTCTACCGTGGCAAAGATGTTGCAGTTGTAGGTGGTGGAGATACTGCTGTTGAAGAGGCACTCTATCTAGCCAATTTATGCAATAAAGTGACTGTGGTGCATCGCCGTGATGCGCTGCGGGCTGAGAAAATAATGCAGGATCAGCTGCTGGCTGCAGATAATGTTGAGATGGCCTGGAACCGGGTACTTGATGAAATACTTGGTGATGATTCCGGCGTGACAGGTATTCGCCTCAAATCCACCGTTGACGATGTGGTGGAAGAACTGGATGTGCATGGCGTATTCATTGCCATCGGCCACAAGCCAAATACGGATTTCCTCAAAGGTCAGCTGGACATGGATGCGTCCGGCTACCTGATAGCAAAGGGCAGAAGTACAGCCACTTCGGTAGAAGGCGTATTTTCCGCCGGTGATGTGTCTGATCCGGTTTACCGACAGGCTGTTACCTCGGCAGGGGAAGGTTGCAAAGCGGCTCTTGATGCTGAACGCTGGTTGGCAACTCAAGGGTAGCCGTTATAAGAAGGCCCTGAACGATTTTTCCAGCCAAAAGCCGCCATTCGCTAGCGAGCATGTTTAGCTAATAAAGGAACTTGCCTCTTAACAATCTTCAGCATAAGTGGTATATTCTATTGATATATCAGACAGATGGAGGTTTTACGATGCGGCATGAAGAGACGGATTTTTTTGCATGGCAAGCTCGTTTTGGAACGGAGAAAG
>JAJRTX010000113.1 GCA_021545665.1 Zetaproteobacteria bacterium
CCTCTCTATCTTGTCGTTGTTAAAACTGCCTGCTTTTCGGGGCCATCCGGCAGGCGCGGATGCTCATGGAGGAACGCTGACCTCTGCCCGTATTCATGTCGCCACATTAGCCATAATCGCCGCTGCAATTTCTGGCAGTTCGTGCTCCAGCGCCGCCCCGCCACCAGGAAGGGCATATACTGGCTCTCCGTCAATTTTCACAGAGGAAAAGTATACCCCTCCTGCTGGCCTGCGTTTTTTTACGACTTTTCGCACAAACACCATGCCGCCCACTTTTATTGCATCTTTTCTCAGCTTCTGTTTACCCATGATTCCCTCTACGTTTTTGTCTTGCTTGAAACACATGCTGCGCCCATCCCGGTTTATATCCGCGCTCTTTCTCAAGTTCTATCAGGGCATCTAAGGACTGCGCCTTCCAGTTTTCAATTTTTCGCGCTTTTCGCTGCGCCATGATTTCCGCTTCATCAATTTCTTTCAATTCTCCGGATACTTCTTCTACGATTCTTGCGTTTTCTGCGCTGGTAAATACATGATCGCAGTCAGGGCATCGCATTTTGGAAATTGGCATGACATAAAAGCACCGTGGGCAGGTTCGCACTCCCGGCGATTTTTCTTTTGAATTTCGCCCTTCGAGAGTCCATTCCCTGTCAGCATCCGGCAGCCCGTGCATGGCGGAATTTCCTGCATGATCAAGCAGGATGGCACGTGATTTTCCGGGCGCAGTTCTGAGGCAACGTCCGACCTGTTGCAGCCACAGACCTGTTGACTGCGTGGGCCGTAAAAATATCCCAACGACAATCCCAGGGCAGTCAAATCCTTCCGAAATAAGGTCGCAGCTAGTAAGGATCTGCAGCGAACCATTCTTGAAATCCCTTACAGCGTCTCGTCGTAATCCTTTGTCCATCTTTCCGTCGATAGCCAGCGCCCGGTACCCTTCTGCCCGAAACTGTTCAGCGACATGATGCGCGTGTTCTATTGAAACACAGAACGCCACGGCAGGAAGTCCGTCGGCATGCTTCTTGTAATGCTCGATGGCGCTTCCCGTAATGACTCGCTTGTCCGCCGCCTCAGCCAGCTCGGACTTCTTATAATCTCCGCCGCGCTTGTGGATATCGGACGTATCAATCGTGGCCGGCGCGAACATTCGATAATCAGACAGATCCCCTGATTCGATCAGATCAGCGACTGACGGGCCCATTACCATATCCTGAAATATCTGCCCAAGTCCCTCACCACTCAACCTTGTCGGGGTCGCGGTAACGCCGAGCAGTAACGCCAGCGGCCAGTAATCCACAACTTTCCCCCATGTTGATTTACCGATGGCATGGTGCGCTTCGTCGATAATGAGCATGTCAGGAGCCGGGATTTTCTCAAGCCGTCGCGCCAACGTGAACACGCTTGAGACAAGCACATTGGTATTGAATCGCGGGTACCTCCCTGCGGCAAGTACTTCATGCCCAACGCCGAATGAATCAAGCGTGGTGCATACCTGGTCGAGCAATTCCTCACGATGTACAACGATATTGAGTCTTCTCCCCTTCTCCGATACCCGCATGGCGAGGTATGAGAAGGCAACCGTTTTCCCGATCCGGTAGGTGCCACCCCAAGCACAGACCGCGCCCTGGCCCTGAAAGACTGCCTGATATTATTGATAAATTCTTCCTGATACCCTCGAAGAATCATTCCCTAAGTGCTCCTTTAGTGATTTTTTCCAGTTGCAGTGCTCTGCGCGGTGGTATTTCCTCGTCCCATTGATAAACCGCCCTTGGCTGAATTTTCAAGGCATCTGCGAGCTTTGAAATTGCGGCCTTGTCTTTCGGCGGTTGTTTATCAAAATAGGCAATCACATCTGTTTTCTTCATAGACCAAATCCAAAGTACTGTATTTTTATTTTGGCAAAAGTGTATAGCAATTTAGCTTGCAATGCAAGCTGGCTTGCTGTAGGGTTTGATTACGGTTAGCAGGGGCCTCCAGGCTAGCAGCCACCTTTAATAGATTCCAACAGAGGAAGATTATGGATAACCAGTCAGTAACAGAACCCCTTCCAATGCGCGTAGTTAACTTACAGGCCGAGAATATCAAACGGCTCGTTGCTATCGACATCACGCCGGATAGTTCACTTGTCCAGATTACCGGAAAAAACGGAGCAGGCAAAACTTCTGTACTAGATGCCATATGGTGGGCGCTTGCCGGCCAGTCAAATATTCAGGATCAGCCGATCCGAAAAGGTGCTGACTCTGCCATTGTTCGTCTCAACATGGGCGAACTTGTCATCACGCGGAAGTTCGCCCGCAAGAAGGACGGCGGATATACAACCTCTATTGCCGTCGAGAACGCGGACGGCGCACAGTTCAAGTCACCACAAACTATGCTTGATGGGCTGCTCGGCGAACTCTCTCTTGACCCGCTGGAATTTGCCAGAATGCGCCCGCGTGAGCAGTTCGATGCACTGCGAAAGTTTGTTCCGGAAATTGACTTCGAGGCCGAGCAGGAAGAATACGAGGCACTGTATCAAGAGCGGCGAGACATGAACCGGGACAAGAAGAAGGAACGCTCGGCGGCATCACTTATAGTCCTGCCCGACGATTGCCCAACGGAACATATTGATACCGCTGCGCTATCTAAAGAACTCACCGATGCTGTAGCCCATAATGCGAATATTCGCGACCGCAAGCATCGCCGAGAGGCAGCGGCAGAGAAAATCAAAGACATGACCGACAGAATCAAGGCTGAGGAATCAGAGCTTGCAGCATATATAAAAGCTGCAAACGAGCGTACCGCCATACTCAAAAAAGATGTTTCTGATCTTCAGGAGAAGCTGGCGAATGCCGGTGAATTGCCGGAAAGTATTGATATCAGCGGCATCCAAGAGAGCATTGCCAACGCCGATTCGGTTAACAAGGCTGTTGATCTTTACCTTGATAAAACGGCACATGAGAGTAATGCTAAAGAACTGGAAATAAAAGTAGCTGATATCGAGATGAAAATGAAGCAATGGCAGGAATCGCGTGATCAGAAACTGGCTGATGCCAAGCTCCCTATTGACGGGCTGTCATTCTCTGACAATGAAGTGTTGCTTGATGGGCTTCCGTTTAACCAGGCCAGCGATGCCCAGCAGCTACAGGTATCCGTTGCAATGGCAATGGCCGCTAGCCCAACCCTGCGGATTATCAGAATCCGTGATGGCTCTTTGCTTGACGATGACGCGATGGCGCTGCTCTCGGAAATGGCCGATGGCGAGGATTATCAAATCTGGATTGAGCGTGTAGATGCGTCCGGGAAAGTCGGATTCGTTATTGAGGATGGCAGTTTGAAGGATGCCAAGCCGAAGGAGAAAGAGGAGTCCGCGAAGAAACCAGCGAATAAGGAGCCAGAAGAATGACCATCGGAACCAAGAAAATCGCCCCAGGCTTATACGAAGGCATGTCCGAGCAGGATTACTTCGCCATTGATGCGATCAACAATTCGCTGCTCAGCCACATGAGCCCGACGCCGCTCCATTGCCTTGAATATATGCAGGCTGATGAGGACGAGCCGACACCTGCGAAACTGTTTGGGAAGATGCTGCATAAAGCAGTACTCGAACTGGATGATTTCGACAATTTCTATATCCAGCGACCGGCTGACCTGAAAAAACCGACTCCGAGACAAATTGATGCAGCAAACCCGTCCGCCAGCACTGTGAAGCAGGTCCGGGCATGGAACAGTTTTCTTGAGGACGTTGGCGACAGGACGATTATCACGCCGGATGACTATAAGGCGGCAGAGACCATAAGGGCCAGGTTCGGTGGCAGCGAAATTGCAGGAACGCTGCTGACTGACAGCCGTAAGGAGGTTGTCATTGTCTGGGAAGATCCTGAGTTCGGGTGTCTGATGAAGATTCGGATCGACATACTGAAGGACGCCATTATCTGCGATGTGAAAACTACGCGAAATGCAGAATACAACGCTTTCCGCCGAGATGTGGCAAATTATGGATATCACCGGCAGCATGCCGTCTACAGTGACGGGTATGAGGCGCATTTTGGTGAGTCGCCAGAAGGGTTTATCATCCTCGCTGTTGAAAATGTTCCGCCCTATGCTTGTGTTTCGTACATGCTGGATGAGGCTGGATCAGAGATCGGGAGAGCGGAATATCGGGCGCGGCTGAAGAAGTTTCTAAAATGCCGGGAAGCCGATGAATGGCCGGGGTATCCAGACGAGGTAATGGATTTGAGTTTGCCGAACTGGTATGGGGCATGATCTGTAATTGGCGCAACGAATAATTATATCTACGGAGATACAATATGACAGACGAAACAGACATTGAAGTAACCGACAGCCCGGCTGTCGCTCCATACTCGCCACAGCTCGATAACAGCGTACACGCAGGAACAGTCGCCATTGAGTCCAGCCGGGCGATTGCAGAAGCCCAAGCATCCCTGCTGCTGGCCAAACAGTTCCCGCGTAATCGAGTCAAGGCGGTGCAGGATATCAAGGAATCATGCCAGCGATTTAAATTGGCAGAATCCGCCATGTATTCATACCCCAGAGGCGGTCAAATCGTGACCGGCCCATCTATCCGGATGGCGGAAGAACTGGCCCGATGCTACGGAAATATCGACTTCGGCATCAAGGAACTCAGCCAGAAAGACGGCGTTTCCGAAATGATGGCATATGCATGGGATACGGAAAGTAACGTGAAATCAACACAGAATTTCACGGTACGACATATCAGGGAAAAACGCGGCGGCGACCAGGTACTTACCAGCCAGCGTGATATCTATGAATTGTGCGCGAACATGGGAGGGAGAAGGCTGCGGGCAAGAATACTCGCCATACTGCCGCCGGATATTGTTGATATGGCGGTTCAGGAGTGCCAGAAAACGCTGGCAGGGAATAGCGAGGAGCCGATGAGTGACAGAATCGACAAGGTAGTTACGGCATTCAAGAAGTTTGGTGTCACTCTGAAGCATATCGAAGACCGGGTCGGGCACTCACTCGAAGCCCTCTCGCCGGATGAATTCGTCGAACTGAGGTCGATCTACAACACCGTGAAAGATGGGCACAGCAAGGCAGCGGATTTCTTCGGCGATTCAGAGAACCGCATCCAAAGCCCGAAAGCAGGGGATGTCACAGCGAAACTGAAATCTGCTGGAAAGAAGAAGGCCGAAAAGAAAGGACGTGAGCCGGGAGAAGATGACGACATCGGCGCAGAACTGTAGAATAAAGACGTTATCCTCGGGTTGCCGCGCACCTTACGAAGCGCGGCGTTTTGGCCGCTTGGCATGTCTGGTTTGCCAAGCGGCCTTTTTACAGGATCACATTAACCAACCTGAGCGTAATTCCGGATAAATTCGTCCGTAGTCCCAGCCCCAAGTGCTGTGTTGTACCATTGCTTCCAGTAATGAGCCAGACCCTCAATATCGTCAGCATCAGGCAGCGGCTCTGGACGACGCAAATAATGAACCCGGCACATCATCACCGCATATCGAAGATTGTAAATCAGCGTATCAGGGGACGCCGTGAACGACTCTGAGAGGCCACAGACGGACTTTATCGTTCTGACAGTATCAGGATGGTAGGCGAGATAGTTCGTCCAAATGTCGGCGTGTGTGGCAGGCTCCATCTGGATTAACCCCAGCGCCGGGCCTTTGATCTGCTTCAGGTACGTAAACCTGGATTCCTGAGCAATTGTCCCCATCACCAGATTTTCAGCCGCCTGAGACCATAGCCCGGACTGATCAAGAACAGGGTGTAATACAGTTTCCCTGAACTGCTTTATATCAAGGCTCACAGCCTGTCTACAGCCGCCTGGGCCTGATCAATGAATACCTGCAGTTCGTCGGGAGAGATTTCCCGCCCCTCGGAACGGGCCTTTTCCTGCGCTGCAACGACCTCGGCGTAATTAACCCCAAGCGATTGCAGGGTGCCGGTAATCGCCAGTGCGGTATCCAGCAGCTTCAGTACCAGCTGTGCGTCCATATCGTCTTACCTCTTTTTGCAAAAACGTCAATATGCTGTTAGCAAGGGCCAACTGGTCCTGTGCGCTGGCCATGTCCCCCTCGACCAGCATCCGCTTGGCCAACGAGACAGCATCTACCCCCCGCTGCAAGTGTGCCTTGAGCCGATCCTTGGTGGCTGTGGTAATCACCGCATCCGCCCGGCAAGCCCCGTTCGCAACAGTATTCCCGCATAACCCCTGTACCGTCCCGGCCAGCGCGGTAATATCCGCTGCCGTGACCGCAATCGCGTCCTGTACGCTGTCCACGGTGGGCCGCGAAACGCAGCCCGGCAACATGATCAACGGCAGCACAAGAGCCGCCCAGATCATGGCATTGCCCCGCATCTTGCCGATCATCCGGCGTGTGGCCAGGGCCTGGTAGTCCTTCAAAAAGCTCAACACCGCCCCGCCGGCCAATACCCACCAGCTGGCCTCGGCGATATCGCGCCATGAGGTCACGCCTTCCATCTGGAACAGGGCGATAAACCCGGTAACAAACCCGATCAGCGCGGCAATCAGCGCGCCGGTAACTGTTTCTTTCATGTCGTTTCCCTCACAGTATGCGCTCGACTCGGCAGCCGGTCGTGCGGTGACAGCGTATTTTCTGGTCTATTTCCTCGATAGCGTTCCTGATTTCCTCGATATCCTCCTGCGCGATCCGGTCATTAGGGTCGTTGCGCAGGTCTCTCGATGCCTGTCTCAGTTCGCTTTTCAGGCTGGCCTTGCGATTGATCAGGATTTCGATGGCGGTCGTGGTCTGATAGGTCGCCAATTGCTGCCTGATCTGCTCAAGATCAGAGGCAAACAGCGGCCTGCCGATTCCCAGCATTGTCCAGCCGCCCACCACGATAGCGGCAATGGTGCCAACGCTTAATCCTATGACTGTGTTTTGCGTAATTTCCCGCGCCTTGATCATCGTCCCGTTACCATATCCGTTGTCATAAATTTCCGTTATTGGCCTTTTGCTATGATACCAAATTGCTCTGTTTCGAGTGTATTGGCTCCATAGCTTAGCTTCATGTCTCTATTCATTTTCTAGCTTGCTGATATCTTCAGGGATGGATATCTGCGTAAGCGCACCCCCCATAAGCCGAATAATTTCTCCATTTGAATTTGGCAATCCAGATCCTATCAACACTCTTCTGCCGAATGACGATAAATAAAATTGGGCAACAATTTCACTACGAACAAATGTCATTAATGCAGATGCTTGCATTTTCTTGAGAGAAGAAACAGCTTCTGCGGCCTGAATTGATGTTCCGGCGTCAGCAACCATCCCAAATGCCCTGGAAACCACTTCAGCATCAGCAATTATCTTTCTATCAGACGTTGAAAGATGTCGCCACATACCACTTCGCTTCAGTTCCTTTATTCTACCGGAAAGAACTTCGCGGTTTACATTGAGTGTATTTTTGCCCTGTGTAACAACCCCGTCCCATGCCCATTCAAGGATGCCAGCTCTTAAAGAGTCTTTCATCCCCTTTGTTTTCATTGCAGCAGCAGCTAATGTTTCTGCTTTTCTCGGGTCTGCTGACCTGATTAGTGAGTCAATAAAGTTTTTATTTGTTATTTGTCTTTCAGCAATATCATCCACGCCAACAGAATTTATCCTGTCAAGCCCTTGAATAACAGAGCGCCACATTTTTTGATCGGATCTCGGGATAAGAACATCGAGAGTTTCCTGATCAAATTTTGAGAATTTTTTTGAAGCAAGAGAAGGGTCTGAAAGCAAATCTGTGTAGAACGAGTCAACAAATTCATTCCACCTTTTAGGCGATATAGTGCTTCTTATCGACAACAGGTGATCAACCTGCCCTGGTTTTGCATATGTCTTTACAAGGTCAGCAGGGTTCTGGCTCTTTGCAGCAGCTATAATTGGTGCCTTTTCAAGAGTAGAAAACCTTTCAGATGCCGCCTTGTTGGCTTTCGCCCATGCCTCCCTGAAAACCTTATTTGCGTTCGTTGGGCTATCAAGAACCCTATTAACTGACTTAAGCAAATCAGTTGCTTGCCCTGTAAGCTGGTCTGGTCTGGCCCCTGGTTCTACATGCTGCAAAGCATATAGTTGAGTACGGACATTTCGTATCTGGTCAGTTATAGACAATGGGCGACCATTGCTTAATTGAATTGGCCCCTGTATCGCTCTAAGAGCCTTTATCTGTGCTTTTATTTTTGGATCGACAATCCCCTTTGCCCCCTTCAATAAGTCACCTGCTGTATTAAAGATTGGGGAAAAATCAAACATTGGTTCTTCTATTGATCTTGCTGCTTTATATAGCCCTGATACAATATTTCTTGATGCAACAGAATATTCTTCCACTCCTTTTTGTAATGCCGCACCCCCCTTGCTCATCGCTGTCCCTTTCTTCCCAATAGTGCCAATAAATTCATCAGATAAACGCTTCATGCCTGATTGGACACGGGAAACTGTTTTTAATATGGCGCTTTGATCTGATCTTTTCGCTACCGCCGTATTAAGCTTTTCAGCAAGAAGCCTATAACGCCTCCTTAACCCAGGAAGCAATGCCGCAGATTGGCGCTCCGTAAGTGTTATTGCAGGGTTGTCAGTTACCAAAGCAGGCGTAAGCATATCAGCTATTTCAGGGTCTATCCGTTTTGCTGCCTGTATTGTTGAAAGACCTTCTTCGCCAACCCGTAAAGCCCCTCGCCCAGTAGCGATATTCTTTGCTGCAACAAACGGAGATACAGCAAACCCGCCAATGGCGGAAAATCCGCCTTCTGTTAGGGCTTCACCGAATATTCCGGATGGCGGCTGTGCCTGAACTCCTGAAATAGATTGTCCAGCTTGCTCAACAATTTCTCCGGTTAGTGCGCCAAGTGCTTGCCTCCCTATAGTCGCTGGGATGCTTCCCCCAGATGTCATTATCGCCATTGCTGTTTCTGCAACGATAGCTTCAGCAGAAGGGGCAATAGCTTCACCGATATCAGTTATATCAAATCCATCAGGCTCAATAAGCTTCCATTGAGATTGCTCTGACTCTCTCCACATGAGGGTATCTTCATCAAACCCAAGGACAGCAGATTCTGGCATGATTTTTATTTCGCCATCATGGAATATTTTCTTTATTCTAAGTCTCTTCTCTTCCAGATTATCTCCACGAGAAAGGTAGAGCCTTAATCCTGGTCCAGCAGTATTTTTTGGGTCGAAATTAGCCCCTAGAGTTTTTAGCGCAGCTTTTGCTCCGCCAGTAAGCAATTCTTCTGCCATTTCCCCAGAATCATATTCAGGGGTTTCGGTTGACAGTATTTCGTCAGCCATTGATGCAGAATCGTACCCCATTATTTTACGCCTTGTATCGCCCGCAATCTTGTAATTGCCTTTCTAGTGCTTTTTTCGTCAACTCCAGCAGACTTGAATTCGTCAATTATTTCTACAAGTCCTTCTTTTGAATTAAGGTCAAAAGGATAATCAATTCTTGGATTCCTTTTTGCTACTTGGAACCTTGTTACCCATGATTCCTCGTAAAGCTGCTTCATCGCGCCAATAACTTGTGGATATGACTTTGCTAAATCAGCAGGCCCTGTAATAGTGTCTATCACACCAACCGCCCTGCTTGCGATTTCTCGTTCCGTCTCAGACAGTCTTTTCCCCCTTTCTCCTGTAACAATTGGGATAATCCTGCCGCGAATCACCTGAAGTTGAGTTTGCATAGCAGCTATTTCTTCAGGCGATGCGCCAGATACTGCATTTGAAAACACATCTGCAAGCTCATCTTGCCCGAGAGTAGATAGAACTCCAGCTCCGATCATGCCTATTTTACCCGTTACACCAGCCGTTCCTGGGACGCTTATGACTTCTGGCAATGCATTTGAAATCATTTCAGAGATTTCAGCAGATGACGTAACCGTATCAACATCAGCTTGGTACGCTTTTCCGATCTGCGAATCAGTCCTTGGGTCGCTCCGTGGATCAAATTCAGTAGTCCCGGTAACAGTCCCTTTCTTAACTTCGATATTTTTCAATATTGTATTGTACTCTTCTTGATTAATTGAGCCGGATTCAAGTAGCGCGTCAAGATTTTTTTGGCTTCCAGTTTTCTCGCTCCCCCTCTTTTCCAGAAATCCGCTCATTACCCCTGCAAGTGCTGCGGCTTCCTGCTCGTCGAACATTCCATCAGGCCCCCGCGCTTTATTTAACTGGTCGAGTGCTCCCGGCCCTCCTTGGGCAACAACAGCCTTGTCGATAGTGGCATTGAAAGCGGCAAGATCATTGTCCTGCTCATACTGGCTGAATGCCTGCTGAGTTGTTTTCGCAAACATCTCTACACGCTTTTCTTCAGTTTCCTGAATGGTTTTTCTCAGATCGGCATCAGCCTTCATCTGCTCGCGTTTTTCTTTCGCCGCCCGTGCCGCCTTCATGGCTGGCAATGCTTCTAATTCAGCATCCATCAAAGCAGCTTGCTTTTCTTCAAGCGCAAGCCGCGACTCATTCCGTCGCTCCGCCATCCGCATCGCCTTGCCGCGATAATAGTTGGTAACCGGCTCGGCAAGAACCTGATTTGCATATGCGTTATATACGCCCATTATGACTCCCACCAAGGCAACTGAGCTGCCTGGTTGATCGCATTTGCATATGCGTTATACGCGCCCTGCTGCCCATAGGCGGCAGAAATTGCTGCATTGGAGGCATTGTTTGCAATGCCTGTTCCTGCGTTGACTGCTGCTGTTGCGCTTCCTGTCACGCCAACCTGCCCAAGTCCTGCGATATTGGATATCCGATTGTACACATTCCTGTATTCATTCGATGCATAGTCCTGCCCGTATCGGATCGCCCTTCTGGCAAATCCTCCTGACAATAGACCACCTCTCGCAGCAGCACTTGTTTCAAGTGCTCTTTGTCCTTCCTTGAACCGAAAATTATATCCGGGGTCGGTTCTGAAGTTATACCCGCCGGGAGCGCCTCCGGGATTTTCCGGAGTGCTGCCATCAGCATTTACAACCGATGGGGCATCCAGTCCCGTCATGCTCACCAATGCATCGAGCGCCTTGTATCCTGACTCGCGGTACGGGCGGAAATCTTCACGAGCAATATCGCGGGACTCCTCAAGGTACTGGATTGCCCGCTCATTGCCCAACGCAGCCAGTTTGGCCGCATCAGTAGCCCCTTTTGCGCCAAGAATCCCGCTGATAATTGATGCGCCTGAGCCAACAATGAGCTTCCCGTATTTGTCCCAGAACGACTTAGGAGCGTTACTTGATGGCGGAGAAGTCCCGCCAGAAGGGGTGCTCCCTCCGCCGCCAGCCGCCACTGATTGGCCAGGCGCTATCGGCGAAGTCGTGCCAGGGATGTCGCCGAAAGGGTCGCCAAGGTCAACGCCGCCAAATGGATTATCCGGCGTTTGAGTGCCGGGGACCACGCCTCCAGCCGCCGGGGGTCC
>JAJRTX010000114.1 GCA_021545665.1 Zetaproteobacteria bacterium
GGCAAAGAAAGTTGGCAAGGGTTCAAAGCTGCCTTCTCTGGAAGAAATTGAGCGCCTGTGGTATGAGCTGCAGCGCGAGATGACTGAAAGTGGCAAGGTGATTCGTTTCAATACTCCTGTTATTACGCTTGACGGTGCCGAGGAAACCATGGAAGTGGTTCGTGTCGGGCTGTTCACTATCGTGACTGACGGGAAATATCTGACCTTTGATTCAACCACCGGCAAGGTTTCTGAATTGCCACGTCAACCCGAGGCGAATCGTTACACCAGGAGTGCGGCTGAGCTGTTTTCCGCGACTGAAGGGAAAGTTCGTTTTGGTCTGGATCCCACACTGGGCGGGGTGCTGAATTCACTGATTGCCCGCCCCAATCTGATTGAAAGAATCCAGCAGGGTGGTCTGGTCGGTTACCTGATCATCGCATTGGGCATCGTTGGTTTGTTGATTTCACTCGAACGCATGGTCGTATTGGGTATAGCAAGCCGCAAGGTCAGCGCACAGCTTGCCAGTGATACACCGAGCATGGACAACGCACTGGGCCGGGTTCTCTGCGTTTGCGATGCAAATAAAAATGTCGATACAGAGACGCTGGAATTGAAATTGTCCGATGCAATATTCAAGGAATTGCCGGCGCTTAATCGAGCCCTGTTGTTTATCAAGATCATTTCAGTGGTCGCACCATTGATGGGGCTGCTGGGAACGGTTACCGGTATGATCAATACTTTTCAGGCGATTACCCTGTATGGCACAGGTGATCCAAAGCTGATGGCCGGCGGTATTTCACAGGCGCTGGTCACTACGGTGCTGGGTCTTACTGTTGCAATCCCGATGGTGTTATTGCATACGCTGGTCAACGGTCGAAGCCGTCGTATCGTCCAGGTACTGCAAGAGCAGAGTGCGGGTATTATTGCCGAGCATGCTGAAAAGCATAATGCAAGTGCCTAGTTCAGGAACAGGCCTGGGGCCAGGGCAAAGGAGACCAGGAAATGGATTGGTTTTTTGATGCTGTAGAAGCCGTCACTGATTTCGTGGAACTCGGAGGCGATGTTCTTAGTCTAATCGCTGTAGTGATCCTGATGATGTGGGTGCTGATTTTTGAACGCATGATGTACTACCGTACTACCTTGCGGCAAATGGGTATTGATATTCGGGAAAAATGGGAAGCGCGCCCCGAGAGGAAATCATGGTATGCCCACCGGATTCGGGAGGCGATGATTTCCGATTTTTCCATATCAGCCAACAAGGCCGTGCCGGTGGTGCAGACACTGGTTGCCTTGTGTCCGTTGCTCGGTTTGATGGGAACCGTTACCGGGATGATTCAGGTGTTCGACGTGATGGCCATCTCCGGATCAGGCAACGCGCGTTCGATGGCCGCCGGTGTATCGAAGGCCACCATTCCGACTATGGCCGGTATGGTGGGTGCTTTGTCGGGCGTTTTTCTGGTCACCATGCTGACCAGACGTGTCGAAACGGAAGTTGAAGGCTTGCAGGATAGCCTTACAATGGATCACTAGCTGATCCCGCGTATTGGCAGGGCGAATTTCATGATGATTCATGCAGTGTTTACAGGGATTTTCTAGAGGACCAGAGAATGCGAAAATCAATTCTTGATGCGGCAGGCGACGAAGAAGAAACCGAGATTAATCTCACGCCTATGCTGGACGTTGTGTTCATCATGCTGATCTTCTTCATCGTCACGGCTTCTTTTATCAAAGAGGCAGGTATTGATGTAACCCGACCGGATGCGCCCACAGCGGACGTTGTTGATAACGCCAATATCCTCATCGCAATCAGTGACAATAATGAGATCTGGATTGATCGGCGAAATATCGATCCCCGTGCAGTTCGGCCAATGATAGAACGGATGCATGCTGAGAATCCGGAAGGCGCTGTAGTCATCCAGGCGGATCAGAAATCCTATACCGAAACGCTGGTGCTGGTGATGGATGCGGCGCGTGCTGCAGGAGTTCCCAACGTTTCTCTTGCCGCCAGTCCTGACTGATCGCCTGTTCAAGCAAATGCCTGTGAAGCAAATGCCATATCATCGAAGCCAACTGATCGGAGTTAGTAAACCATGATTGCCCGATACGGTGTGTCGTTCATCAGTGGTTGTGCAGTTACCTTCTCGCTGTTGTGGGTCATGCAGATCCTGATTGCGAGCGGCATGGATGCATTGACCGACAAGAAAGATTTCAAGTTTCTCGATTTCGTGCGGGTCAAGGAAACCGAGCAGCTGTTTACTGAAACTGCAAAACCCAAAAAACCACCGGAACCGGAGCAGCAGCCACCGGATATGCCGCCACCTCAGGCAGACAGTTCTTCCAGCGCCACCGGAGCCAGTTTCGGTGTGCCGGCAATTACCGGAGTGGATATTAATATTGGCATAGGCGGGTTTGCAGTCACGGATGGTGAATACCTTCCGATTGTCCGCGTGGAGCCTATCTATCCTCGCCGGGCTCAGTCTCGTGGTCTTAACGGTTCCTGCATTATGACCTTCACGGTCAATAAGCTTGGCCTGGTTTCCGATCCAACGGCGGAGTGTACGAGTACAGTTTTTGAGCGCACATCATTGAATGCGGTTGCCAAGTGGAAATTCAAGCCACGCGTTGTGGATGGTGAAGCAATTGATTCGCCCGGCGTACAGACGCTGTTAACGTATGAATTGGCAGAAGACTGATCAGAGAGTTTCGATGCCCGGAGTAACAATGAACAATTATTTCACCATGCTTCGATATCCGGCAATTGTTCTGCTGGGCAGTTGTCTGGCTTTGTATGTTCCACTGACTGCTGATTCTGTCGGTGATGGCGTCGCATTTGCTCAAAAAGCCAAGGAACAGGGGCAGCCTGAACGGAAAACCAAAAAGGCCCAGGCAATGAGCGAGAAGGTCTACCGCCGGATCGCGGAGGCTCAGGAATTTGTGGATGCCGAGAACTTCACCGAGGCCCTGGAAGCGCTGGACGCAGTCAAGAAAATGAAAAAACTGAGCGCCTATGAGACTGCTCAGATGTGGAATTTCTACGGGTTTGTCTACTATGCTCAGGACGATATTCCCAGGGCCATAAAGGCTTATGAAACAGTGCTGCAGCAGCCGGATATTCCCGATTCGATGAGTCAGAGCACAATTTATACGCTGGCACAGTTACATTTTTCGGTAGAAAACTACGGAAAGGCCATCGAATTGATCCAGCAATGGCTCACCGTGGCGGAGAACCCTGGCTACGCACCCTATGAATTGCTGGCGACTGCCTACTACCAGTTTGAGCGCTACGCCGAGATGATTGACCCCATCCAGAAGGCAATGGCTATTGCCAAAAAGCGTGACAAGCCCGCAAAAGAAAACTGGTGGCTTCTTTTGAGGGTTGCGTATTACGAGTTGAATGATTTGGCAAAGGTTCGCGATGTGCTTGAGGTGCTCGTCGTGAACTGGCCAAAAAAGGAATACTGGACACAGTTATCGGCAATGTACGGTGAGCTTGATGATGAAAATAAACAGCTTGCAGCTTATGTCTCGGCCTACGATCAGGGGCTGTTGACGAGAAGTTCAGAACTGGTGCAGCTGTCTCAGCTTTATATGCAAGCGAATGTGCCCTATAAGGCCGCCCGTATTATTGAAAACGGTTTTGTGGACGGTATTGTCGATCGCAAGTCGAGTAACTATCGATTGCTTTCCCAGGCATGGCAGCTGGCACAGAACGATATCAAGGCTATTCCGGCACTTCGTACCGCAGCCGAGATGCAGGATGATGGCGATCTGGATGTGCGGCTGGCTCAGAGCTATCTGAACCTGAGTGAATACAACAAATGCATTTCATCAGCAAAAACCGGCATTGATAAAGGTGGTTTGAAGAGTGAGGATATCGCTTACATTATTCTTGGCACCTGCTACTTTGAGCTGGAAAAATACAATGATTCCCTGGATGCATTCCGCAAAGCAGCTAAATTCGATGATAGCAAGGATCGGGCAAGAGTCTGGCTGACTTATATCGAAGGTGAGAAGCGCAGGCAAGAGGCCCTGGCTCAGTCACTTAGAGAGGCTCAGCGCCGCTGATTCGTTGATTAGCGAAGCACATTGATCTGCGCGTGCCGGTGTCTTACCACGATCATATTTCATATTCTGGAAGCGCTATCCAATGCCTAAAATAATCTACCTTGATGTCGATGGTGGTCGCCACGATGTGGAAATAGCTGTTGGCACAACGCTGATGGAAGGGGCGATTGACAACAATGTGGCGGGAATCGTGGCTGAATGCGGCGGTGCTTGTGCCTGTGCCACCTGTCATGGATACATCGCGGAGCAATGGTCAGCGGTTTTGCCCCCTATGGATGAGATGGAGGATTCGATGCTTGGTTCCGCTGAGCACCGGCGTCCAACCAGCCGTCTGAGCTGCCAGATTGAAGTCACCACGGCCATGGATGGCCTGGAGATGCAAGCCGCTGACAACGAGTACTGATTGGTGAAATTGCTGACCATCGATTGCAGAGAGGTGGCGGGCCGGCCGGGCGTATTACTTGATTCCGGAGAGGTTCTTGATCTTGCCGCAGCCCCCAGCACGCTGGCAGAGGCACAGTGGATTCCACAGTCGGTTGTCAGCATTATTGCTGCAGGAAACGAGGGTATAGAGCACATCCGCAGGCTTATCGAATCCGCAGAGCGTGCGGATGAGGCTGAGATGGAGAGAATGCGGCAGGATGGCATCTTGCTAAGCTA
>JAJRTX010000115.1 GCA_021545665.1 Zetaproteobacteria bacterium
ACAATATTAATTTTGATCCGGCCAATGCGTGGGATACAAGCAGTTCACAAAAATTTAATGGAACGGGCAGTACAGCCAATTCCGATAGCCTGACGGCCAGCGTTACAGCAGTTGTGACCAAACGTTATCCGAATGGCAACATGGAGATCATCGGACGCCGGGAAGTGACTGTGAATCATCAACCTCAGGAGTTAACTTTTTCGGGTGTGATTCGACCTCAAGACGTGGCGCCGGATAATACCATTCTTTCATCAAAAGTTGCCCAGGTGAAAATTAGATATGGTGGCGGTGGCGAATTGGCCAGCGTAGCCCATGAGGGCTGGGCAAATCGCTTCCTGGATTTCATATGGCCATTCTAAAAGCTTTAATCATTGTTTTTTCGCTTATCAGTTTTTGGGGCGCGGCTAGTGCTGAACGTATCAAGGATATTGTTGATGTAGAAGGTATCAGCAGCATGCCCTTGGTTGGATACGGGGTTGTCGTTGGGCTGGATGGTAGCGGAGACACGTCAAATTCATCCCCTTTTACAGTCAACAGTATTGCATCGATGTTAAACCGTCTGGGTGTGAATATTAGCAAGGATATATCATCCATGAAGCCGAAAAATGCGGCAGCTGTCATGGTGACAGCAGAGCTGCCAAGTGTGATTCGGCCAGGACAAAAGCTGGATGTGGTCGTTTCCAGTATTGGTGATGCCAAAAGTTTGCGGGGCGGAATGCTTTTGGTGACGCCATTGCAGGGTGGAAATGGCCAGGTGTATGCGGTTGCTCAGGGAAGCCTTTCCGTGGGGGGGTTCTCTGTCGGCGGGAGAGCCTCAAGTGTGACAAAGAACCACCCGACAGTTGGGCGTATTGCTAATGGAGCCATTGTTGAGAGGCGCATGGCCAAAATGCTGGATGAACATCAGGATAGCATTTTGCTGACATTAAGGAACCCGGACTTTTCGACATCCAAAAGAATCGAAGTGGCGCTGAATCAGTATTTTGGGGAACCTCTTGCCCAGGTAGAGGATTCCGGATCGGTGCGGGTATGGAACCCTGAAGGTCATGTTACAAATCTAATGGCGGCAATAGAGTCCGTAGAGGTTGCACCGGATCATCGAGCTGTTGTCGTTGTTGACGAAAAAACAGGAACGATTGTGATGGGGCAGGATGTGAAAATTGACACGGTTGCAGTTGCTCATGGCAATATCAGCGTCAATGTTACTGAAAGACCTGAAGTTTCTCAGCCTAATGCGGGATTCTTTGGGGAAAATCATGGTGAGACCAGAGTAGTGCAGAGAACCTCCATTGATGTCCAGGAGGATGAAGCTCGGCTGGTGGTGCTGCCTAAACAGGTTTCATTGAGCAGTTTGGTTGCGGCATTGAATGCTGTTGGGGCAACGCCGAATGATCTGATTGCTGTATTGCATGCAATCAAGGCAGCAGGAGCCCTGCATGCTGAGTTGAAAGTACTATGAATATATTGATGTCACCTGTTTCATCTGGCCACAACAGCACAGGGGATACCACTCATCGTGACCCTGAACTTTGGCAGGCCGCGCAGCAGTTTGAAACTTTGCTATGGCAGCAAATGATTACGGCTATGCGGAAAACAGTGCCGAAATCGGATTTGATTCCCAATGGCTTTGCCGAGGACATTTATACAGGAATGTTTAATGAGGCGCTGTCAAAGGTAGCATCGACACATGCGACATTGGGTATGGCAGAGCAAATTTACCGACAGTTCTCTGGCGGAGATGTGAACACGAAAATAGATGGAAACATTAAAGGATTGGAACATGTTGCCGATAATAAACCATGATAGGTGCCTCAGGGCAGAGGAGTAGATATGCGTATTGACCGGTTGCCCGGTGGGATTGCAAAAGTCGCTTCCACATCCGGCAAAAAGAATACTCGGAGCAAAAAGTCGACCGATGGGTCGAGTGTGACTGTGTCTGTTGCCAATTCGGCAGAATTGAGAGAAAAAGCCTTGAGCATGTATACGGATATCTCAGCTGTGCGTATTGATCAAATTGATGCCATACGCGAGAGAATAGCCAATGGGGATTATCAAATTGATGGAAAAAAGATTGCAGCAAAGATTGTCAGTAATGCCTTGCTGGAGCGGCCTTGGTCATGAGTGTTTATGGTGACCTGTGTGATTTGCTACGGAATGCAAAAGATGCTATGGAAATGTTCAGGGATACAGCTATCGGTTTGTCGGACAAGGCGACCCATTATGATGTCAATGGTATGTTAGCTATTGAGGCCTCCAGAGAAGAACAGCTGAAAAAGATACAGGGGATTTTGCAAGCCATCGAAGCATTGTGTTGTGAATCCGGGCATCACACCCTGAAACAGTATATTGATGCGCAGGAACTGCCGGCGGACCAAAAAGCGTGCATTCAGGAAATGCGCTCCAGTTTTGTGCGCGAACTTCAGCAGATGCAGCAATCCAATATGGACGATATGTTATATATCCTTGCGGCCAGGCAGGTTGCCCATTCGCTGCTTGTTGAATCAGGGCTGCTTAACGTTCCTGTCACTTACGGGCCCGTAAAATGATTTTCCAGGGTTTAAATATTGCTGCAACCAGCCTGAAAACGCAGCAAACAGCCATGGATGTGCTTTCGCACAACATCGCCAATGTCAATACGCCTGGTTACAGCCGTCAGACGCCTAACCTGGTGACTGCTCAGCCGGAATTTGTGAATGGCATTACCTTAGGTCGGGGTGTTGATGTCGGTTCGGTTAGCAGGTCACTGGATCCTTTTATTTCCCAACTGATGGCCAATAACCAGGCCCAGTCGGGTTATTGGGATACAACGAGTCATTATCTGCAAAGTATTGAGTCTGTATTCGGCACACTGGATACTGCCGGACTGAACTCGGCCCTGGATAGCTTTTTTGCCTCATGGCAACAGTTATCTAATAATCCTTCAGGTTTGGCTGAACGTTTGTCTGTGAATTCCAGTGCTCAGGCATTGGGAAGTCATCTATCATCTATGAGCGTTCAACTGAAACAGGCGCAGGCTCAGGTCGATCTGGATATTACGCAGGCACTTGCCGATGCTAATAGTATTTTGGATCAGATTGCTTCGTTGAACGGAAGAATTGCCGGTGATTCTACTGTTGGGGCGGCCTCCAATGACCTCCTTGATCAACGGGACCAACTTGTGCAGCAATTGAATCGTATTCTTCCGGTTCAGAATGTGAATGCCTCCGGAGGTCAGTTTATTCTCCAGAGTTCAGATGGTGCTTTGCTTGTTCAGGGGGTGGAAGTCAATCATCTGGTAGGGCAGGGGGTTCCGGGTTTCGCTTTACAGAGTATTGCCGTTGAAGGCAGCGGCCTATTGGCGCTCAAGGCAGGCGAGGGAAGCTTATCGGCCCTGCTGGATATGCGCGATACAAAATTGCAGGGTTATAACGATCAACTGGATCAGTTGGCATCTAATCTGGCGTTTTCTGTGAATTCCATTCACGCATCAGGTGCCGGAAATGTTCAGAGTCATGTTTTTAGTTCGACAGGAAGTACGCCTGCACCCACTATGTTGCTGTCAGATCCAAACCAGACCATCCCTTTTGCCGGTCAAATTGTGAATGGTTCTTTTAATATTCATGTGGTGGATGCAGCAGGTGTTCCTGTCAATGCCGGGGGAACCCCTATCACTGTTGATCCTGCCTTGATGTCATTAAATGACATTGCAATTGCCATTAGTGCTGTTCCGGGTGTAACAGCCCAGATTGACGGGGCAGGCCATTTGGTGATCGACGGCGGGGCGAATAGCATCGCTTTTTCTGGCGATAACAGTAATTTTCTGGCAGCAGTGGGAATCAATACATTTTTTTCTGGTCAGTCTGCCGCTGATATTGCAGTCAATCCGGAAGTTATTGGTGATCCCAACCGTATAGCCACAGGTGCTATTGATATCGCAACATCCACAGTGGATCCGGGTGACAACTCCGTGGCATCTGCAATTTTCCGCCTGCAGTCATCTGCCATGACATTGACTGGCTCCGGTGCAATGACGCTGAGTGAGCGCAGCGAGAAGCTGTTGGTGGGTTATGGTAATGAAACAGCTGTTGCTATGCAGCAACAGACATTTATAACTTCCCAGTCAGAGTCTCTTGCTTCCAGACGTGATGCTGTTTCCGGTGTGAATGTGGATGAGGAAATGATTAAAATGATTGAATATCAGCGTGCATACCAGGCGTCAGCTAAAGTGATACAAACAACGAATCAGATGCTGGATAGCCTGATGGGTTTATTAGGGTGATAGATTATGCAGATTACTAGTGCCCAGTCCCTCAATCATCTTTTGTCAGGAATTCAGAAGCAGTTGCATAATCAGCTGCAGGGGAATGAGCAGGTTGCTTCAGGTAAACGGTTCCTGCGCCCTTCTGATGCCCCTTCGGATTTTCAGAAATCGATCAGTCTGAGGCGAGCCTTATCATCGCTTCAAACAGGGCAGCAATCAATTGAGACGGGGAAAGCTCGTTTGCAGTCCAGTATGGATGCTGTTGGACAAATGCAGAATGTTTTGAACAGAGCACAAGTGGTTGCCTTGCAAATGGCTAATGCAACGGCATCTGCATCGGAAAGAAGCGCAGCTGCGGTGGAGATGGAAAACCTTAAGCATTCATTACTTAATCTGGCGAATACAACCTGGCAGGGGGATTCATTATTTGCCGGAACCGCAACGAAAACGCAGGCCTTTATACTGGATGTCAATGGGCATGCTGTTTATCAGGGGGCTGTTCAGGATAGGGTCATTGATGTCAGTAGTACGATTAGATTAACCAGTAATGTCCGAGGTGATGAAGCCGCGTTTTCATTGGCTTTTTCCGCTCTCGAAAATTTGCAGGCAGCTTTGCAAAACAATGATATGGCAGCTATACAGGCTGGGGTTGATGAAACAACACAGGCTGCCTCTGCCATGGCAGATATGAATGCCAAACTGGGCGCATTGCATAATGTGTTTGAGATACATCTGACCGTTTTTCAGGAGTCTGATCTGATGCTTCAGCAACGTTTAAATAAGCATGAGCAGGCGAATTTACCCGAAGTGATCACGCAATTGGAACAATCATCTATTACACTGCAGGCACTATATTCGCAAGTTTCAAGGTTTCAGCAGCTGAGTTTAGTTAACTTTCTGTAATGCTGGTAATTCGTTCGGTTGCGGGTGAAAAAATTCGTATCGGTGAGGAGATTATCCTTACTATCTGTGAAATAGACAAAGAGAGAGTGGTGAAAATTGGGATTGAAGCTCCGAGAGAAATTACTGTATTACGGCAGGAGCTTGTCAATTTGTTACGAGAAGAAGCTGCTTCTGCAGCCAAACATGAAAATGTATTGGGTCTAATGGAGATGCTTAATGAAGAAGGTTAATGTTGTTTTTTCAGGCCAGACTGAGAATTTGGACGAAAGGATTTTTTCTTTCCCTCACGGGATTATCGGATTCCCCGAAGCGAAACGTTTTGGATTAATTTATCAGGGATATGGCGATATCGCCTGTCTCCAGTGTATTGATCATATAGAACCCGCATTGCTGGTTACACCATGGGATGCTGCACGGCTTGGGCCGGCCCCTGGTTACGAGTGTTTTTCGGGCCTTACAGACAGTATGCGGACGGCAGATATATTATGGTTGCTCGTGCTTAATCCACATGTGGATGAAGGGTGGGTGGTGGCCAATATTCGGGCACCGATTGCGATTGATGGGCAGGGATGCCAGGGCATGCAAGTCATTCTTCCGGATGAAAAACTGCCGCTGAGAATGAAATGGCTTGAATTGCCAGATAAAGGAAATTGATTCGCCTCATTAGGGCTTGTTCGCACTAATAGATCAACAAAGGTGTTGGTCAGTGCTGTCCGGTTAAGGGTTTTGGGGTAAGAAAGCAGGTCTGAATTCCCAACGTTTATGGTAGGTTTGTAGTTGCTAGACAGCAAATTCACCCAACGGAGAACTTAGTCCATGAATTGTTGATCAGATGCTATCAAGGGGGGGGAAGGGTCTATGGCAACTGAAGTCACCAAAGATAACAATGAAAAACTGACAAGCTTTCGGAGGGCTTTGAACATCTTGCTCTTTGAAGTGAATACGCCAATTGGCAAGGTGTTCAATGTTTTGATGTTATCACTTATTGCGCTTGTTGTTTTTGTATCAATGATAAAAACAATTTCTGATATAAGGGAAGAGTGGATCATCTATATTAATGCTTTTGAGGAATGGGTGCTTATAGCATTCTTGATAGAGTATGTTGCACGCGTCTACGCTTCTCGAAAGCGATGGGACTATATCAGTAGCTTCAATGGTATTATCGATTTGGTGACCGTGCTGCCTTTGCTGTTGGTTGGCAATTCATATGTGCTTGTGAGATTACTGCGTTTAACCAGAGTAATTCGGGTTGCAATTTCCATTCCGGTTGTTCGTGCGCTTTTTGCATCCCTGAAAGGTTCAATAGGGTTGTTAACAGGTGTTCTTATGACGATTGCCCTTATTTCCATACTGGTTGGAAATATCATATATATTCTGGAGCCTATGACATTTGCCAATGCCTTTGAGGGGACATGGTGGAGCCTGGTCACCATGAGTACTGTCGGTTATGGAGATTTTATCCCGCATACCGCCGCTGGGAAAATCGTGGCCGCCTGCCTGATTATGGCAGGGATCTGTATGTTCTCCATGGTGACTGCAGTGATTTCGGTTAAAGTCGGGCGTATGATCAACAATGTGAGCAAGTGCTCCAATTGTCAGCACAGAATAGCAGAAAATTTCTTGTTTTGTCCTCACTGCGCTGAGCCCCAGATGCATGAAAACGATTTTAATTGACACTACTCTCCGGTAATCTGAATTGCTTCATTGCTTTGTACCAGTCTGCGACACAGGCGTATCGTGATTGATGGACAATGAATTAGGTTTGTGAAAATACAGAGGGGGTAGGTATGAAATCGTTTTTTGAAACCGTGTTATGGAATTCGCGTTATATGACACTGCTGGCGGTATGGTCCTGTATTGTTGGTATGGCGCTGCTATTTACACTTTCGGCCATTGATATGGGCAAGCTGCTGATCGAGTCTGTTGATGTGTATGTATTTGGTCATGAGCAGCCTGACTTCCACACGATGGTAGTGAGCCATGTGATTACTGCGGTGGATGATTTTCTGCTGGCCATGGTGTTGCTGATCTTTGGTCTGGGGGTCTACGAACTGCATATCGATCCGCTGGAGTGTGCCCGCAACAATCCTGCTGCCGGCAAGCTGTTGAAGATCGAATCTTTGGATGATCTGAAAGATCGTTTGGGCAAAGTGATTCTGATGATCCTTATTGTCGCTTTTTTCAAGAATGTGCTGCATGTGACATTCGGTAATCCGCTCAATATTCTCTATATGGGCGGCGGTATTTTCCTTGTTGCACTGGCTCTGTATTTTGGTCACAAGGCTGGCGACCATTAATCCATGAATTTGCGAACTACCTGGCAGCGGAGCCTTGATGTAGGCATGTTTCTCACCACGATCATGGCTATTGTTGTCCCGTTTGTGAAGCGATTCCCTGAATGGTCGCTTGTCGTTATTCTTGTTACTTTTGTTATCATGTTTTTTTATCGTTGGTGGATCGCTGACAACCGTCAGGTATGGATGAAAGAAAACTGGCTGGATCTGGTTCTTCTGGTGTTGTTATCTTCACCTGCTCTTCGAATGTTGATGGCGCTAAGGCTTGCCCATCTTCTCCCTGCCTTGAGACTGGGGGCATTGCTTCGTGCCAATAAAGAGCGATTAATCCGCCTGATTCTTTTTTCGGGAGAAAGCCTGCCGGTTGCTATGTCTATGATGTTTGGCCTGGTATTTGTGTTCGGCACGACTACATTTCTACTTGAACATGGCCAGAATCCGCAGTTCGGTCAAATACAGGATGGCTTGTGGTGGGCCTTTGTCACATTAACCACGGTTGGTTATGGAGA
>JAJRTX010000116.1 GCA_021545665.1 Zetaproteobacteria bacterium
AAAACACTGCCCCCCGCATTGCTGGAAGAGGCACTCAATGTGAAAGAAACCATGCAGCAGATCCTCAAACGGGCTGCATCTGGCGATTTTTAAGGCTTGATATTATTCGACTGAATACCTGGCGGTGCACATATTTGTCACCGCCTGAACTCTTTTATCCGACGCGATGCTGATGCTGCGGTTTTGAATGCCATCCCAAAGATTTTTGGCCTTTAATTCGTTAGTTGCACAACTGCAAAACTTTTGACAAAATTTCTTGTCCCGACTTTGTGAGCAATTCATTTCACATGAATTTATAAATGAGACAGTCCGATCGGGCCCCCCTGTCACAAGTACGACGGCAAATACGCTGCCATAAAGTATCGGCTGATGCAGCAGGTAGGTGATCAAGCTGTGTCGCCCAAGAAAGGCCAGAACACGTGCGACAAGATTGCCAGGCTTCCATTGGGCCAACCAGATAAAGAAACCTGACTTCTGCGCCAACCGGGCAAAAACAATTCCACCCAGCATTGCCCCAAACCAGGGAAACAGGGGCTCATAGTCAAATGATACGGGAAGTGTTGCACCAAGTCCAAGCCAGTAGAGAAACGGTGCGTCAAACATTTCGTTGCGAAGATTGAATGCACCCCAGATAAAAAACACCGCGATGGCAGCAATTATTGTCCAGTGAAAACGCAGGAGTGGAAGGGCAAGCAGACTGCCAAGGGCTATTGAATGAAGGATGCCGAAAAATATAAATCCGCCCGGCATGAAAAACCAGGATATGATGGAAATTGCTGCGGCGGCGATTGTTACCTTCACTAGCCGGGCAAAAAATGGACGGTAGCGTATGCCACCTGAATGGGCGAGCACCAGGCCAATGCCAACCAGGATAATGAATGTGGAGGCGATTGAGCGGGCAAAATATTTCCATTCGGGTTGAAATATCGTGCCTGGATCAATGTAGCCGAAGAACTCCAGATCCCATGTAAAGTGATAGATTGCCATCGCGATCAGAGCGATGCCACGGACGATATCAAGCACCATGATCCGGGGCGATGACTTGTTTGCCAAATTAGCAGATTGGCGTTTTAGCAAAATTTATTTCCTGAATTTTGAATCTTTGTTTGAGTCGAACCGGGTTTAGCCTCGGCGTCCTCGTTTTCCGCGACGGCAACGCCAGTTCCAATCTCGTTTGGTGCCAACATCAATATGAACTGAATTTGTGTAGCAATAGGTGCCAATCCCACCGCGCCCCGGAATTGTTCGCATATATTTTGCCAGTGCCCACTTTGACACACCATCAACCTGAATATCGGCAGCCTTGCAATATATGTGCATTGAATTTCTGGCGCCACGTACCCGGCGATTATAGCTGGGGCTTCTGTATCCAGAGGTCACTACCGGAACTTTTCCGTAGTGTCGCTGAACCTGTTTGATCATTCGTACAAGTGCAGGCTTAAAACATGAAACCTGAACTGCAGCGCGCTGAACGCGAAGTCCGTTTGACCGTGCAAGGCCTCCAACAGATGCAACTCTTATCGGAGCTCCATAGCCTTCATCAGCACCTTCCCTTGATTCATAGATCCCGAACAGGCCGAGTTTACGAACTCCGGGCAGGTTTCCCTTGCCCACCGGCTTGAATACAGCAACCCTTCTGGGTTTGGAATTTTTACCCGATTGCTTTTTGTCTGGAGTTGCTGATCTTGATGCTGATCTGCTCTTGTTGTTGTTAAACAGGGTAGCAAAGAAACTATTGGCGGCAGGTTTGGTTGGCTTTTCGATTGGTTTGCGGGAGTTAGAAGCAATGGGGTTTTGGATTGGTCGAGATTTTTTTTCAATATTCTTGGCGCTGCCGGCAGGTTTTGCTGCCTGCCGGTCTTTATTGCCGTCAAAAAGGCTGGCAAAAAAACCCTTGCGAATCGGTTTTTTAGGTTCGGTAACCTGGCTTTTGATTTCTAGCGGCGTAACTTGATTTTGTGCCGTGGCTTTTTCAGCAATCTTTTCAGCAGCATTTGCAGCTGGAGAGGTATTCGTTGAGCTTGCCAGTGCCAACTGTTTTTCATTGCTTGAAGCAAGTGTCGGTTTTTGGGCAGGAAGTGGAACATACTGCGAAGGAGCAGCCACAGCTTCGGCATTGCCTGCAGTTTGGCCTTCAGTGTTATCAGTAATTTTCGTGGGGTCTACCACGGTTGAACCTGCTGAAAACGCAGCAGCTGAAATGCCTTCAGGAGGTGTTAAAGCGGTGGCCACACACCCGGAAAGAAGTGTTCCGAAAATGATCAATGGAAGAACGTTTACGTATCCGATCCTATCGACGGAATCGCAATTGGAATTACTGGAATAACGTTTCTTCTGGACGTAAAATTTACCCAAACGCACTCAAAGTCCCCTGATTTGCCCCGTGAGTGTGTCTTTGCACACTCGTTACCAATTCAATTGCCCTATTATGGTAAACGAAAGGTATCTTTCACCAATTTCCGCCATGAATGTTCTGGCAAAAGGGTTTGCCGAACTATGCAATTAACCGTGCAAAGCAAGTGAGGCCAAAATCGGGCAAAAAAGTGGCAGCGGCCAACAATTACCACTCACCGGTGTTTTCCATGGAAAGCCAAGGCTCGGCATCGGGCAAAGCATCACCTTCCTGCAATATTTCTATGGAAATGTTGTCAGGAGATCGTACAAAAGCCATTCGCCCGTCGCGGGGCGGACGGCTAATTGTCACACCTGCATCCATCAGCTTTTGGCAATAATCGTAAATATTGTCGACTTTGTAGGCAAGGTGACCGAAATTGCGTCCGCTGGAATAATCTTCCGGATCCCAGTTATATGTCAGTTCCAGTTCTGGTGCCCGTTCATTCTTCGCGCGTTCCACATCTCTGCCTGCTGCCAGAAATACCAGCGTAAAACGACCTTTTTCGTGATCTGTTCGACGAGTTTCTACAAGTCCCATTTTACCAACATAGAAATCAAGTGACTGCTTAAGGTCTTTGACACGAACCATTGTATGAAGAAATCGCATGCTGTTCCTTTCTCTGGAAGGCAATTTTCGGGATTCAAGGCTGGCGAATATCGTTAATTCTGCCATGGCATCTTTATATGGTCTACAGGAATGCTGCAATGCAAACTGCTGAATTTATTGGGTAACATGATGATTTTCCAGTACAGATGGCACTAGTTGTCATGGTTCTCAACTACTCCGGTACTCGAGATATCTGAGAGGTACTGAGCACGACAAATTCTCCGGTTTGTAAACTGGAAACTGCCCAATAAGGTGCTGTGGTTTTCCACAGTTGCCGCGCGCTATAAAAAAACTTGCCGTTTAGAAGTTTTTTTCACCCAAAAGGGTTGCCGAAGCTCGGGCAGATAATGTTATGGTTAACACGAATCAATAATTTTGTTATTCCTGCATATCGGCACGAAGACCGGCGGGATATTTTTCATGGAACGAGGGGTTAAGCCCAATGGGATCTAAGACGTCTCCAGATCAGGCATTTCAGCCTGGGGATGACCAGTCAGAATCTGATTTGGAAACGCCGGTTGATGTCATTGAGATTGCCGGTGCCATCAAGTGGTTTGATGTTTCAAAAGGATTCGGGTTTATTGTTCCTGATGCCGATCTATCGGATATTCTGCTGCATGTTACCTGCCTGCGACAGGGTGGTTACCAAACCGCCTGTGAGGGTGCCCGCGTTGTTTGTGAAGTCATATCACGAGAGCGCGGACTGCAGGCATTCCGTATATTGTCAATGGATGAGTCTACTGCCATTCACCCATCACAGCTTGCACCTGCAAATACCCACGTGGAAGTTGAAGCTACAAGCGATCTTGTTCGTGCTGAAGTGAAATGGTTCAACCGGACAAAAGGTTATGGATTTTTGACAACCGGTCCGACATCCGAAGACATATTCATCCATATGGAGACATTGCGCCGCTATGGATTGGCCGAATTGCGTCCTGGCCAGTTTGTCATGGTTCGATACGGCAAAGCTGAAAAAGGTTTAATGGCAGCAGAAGTTCACCCGGATGGTGGTGGAAATGTGGGCGCGTCGCATTAGTTGCCTGTTGTTGGTTTTCGCTGGCAAATTCAACTGATATTGTGTCTGTATTTGCGGTTGTCCCCGCAGGGTAGCGCTGTTTAAATCAAATAAAATTGATGCCGACTATGCGATTTCCAGTCGCTTGTAATACAATAAATCAGATAGAAGCCGGATTGAATTTGAATTCCAGAAAACTGACGGAGTTGATTTGACCTATTTGATATCCGCATTTTTGCGTACAGTTCTCACTTTGACAGTGCTGACAGGCATTTCGATGTTCACAAGCGCCGACCTGTTTGCACAAGAGCAGAAGCAAGTTGTTCCCATAATTGTTATAACTGACAAAGGGCAGACGGTTTTTAAGGTTGAATTGGCGATTACTGTCGAGCAGCGCACGACCGGGCTCATGTTTCGTCGGTCAATGGAACGTAATTACGGAATGCTTTTTGATTTCCAAAACACCCGGATGGTCATGATGTGGATGAAGAACACCTT
>JAJRTX010000117.1 GCA_021545665.1 Zetaproteobacteria bacterium
GTGCATAAGCGCAGCGTCATGCACCATGGTAGACTTGCATGGCGTCGGCATAAATTCCTCGTCGAAAATACAGCCGGGTGATCACGGGTATCAAGCGATTGATGGTGCAGATGAGAAAATGTGGCGCCTGGGGCAGGTGAATTTTATAGCGGCTGCGGCCCATGGCATCGATCCGGTGGCAAGGTTGTAACGTATGGGCAAAGTATAGCCTGATTCTGGACGCTGGCGCGTCAACACCGGGTTCCCACGCAGCGCGTGGGAACCAGGAAACCAGGAATGTTGCCAGCAGCGAGTGGTCACATGGAAAAGAGGGTGTGCGGACCAGGATGTGCTTTCGCCAGTCAGGCACATACTGTTTTTCCAAGTACAGCATGGGAACCAGACACATCATCTGGCTCCCACGCGCCGCGTGGGAGCCAGGAAGTGACGCGCCGGCGTCACATGAATTGACGTTGGCGCGTCAGCACCGGGTACCCACGCAGAGCGTGGGTACCAGTTCGGGATGGTTCCACGCGCTGCATGGGAACCTAGTCAATAAATCAATAATAATCAATCACTTGCTCTTAATAAATGAACCCAGAAACTTTAGTTATAATATAAGTGCCATTAGTCTTCAACTCACTTGCCTGCTTCTGATTGTGATTCAAATCAAGATACAGTATATTGCAGTACATTTGCATGCACACTGGGAGAGTTGAATGGCTACCACCAAAACTGCGACGCTGACCTTTCGAGTCGATCCGAGCTTAAAAGAGGCATTACGTTCAGCCGCCCAGGCAGAGCATCGTTCTATTGCGAATATGATAGAGGTTCTGATCCGCGAGCACTGCGAAAAGAAAGGTATAACAATAGAAAATTCCAGGAAATCTGAACACAGTGGGGAGCGTTCATAATGATCAAGACGGTAAAGCAGGCATGTCGTTTTAATCCTGTTATTCAGGATTACCGAATGAGCCAGGGAATTGAGAACCTGGCCGACCTTATCCATGACGCAGGTGACGGTAAAGAGTTTTTCTCCAGAAACTTCGTAACCCATGGTATGGAACAACTGTTCCGTGAGGGCATGCTTCGCCTATCAGGCAAATCCGATCAAGCCGTATTTGAACTAACTCAAGCCATGGGTGGTGGTAAAACCCACATGATGATCGCCCTGGGTTTACTCGCTCGCCATGCCGATCTCCGTCCTGATGTTCTTCCTGAAGAATTAAATAACCGGGTTGATTTCGGTGGTGCCCGCATTGCCGCCTTTAACGGCCGTAACAATCCAGATAACTATATCTGGGGTGAAATCGCCTCCCAATTAGGTGCTGAGGAAGAAATTAAGCCGTATTGGATTAACGGCCCCAAAGCGGTCGATCAGCAAAAATGGAAAGACATCATCGGTGATACCCCCACACTGATTATGCTTGATGAGCTTCCTCCTTACCTGGACAACGCCAGCACACAGGTATTCGGTCAGGGCACGCTAGCCAATATGGTGGTTTACAGCTTGAGCGCACTGATGAGCGCAGCACTGGAATTACCTAATTGTTGTATTGTTATCGCCAACCTCTCCGGTAGCTATAAATCACAAACCAAAGCATTAGCTGAATCCATCTCAAACCTTCAGCAGGAAACCCGCCGTCAGGCAATGACCATTACCCCTGTTCAACTGTCAGGTAATGAGATATATGAAATTTTGAAAAAACGCCTTGTCGATGAATTACCCGACGAAAGCGTTATCAATGATATTGCAGAAGAATACGCCCAGCAGATCAAAAAGGCTGAAGATGGCGGCTACATCATCGCTGCCAGTATTGAACAAATAGCGGAACAAATTCGGGAAACCTATCCATTCCATCCATCATTCAAGCATCTGGTCGCGCTCTTCAAAGAAAATGAAGGCTTCCGCCAAACCCGTGGTTTAATGCAATTTACCGCTCGCCTGCTGAAAAGTGTGGATCAGCGAGACATTGACGATGTCTTTCTGATTGGCACCCAGCACCTTGATCTGAATGATGAGCAGGTCAAAGACGAAATCGAACGCATCGCTCCCAAACTTGTGCCGGCCGTTACCCGAGATATTGCGGATAAAGGCAATGCCATTGCCGAGACGCTTGATGCCGAGGTAGACAGTGATGCAGCAAAACAGGTCATGACGCTGTTACTGGCTTCATCCTTATCGCGCGCGGTTGGCGGCCGTATTGGCCTTTCTGACAGTGAAATCATTGAATACCTGGCTGCACCCAATCGTAAAGCCGATGAATTTCTTGCTGCCCTGCAAAAATTACGCGAACAAGCCTGGTATCTGCACCGTGAAGAACAGCGCCTCTTTATTAAAGAAACAGAAAACCTGTCACGGCAAATTGAACGCAATGCCAAAGAAGTGCCCCAGCCGAAGATTGACCAGGCCTTAATCAATCGCCTAACCGGCATTTTGCAACCAGAGCGTCGCATCGCCTACCAGGAGGTACAAATCCTGCCGCGTATGGATGAACTAAAGCTCAATGGCCCAAGGGTACTCATCGTCATTAAACCCGACGGAAAAGTGCCTCCCAGTGAATTAACCAACTTTTTTACCTTCCAGCAGGATAAAAATAATCTGTTAGTCCTGACCGGACAAGACAGCATTATGGCAGATGCAGTCGAAGATCGTCTGCGCGAGCTGTATGCCATTGAACAAATACACAAACGTCTAAAGCCCGGCGATACACTCTTTGAGGAAGCCCGTGACCGGCTCGAAGAAGCCGAAGGCCGATTCACCAAAGCACTATCCGCAGCCTACAACACAATTTACTTCCCAGGTCTGGATGATATGGATGGCAGTGAAACGCTGCTTCGTGTCACCATTGATAATGGCCTTAAAGTCGGCGAAGGCGAGCAGTCAGCCGAGGTTCAAATCGAAAACCTGCTCGCCAGCCCACGCGCCAATTACAAACTGACTGTCGATCTGAAGGATGAATTCACCCAATACTTCGCCATGGCAGAAGCCGAACTGTGGCCGTCCGGTAAAGATAACCGTCGCACACCGTGGAAGGATGTGGTCAGCCGCGCCAGGAGCAACCCCATCTGGCCCTGGATGCCCGGCAACAGTGGCATGGACACATTAAAAACAGAAGCCTTAAAACAAGGTCGCTGGCGACTGGGCGAAGATGGCTATATTGAAAAAGGCCCCTTCCCTAAAGAAAAAACCAGCGTCAATGTTTCCTTGCTGAGCACGCACCCTGATACAGGGGAATCGATTGTCAGTCTAACGCCACGTAATGCGGGTGAGAGCCCGGTTATCCATTATTCAACGAAACCAGAAGTTTTAGAAACTGATCCTCAGGTAGATGACCTGGAAAACTTTACCACCGCAGAAGCCACGTTGTATTTCATGGTAAAAGATCCCACAGGAAAATATGAAAGTGGTTCACCAACTCGCTGGGTTGCAGAACTAAAAATTCGTCACCAAATCGAGCCACAGGCCGATAAACGCAAAGTCACTTTGCAATGTACACCGCAGGCCGAAATGCACTACACCTTAGATGGTTCCAACCCCAAAGACGGCAAGCTATACGAAGAACCCTTTGAAATCGGTTCAGAAGCCGCTCGATTGCTGGTGTGGGCAAAATCCGGGGAAGCCACAAAAACAGCGGATTTTCAAATCCTTCACAGTGGCGATAAAACCGTACAAATTGATGAATCCAAACCCGCCCGCCTTAACAGCGGCAAACGGGTGGCGCTGGATACCACTGACCGGGTTTACGCTGTCATCAACCATTTCCGCGAACAAATATCCACCCGCTTTAAAGGTGTGCGCATTGAAATTGGCGAAGGCGAAAATACCGTTACCGTGCGTTTTCAGGAGCGTCAGATCACCGCTGCCATGATTGAAGGCACGGTCAATAGCTTGCGCGATGTTCTTCAGGAAAATGATGCACCGATTGCCATTACCATTACCGATGGCATTGAATTCGAGAATGGTTTTGAAGCCAAAGAGTTCGCCAAAATCGTCGGGGTTGAATTACGCCCGGGCGATATTTCGCAAGAAGATTAAACAAGAGGCATAGAAATGACCAAGGCAACACCAATAAAACAAAGCAAAGGGGTGAGTCACAAGACCCTGGGCTTTGGTGTGCCTGCAACCAGCGACCCCCATCATTTCAAGGTCATTATTCCCAAAGCCAATACCGGCAAAGTCCAGATCAGTGAGTATTTGGGCTTGCAGGCACAAAGTGATGCGTTCGCGGTGATTGATCGCGTACTGCTGGAACGCCCCCGCTGGACTGCTATCCGCAGCGAAGTGCAACGTACCTTTAATGCCCGCCTGAAAACCCATCATGTTAAAACCTCGGCCTGGAAGGTAGGCGATAATCTGGTGGACCGCCTGTTGGGCAAAGAACTGTGTGTACTGGCCTGGGCCATTGAAGGCATGGACAGGGACAAAATTCCCGTTGCCGTACGCAACTGGCTGGCACTCAGGCCCGAAGAACGTTGGTGGTTATTTGGCATGACCGCCATCAGTACCGGTGGCATAAACGATGGGGAAAAAGGCTGGCGATTGGCACTAAGACACGCCCTGGGTGATATCGCCCAAAGCGACCTGCTAAAACCACGCGGCCGAAAAGTAGTCATCAATAAAACCCAGGAAACCAGCTTGCCCATGTTGGATCTATTTGATAATGAGTAGCCTATGACAGAATTAACTCCCCTTGCTTTGCAAGACGCACCGGCACTGATTGAAGCGGTGTTTCCGGCGCAAAAAGTTTCTTTCGAGGCACAGAAAGAGCGTAAAGCCAATCTGGGCCAAACATTAACGGGGCTGGGATCTTATTGGAAAGGCAGAAAACCATTAATCCTCGTGCGTGCAATTGTCTTAGGCAGTCTTCTACCCCAAACAGATGATGCCGAAAAGGATTTGGAAATTTTCGAAAAGCTAATGGCCTTCGATAATGAAGGACTAGCTCGACGCGCTTTAATTCAAAACGCACTTAAACCTAAAGATATAGCCCTTCGAATTGAACTTAAAAATCCATGGGATTACTTTTCCCATAACATAAAACAAGACAATCCAAGATTCAATGAAGTTTCAGCCCTGACTTTTCCGCTGGATAGCGATGCTCAAGGAATTAATATTCGCTGGCGTCGTGATATAGATGAATCAGATAAAATTAAAATTATTGGTCAAGCGATAGAAACATATTCAAGCTACGAGGAGAAATCCACGCTTTGTAAAAGGCCTGAAGAGGTTGACAGCGAATGGCTTTACAAAAACGTATGGCCAACAATAAACCAGTATTATTCCAGTTATGGTGTTAATGCGCACACTCACCAGGAATTAACAGAACAACTGGGGATTCTACGCTATGGCCATAGACCGCGACTAGGTGATACATTTTGTGGTGGAGGCTCCATTCCTTTTGAAGCTGCTCGTTTGGGTTGTGATATTTACGCCTCTGACCTAAACCCAATCGCACTTATGCTGACCTGGGGTGCTCTTAATGTTATCGGAGCCTCAGAGGAGCGCCGAGACCAAATTGCACAAACTCAAGAACAGGTTGCAAAAGCAGTCAACGATGAAATTCTATCATTAGGAATAGAAACTGACGAGAACGGAAATAGAGCAAAAGCTTATATCTATTGCTTGGAAACGCGTTGCCCAGAAACGGGTTGGATGATTCCATTATCTCCTAGCTGGATTATTTCAAAAAACAGGATGATCATCGCAAAGCTACAACCTAACTATTCTAAAAAACAATTTGACATTGATGTTATTTCTGCAAATTCACCTGAAGAAATGCAACAAGCAGACATAGGAACTATCCAAGATGGAGCGATGGTATATGTGCTTGATGGAAAGACATATAAAACGCCTATAAAAACACTACGAGGTGATTATAAAGATTCTGATGGAAATACTAAAAACCAGTTAAGGAAATGGGAGAAATCAGATTTTAAACCAGCACCAGATGATATTTTTCAGGAGCGTTTATATGCTATTCACTGGATAAAAAAAGAAACACTGGAACTGTCTCGCCAGGAAACATTTTTCACTTCTGTCTCTGAAGCCGATATTGAACGTGAAAATAAAGTTGATGCCATCGTTTCTGAAAATCTGGCACAGTGGCAGGAGTCTGGCCTAGTTCCAGATATGGCTATTGAATCAGGATATAACACAGATCAGCCGATCAGAGAACGGGGCTGGACTCATTGGCATCATATATTCAATCCTAGACATCTGCTGATAAATGCATTGTTAAGAAAGCATTTTAAGCATAATAATGATGAATCTTATTTCAACATAGTTTTATGCCGAATACTAAATGTAGAGTCAAAAATGTCACGCTGGTCACCAGCGGTAGGACACGACTTAGCCTTGGACGTTTTTTATAACATGGCATTAAACACATTTTATAATTATGGATGTAGAGCATCAATTTCAGCATTTAGAGACCTTTTTGAGGCCACAATAGCCAAGTCTGAAAATATTTCATCAAATTCTGTTATTTCAAGTCATGAATCAGATGCTATAAATACCATAAACGATTTATATATCACTGACCCACCATACGCCGATGCTGTTCATTACCATGAAATTACTGAGTATTTCATTGCTTGGTTAAGAAGAAATCCGCCAAAACCCTTCAATGAATGGGTCTGGGACTCACGGCGAGCTTTAGCAATTAAGGGCTCTGGCGATGATTTCCGTAAAGGAATGGTAAACGCCTATACAGCTATGGCCGACCACATGCCAAGTAATGGTATGCAGTGTGTCATGTTTACTCACCAGGATACAAGTGTTTGGTCCGACATGATCGGTATTTTCTGGGCGGCTGGTTTGCAAGTGGTAGCAGCCTGGTATATTGCCACTGAAACAACATCTGAACTCAAAAAAGGCGGCTATGTTCAAGGCACGGTTATTCTGATGTTGCGTAAACGCCCCACAGGTGAAAATGCAGGCTTTAAGCAACGCATCCTGCCCGCCGTCCGCACCGAGGTTAAGCATCAAATCGAAACTATGATGCACCTCAATGAAGAAGTAAAAGACAAAATGGGCGAGCCGGTATTTAACGATTCTGACCTGCAAATGGCCGGTTATGCCGCCGCCTTAAAAGTGCTCACGGCTTACACCCATATTGGTGGTGAAGATGTCACCAGCTTTGCCCTGCGCCCTCGTGTGAGAGGCGAAGTGACCGTGGTGGATGAAATAGTGCAACAGGCAGCAGAAGCGGCAAACAGTTTGTTGGTGCCTGATGGGCTGAGTAGCGACACCTGGCAGAAACTCACCGGCATACAACGCTTTTACCTGCGCATGATGGATATAGAAACCACCGGCGCATCCAAACTGGATAATTACCAGAACTTCGCCAAAGCCTTCCGCGTAGAAGACTATACCCGTGTTATGGGTAATATGACCGCCAATAAAGCACAGCTTAAACGTATTACTAAGTTTGTATCCCGCGACTTGACCGAAAGCACGGAACTGGGTGCAAGCTGGTTTGGGCATTTGATTATCAGTTTGCAGCAACTCATTGCAGAAACCGAACCACAAGTCATTATTAGTCAGTTGCAAGCAGATTTACCTGACTTTATGGAAATACGCCCATTGCTAATCGATATGCTTGGCTTTATTGAAAGAAAGGCACCGGAAAAACAGACACGAGAATCTGCCGAGGTGCTCGGGGCGCGCCTGCGCAATATGCGCGCACTTGGGCAGTAAGGGTATGACAAATATGAATACCGACTTCAAAGACGCACATGATCGACATTGGCTTGACGCTGAATTATTGTTTTCCAGCAACCGATGGGCCAATGCGGATCATCTTTATGGCCTGGCGGCAGAATGTGGACTGAAGTGCCTGATGCTTGCCTTTGGTATGACACTTGACCATGGCCATAATATGCCGCAAGATCAGCGGGATAGAAAACATGCCAATGGTATCTTGGCACGATACGAAACTTACCGCTGTGGTCACCCTCGAGGCGCTCACTATGCACTGCCTGCCAGCAACCCGTTTTCAGACTGGGATGTGTCTCAGCGTTATGCAAACAGATCCAATTTTGGTCGAATGCGCGCACAATCACACCAGGCTGGCGCCAATACCGTGCGGCAGATGATCAACAAGGCCACCCGGGATGGATTAATATGACGACGTTTGATGAAATTATTCCGAAGACAACCGAAGTGCTTCGACGACATAGTGAGCAACTCGAAGCGCTTGGTGAAATTATTCTGAACCGCGATCTCAATGGTCGTGTACGGCTTATTGTCCACGAATCTGTGCAGGAAGAACATGACGAGTTTCTCAAAACCCTTTCGCAGGAACTTACCGAGCAGCTTCAACCTCATGCTTACCCGGCAGATGAATTGTTTCTTTATGAAGAAGACATGGATATTGCCCGCGCCGGGGTTTCTGGCTTCATGCTGGAAGAATTTTCTAATGTACGGGTTATAGACCGACTGGCGGTTGAAAGCCACTGGAGTGAGATCGCGCCTGAATCGGAAGGTGTTCCTCGTATTGTTTTTTATTCCATAAAAGGCGGGGTTGGTCGATCAACCGCCCTGGCTGTCACTGCCTGGTCGCTTGCACAAGCGGGCAAACGTGTGCTGGTCATGGATCTGGATCTGGAATCCCCTGGCTTGTCTTCCGCCTTGCTCCCCGAGGAACGTCGGCCAGCATATGGCATTACCGACTGGTTACTGGAAGACTTGGTCGATAATGGCGATTCTGTGTTCGGGGATCTCGTGGCAACCAGTGGATTGTCGCATGATGGGACAATCTATGTTGTCCCCTCGCATGGTCAGAACCCTGGAGAATATGTGTCAAAACTGGGGCGCGTGTGGATGCCAAAACCCGGCATGAATGGTATGTCTGAAAACTGGTCGCAGCGATTGGCGCGTTTGATCAATGCCCTGGAGCAGGAATGGCAGCCCGATGTCATTCTGCTCGACTCCCGTGCGGGAATCGACGAGGTGGCATCAAGCTGCGTTACTGATCTGGGTGCTTCGCTGGTACTGCTCTTTGCGATCGATGGTGATCAAACCTGGTCGGGATACCGTCTGCTGTTCAAATATTGGCAACAGGCCGGTCGAGTTGAAGCCATACGCGAGCGTTTACAACTGGTCGGCGCGATGATCCCGGATGACGAAACCAGAAAAGACTATTTCGACCGCTTGCGCGAGTCTGCCGCTGATTTGTTTGGAGAGCTTCTTTATGATGAAATTCCACCGGGCGAACCGGAGGCCGATTACTTCAGCTTTGATGAGCATAATGTATCCGCGCCACATTATCCCTGGGCAATCAAGTGGAACCGGGGCTTTTCAGCCCTTTATTCTGTGCATGATCGTTTGGCAGGTCTCGATCAAACCGATGTGGATGCTGTATTCGCGCCATTGCTAGAGGGTATTGACAGCGTGGTTACCGAGAGGGATGAAGTAAATGATTGATCCAGGCAAAGTGCGGCAGGCAATTATTCAAGCCTTGCCTGAGGACACTTCTTATGATGGCTCTGCACCTCCGATAGAACACCTTTATATTCCTCCTGCGCATCTCAAAGCCTTGCGATTGGAAAGTCAGCTGGTTATCGGTACTCGCGGTGTGGGTAAGTCGGTGTGGACCACCGCGCTTGCCGATACAGCACTACGGCAACACTTGGGGGCTGAGATACCTGAACTGGAGAAAACAGATATCCAGATTGGCTTCAAGGAATTACCTGATCCCTCTCTTTACCCGGATGCTGATACCTTTGCCAGCCTTCTTGGTCGTGACTTTGATGCCTACCAGATATGGCGCGCTGTCATCTCGCGCTGGACAGGAAATGTTCTTGAGGAAAACGTTCCCTCCGATAGCTGGCGCGATACTGCAACCTGGGTGAAAGAAAATCCCGAAGCAGTTGTCAATAGGGTCATTCGTGCCGATCAGGTGTATCAGGCAGAGGACAAGCATGGTTTGCTGGTGTTCGATGCCCTGGATCGTTTGAGCAACCGCTGGCAGGTCTTGGATAGTATTGTTCGTGATCTGCTCAGGATCGCACTTTGGCTCAAACCTTATCGGCGATTATCCGCCAAGATTTTTCTGCGTGAGGATCAACTGGAACGGGTTATCGACTTTCCGGACGCATCCAAGTTGTTGGCAACCAAGGCTGAGCTGACCTGGGCGCGTCACGATTTACATGGTCTGCTATGGCAGTACTTGCTCAATGCACCTGATAACCACGGAGAGTGCCTGCGTCAGACATATACAGATACAGTTGGAACGGAACCAAGATCCGTGGACGGAAAATGGTCCCTCGTCGAGGAACTCAAGCGGGAAACAAAATCTCAACGGGCGTTGTTCGAGTCTTTGGCAGGCCCCTGGATGGGCCGTGACCGCCGTCGTGGCGTACCCTATGTCTGGACGGTAGGGCATCTCGCCGATGGGCAGGGACGCACCTCGCCACGCTCTTTTCTGGCAGCTATCCGTCAAGCAGCAGAAGACTCCTCCGATCGCTATCCAAGTCATCCTTTTGCACTGCATTATGAAAGCATCAAACGAGGCGTTCAGAAGGCTTCCGAGATCCGGGTGAATGAGCTTGCAGAAGACTATCCCTGGATCCGGCCCATCCTCAGACCGCTTTCCGGACTGACTGTGCCCATTGCCTTCGAGGACATCCTGTCCAAGTGGCAAGAAATATCTCCACAGGGTCCTCAAAAGGCAATAGCCAATAATGTTCTCCCTCCGGAGCATGCAGAGCAAGGGTGGAACGGTGTTCGGGAAGATCTGCTACGATTGGGTGTTTTCGAGATGCGCAAGGATGGCCGAATTGACATGCCCGATCTCTATCGGGTCGGTTTTGGTCTCGGGCGGCGGGGCGGTGTGAAACCGAAAAAACAATAGGCTATCATTCATGCCCATCCGCCGCTTCTCTTCCCGCACGCATCAACTTGACCACTCTTTTTTATTGAGTCACTTTAAAGGTGCGCGCAGTTACAAACGCATAGCGGGATATTTTACCAGTTCCCTGTTTGAGGTGGCCAATGAGCTACTGGAAGCGATTCCCGATGTAAAAATTGTCTGCAATGTGGATATTCACCCGGATGATCTCAAAATTGCCCAGCTGCGTGAGTCCAAGATGATAGGCCGCTGGAATGAGCAGGATATTGAAACAGAAGCCCTGCTGAATAGAGACAGATACCGTCGCCTTGACAGCTTCCTGGGCAAACATGGTCAGGTAATACGAGTCGCGCCTGATAGCATCTGTGGGTTTCTCCATGGCAAGGCAGGCGTGATCGAGCTTGAAGATGGCCGCAAACTGAGCTTTATCGGTTCGATGAATGAAACCCGCAGTGGCTGGCAACGCCACTATGAAATTCTATGGGAAGATGAATCACCGGAAGGTGTCGCCTGGATTGAAGAAGAATTTGAGTTCCTGTGGAATGCGGCACGCCAACTACCCGATGCGGTGATTCGAGAAGTACGCCGGCGTGGTTATCGGCGCGAGATTGTCTTTGATGAAATTGATGAAGACGATGATCTGGCCCCTGCGGCACTGATTGAGTCACCGCTGTATCGCCAGGGATTTTCATTGCAGCCCTGGCAACAGGGTTTTATTTCTGAATGCGTACGCCATTATCACAATCATGGCATTGTGCGTTTATTACTGGCGGATGAGGTGGGCCTGGGTAAAACCCTTTCTATGGGCACGGCAGCCTTAAGCCTTTGCCTGTTAAATGACAAGGAAAACAAAAAACGCAAACCCGTGATTATTTTTGCCCCCGCCACCCTGTGTGAGCAGTGGCAAACTGAAATGATCGATAAGCTGGGTATTCCCTGTGCCCGTTGGCAGACCCAAAAGAAAGTCTGGCTCGACCCGGACAACAGAATCATTTCACCCGCAGGACGAGAGCATATTGCCAAATGTCCATTACGCATTGGCATTGTCTCCACCGGCTTAATGATGCGTGATTCATTGGAAAAAGATTACCTGCTGGGCCTGCGTTATGGGCTGACCATTCTCGACGAAGCCCACAAAGCACGCAGTCGGCAAGGCTTTGGCAAAAATGCGGGCACGTTTAATGAACTGCTGGCATTTATGCGCGAAGTCGCCGCACGCTCTGATCACGTTATTTTAGGTACGGCCACACCCATTCAAACCCGGCCAGAGGATTTATGGGATCTGATGGGTATATTGCATCAGGGCCGTGGTAATTTTGTACTGGGCAATGATTTTGCCAAATGGCACCGCCCCAATGAGGTACTGCCCATTCTCTCCGGCGAACAGGAAGTTAACGAACCGACTTTTGCCTGGGAACTGCTCCGCTCACCGCTGCCGATGGTGGACTCAACTCAGGAGCAACGCGCCCGCCGATTATTCAGCGCCATTCGCCAGGATTTAAGCCTTGGCCATGAATGGGAAGTATCACGCCCATTAACAGATTTGACCGATGAAACCCGTGAGGTTCTTGAAGATGAACTATACCGTGACATAGCAGGCGCCAGCTTCTTTCAGCGGGAAAACCCGTTTGTCAGGCATATAGTTTTGCGTAAACGGGTCTCACTTGAGGATGCGGATCTATTGCCCCGTATTGGGGTCGATGTTCACCCGGACAGAAACCTCTCCAAGGAAGTACATCTGTTTAACAGCCTGTTTGAAAACAAGGCATTGAGAACCAGTGAAGACTTCCGTCAGGCCTATGCCGAGGCGCGCAATTTCGGTAAAGCCCTGGCCAGGAGCGGCAAAGGCAGTGGCTTTATGAAGAACCTGATGGAGCAAAGAATTTGTTCCAGTATTGCAGCAGGCTTGAGTACTGCCAGAATGCTTTTGGCAGGCCGCACACTGGAAGAAGAAAATGACGAACAGGAAATCGAATTAGCCGTAGACAGCCAGGAAGAACGCGCCGTTCTCGAACGCATGATCGCCCGCCTCGAGCATATTTCTGATGACCCCAAACTTGATGCGGTGATTCATTATCTTGAAAAAGAAAAATGGATCGATTACGGCGTGATTATCTTCAGTCAGTATTACGATACAGCAAAGTGGATAGCAGACTCACTGGCAAGTCGCTATCCTGAACAGGCCGTTGGTTTATATGCAGGTGCTGGCCGCAGCCGACTTTATCAGAAATGTGATAGCGTAAACATAGAACGTGAGTCACTGAAAAACAGGGTAGCTGAACACCAGCTAACCATTATGGTCGCAACCGATGCCGCCTGTGAAGGTCTCAACCTGCAAACCCTCGGTGCTCTGATTAATGTTGACCTGCCCTGGAACCCGACAAAACTGGAACAACGCATAGGCCGAATCAAACGCTTTGGTCAGACACGTAAAACAGTCGACATGCTCAACTTAGTCAATGAAGAGACTGTTGATGAAAAAGTCTATGAACGTCTCTCTGAACGCATGCAGGATCGCTACAACCTGTTCGGCTCACTTCCAGATACGATAAAAGATGAATGGATTGAAAACATCGAAACCATGGGTGAGAAAATGGATGAATATATAAATGCCCAGAAAGAAGCCAATGGTTTTGACTTGCGTTATACCGCGACAATGACACCCTCCGATAAAGACTGGCGGGATTGCTCGGAGGTGCTTTCACGCAGGGACTTTACCGAACTGATGACAGCTGGCTGGGGTGAAACTCGATAAGCTGTTATCAGCTAATTACACCTACGGACCAGGATGTGCTTTCGCCCGTCAGGCGACTTCGGCCAGACTGCGTCCGGTGATTTCTTCCAGAATCCGCAAGGGCGATTTTTCCGGGTCGTGCATGGCCTGGACGGGAAGATAGAATGTCTGCTCCAGCATGTACTGGCCGGATAGCA
>JAJRTX010000118.1 GCA_021545665.1 Zetaproteobacteria bacterium
ATGGGAGCAGAAAAGCACTTCCTCGTTGTATTGATCAAGCCATCCCGTTATGACGATGAAGGTTATGTTATCCAGTGGGCGCGCTCACTGATTCCATCGAATACACTGGCTGCAATATATGGCCTGAGTAAAGATATCGCCGAACGGCATGTGCTGGGTGATGATGTAGAAATAAAACTCAGTGCTTATGATGAAACCAATACCCGCATCCCAATCAAAAAGATTATCGGAGAGATCAAAAAGTCTGAAGCAGGTGGTTTTGTCGGCTTTACCGGCGTTCAGTCGAACCAGTTCCCCCACACTATGGACATGGCCAGGCAGTTTCGTAAGGCAGGCATCCAGGTATGCATCGGCGGCTTTCATGTCAGTGGATGCCTGGCTATGCTGTCTGAAATTCCCGATGATATTCAGCAGGCGCTGGATATTGGCATCTCCTTATATTCCGGTGAATCCGAGGGTCGGCTGAACGAGGTATTCAAGGATGCCTTTGCGGGAAAAATGAAACCAATTTATCAATATGTAAACGATCTACCTTCCATTGAAGCTGTTCCGACACCTTTTCTACCTGCTAAAATGCTAAAACGTTCGATCAATGCTTCAACCAGTGTGGATGCCGGGCGAGGGTGCCCGTTCATTTGCAGCTTTTGTACTATTATTAATGTTCAGGGGCGCAAATCCAGGCGTCGCTCGGCAGATGATATTGAAAAAACAATCAGGGAAAATGCTGCTCAGGGCATCAAAATATTTTTTATCACGGATGACAATTTCGCCCGCAATAAAGACTGGGAGCCTATTTTTGACCGCATCATTATGTTGCGCGAGCAGGAAAATATGGATATCCGCTTAACTCTGCAGGTCGATACCATGTGTCATCGTATCAAGGGTTTTATTGAAAAGGCCGGCAGAGCTGGCACTACCCAGGTATTTATCGGACTGGAGGCGATCAATCCGGACAATCTGAAAGCAGCAAGAAAAGGCCAGAATAATATCAAGGAATATCGCAAACTGTTACAGGCCTGGCGCAAAGAACATGTGATCACCGTGGCCGGGTATATTCTGGGTTTTCCAAATGACAACCGCGAACGTTTAATTAGTGACATCAAAACTATTCAGAAAGAATTACCTGTTGATCTGCTCTATTTTTCCAACCTGACACCCTTGCCCGGTTCCATGGATCATAAACTGCTTTATGAAAAGGGTGTCTGGATGGAGCCAGACATGAACCAGTATGACCTCTGTCATGTCACGGCAGAACACGAAAATATGTCCAAAGCAGAATGGCATAACCTGTTTCAGCAAGCTTGGGATATCTATTATACTGATACACACATTGAAACTATTATGAAACGAGCATATGTCGGTAACACCGGCATCAGTAAAGTCACGTTCATGGCCTGGTGGTTTCACTACTGCTATAAATATGAGGGCGTCCACCCGGTAGAAGGCGGATATTTTCGTAGAAAATACCGCCGTGACCGTCGCCCCACCCTTCCTGTTGAAAATCCTTTCATTTTTTATCCACGGCGAGTGGCAGAAACCATCCGCAGTCATGGCAGGATGCTTAAGCTGCATTTCAAATATGACCGCATAAAAAAGAAAATCTTTGCCGATCCTGATAGTGCTAACTATATCGACACGGCCATCACACCAGTCAGTAAAAATAGTGAGAGTAAAACAGGAGAGCACGCGCAATCGGAGATAGCTGAAAGGGTTGGCTGACGATAAAGATTGAGAACAGCTTGACCCCTGGGACTATCACCACACCCAAATGAAACTTTATTCTAACTTTCAAGGAGATCACCATGCTACTGAGTACAACCCCGTATATAGAAGGAAAAAGTATCACAGATTACAAAGGTATCGTTGTTGGTGAAGCTATTCTGGGAACCAATATTTTCCGCGATATGTTCGCTGGCATTCGGGATATTGTCGGAGGGCGATCCGGCGCCTATGAAAAAGAACTGGCCAAGGCACGGGAAATCGCCTTTTCCGAGCTTGAGCAACGCGCTGCTGAGCTGGATGCCAATGCTGTGATCGGTATTGATATTGATTACGAAGTGGTTGGCAAAGACGGCAGTATGATGATGGTCAGTGCCAGCGGCACCGCCGTGATAATCACATAAATAACTCCACCACGAAGTAGGCTATTTGTTATTTTCTTCGCGTGCTTTGTTCCCCAGGAGATATTCTCTGTGGTGAAACTCAGGCGAGAATAGAAACCCTGATCTCTTCTGCTTTTTCCTCGCCGCATAATCTGGCCACCAGTCGCAAAGCAAAGGCCACGGCAGTTCCCGCTCCGCGACTGGTAATCAGGAAATCATCTTCAACCACCGCTTCATCAGAATATACGGATGAGGAGGCCAGTTGTGTCATTTCCTGCTGAAAAGCCGGATAGGATGTCACATTTCGCCCTTCTGTAATGCCGTAAGCTGCCAATGCAATCGGGGCGGCACAGATGGCTGCAATCAATTTACGCTGTTCAAACAAACGCTGAACCACTGCTTTCACATGGATATTATCACGCAATAAATGAGCATTGGGCAGACCACCCGGCAGTACCACCATATCCCAGTTATCATTTTTGACATCGGCCAGCGCTGCATCAGCAGCAATAGTGATACCGGAACGACCTGTAACCGATTCACCATCAAAACTGGCCAGACAAACTTGAATATTCGCCCGCCGCAATATATCAACCACCGCAATACATTCGATCTCTTCCACACCTGTAGCACATGGAACCAGAACACAGCTCATAATGAAGTCCCTGTATCCAGATTATTGTGCGCCACTATCTCAGTTGGATTCATAGGCAGTTTGTAACATAGATTCCTCCCGTTAGGCTAGCGCCTATGCATTTTCTAATACTCCAACACTTGGATATCGAGCCTCCGGCCCTGATTGCCGATGTACTGCTTGCAGCAGGTCATACGCTGGCAACGGTTCATCTGGATCAAGGTGATAAGTTACCGGATTCAAGCGATCACATAAATGGAGCAATCATTATGGGCGGCCCGCAATCCGCCAACGACATACAAACAGCCTATATCCGTAAGGAACTGGTCTGGCTTGAAAAAGCAATCAAGGATGGAATGCCCATGCTCGGTATTTGTCTGGGTGCGCAACTGATCGCGAAAGCGGCAGGGGCCGAGATACTGACATCTCCGGTTCGGGAACTGGGCTGGTTTCCGGTTTACCAGACATCAGAATCGGAAACCGATCCGCTATTTTCACTGATGCAGCATGGTCTGACGGTATTCCAGTGGCATGGTGAAACGTTCTCTATCCCCGAGAGCATGATTTTAACTGCAACCCACCCGGATGTCCCGGCACAGGCTTTCCGTCTTGGTCATGGACAATATGGACTTCAATTTCATGTCGAAGTAAAAGAGCATATTATCGAAGACTGGATAAAAACAGGTGATAGCGAATGTCAGTATCTGGGCAATTCAGGCATTAACAGGCTACGCAGCCAAACCCCAAAATATATTAAAAGTATGCAAGACTATTGCCGACAGATGGCCTTGGCCTGGCTCAAGGAAATTCAGTACTAAAATAGCCTGACAAGGCTCTTCGGCATACATCCTGAGTGAAATAGAAGAATAGACGCTCTTAAAAGATTTTATCGCAACCGCATGCGTAAACACAGTGACAGTGTTTGTGAATCACACAG
>JAJRTX010000119.1 GCA_021545665.1 Zetaproteobacteria bacterium
GGGGATACTGAATTTTGCACGTGAAACAGAACCCCGTTCAGAAGAATTTGATATGGCGGAGTTACTTGATAGTACGCTGGCTGTTTTCAATCATAGACTGGAAACCTCAAATATAAACCTGGAGAAGAATATTGATCATCCTCTGGTGATGGTTGGAGATGCAGCACAGTTGCAGCAGGTATTAATCAATGTATTGATTAATGCAATACATGAGTATCATATTGATTCAATCATTGGCGTTCTGGCTCGTCTTGATACAAAGGGCAAGGTACATATAGAAATAACAGATCAGGGCAAGGGGATCAGCAAGGAAGACCTCGCCAGGGTATTCAGTCCATTCTTTACGACTAAACCGGAAGGTACAGGGACAGGACTCGGTTTGTCAGTCAGTTATGGAATTATTAACAAACACGGAGGCACTATTACATTGGAAAATCGCCCGGATGGCGGTTTGTTAGTATGCATTGAATTACCAGTAGTACCTGGCTCAGCGTCAGGAGAAGCAACACAATTGCGCAGTATGGCTTGATAATTCGGAAAAATGAATATGAAATTGCTATTTGTTGATGATGACCCTGTAACCTGTTCTGTTATGCAAAGGCACTGTGATCGCTGCGATATACAATGCATGACATTTCAGTCAGGTCAGGATGTAATTGATGAAGTGAATAAAAACGGTGCGGACCTGGTTATAACCGACTTGCGTATGCCCGGGATGACAGGTTTTGAACTGTTGACTACGCTGCGCCAGATTGACAAGGACTTGCCGGTGCTGGTTATGACGGGCTATTCCTCTGTAGAGAACGCAGTGGAAGCGATGAAGCTGGGGGCCACAGATTTTATTAAAAAACCATTCGATTTTAACGAGCTCAGGCTGATCATCGAACGTACCCAGAAGTCTGTCAAGCTTAAGGACGAGAACCGTTTATTGAAACGACAGCTCAGACAGGAACGAAACCGATTCGGTATGATTGGCGATACACCGGTGATGAAAACGCTTTTTTCTACTATCGAAAAAGTGGCAGATGTGCGCTGCAACGTTATTATCGAAGGTGGCTCCGGTACCGGAAAAGAACTTGTAGCGCGTGCCCTGCATGATGACAGTCCTAACCGTGATGCGCCCTTTGTCGTTATAGATTGTGGTGCATTGACTGAGACCTTGCTGGAAAGTGAATTATTCGGGCATGAAAAAGGTGCCTTTACCGGAGCAACACAGCGAAAAAGAGGGCTGATGGAACAAGCCAGTGGCGGGACTCTCTTTCTTGACGAAATCAGCAATATATCGGACACGATGCAAGTCAAACTCATGCGTGCTATCGAGAACCAGCGAGTCACCCGTGTAGGCAGCACTGAACCGATTGCAATTGATATCCGTATTATTGCGGCCAGCAATCGTGATCTGGCGGCAATGGTCGCGAGTGGTGATTTCCGTCATGATTTTTACCACCGCCTTAACGTAGTGAATATATATGTTCCTCCACTGAACTCACGTCGTGAGGACATACCTTCTCTGGTAGAGCATTTCCTGGAAGCGTTTTCCGAACGATACGACAGGCGTATTCAGGGCTTCGATCCAGTCTCGATGAGACATCTTTATGAATTCGACTGGCATGGCAATGTACGTGAACTACGTAATGTTGTAGAGCGCTGTATTATTCTTGCAGACGGGCCCGTGCTGAGCTGGCCTGAAGCCGGGGGTGTCCAGGGAACACAGAAATCAGACAGTGATGTTATGCGCTTCCCGGATGAAGATTTTGTGTCTCTGGAGACGCTGGAGCAGGAGTACATCCAGCATGTACTGGAGTGTGCCGGCGGGAAAAAGACCCGGGCCGCCCAGATTTTAGGTATCGACAAGACAACCCTGTGGCGCAAACTGCGCCGATATGATGAGACCAATTAAGCATTGCAAAAAACAATGAAAATTGCATAAGTTATAATGCAACATGCACATAAAAAGGAGGCTTAAATTAGCTTATTTAAATAAATAAATGTACTAATGTTTATCTAACACAATGATAATTAAAGATAATAATATAATTATACCCATCTCTTGAATATGGAATATAACTTGCACTAAGTAATACTGTTAACAAAATATTACTTATAAGATTTGGAGGAGTGATTTGTATGAGTCAGATTAAACGTATTGCCCTGGTTGCGACTACAGTTGTACTGGGTGCTTCATTAGTTGCTTGTGGTGGTGGACAGCAGAACCTGAAACCTGCAAAAAATGGTTATATGCAGCAGAAAGTGGCATACCATGTAAACAATCTCGATAGTGCGTACGGCGCATTCCGTAATGTTAAAAACCACCTGAATGCACTGGGCGACAAGAATGTTGAAATCATTGTTGTTACACACAGTAAAGGTGCTTTCTCACTGGTAGATGGTACTAAAGACAAGAAGGGACACACCTTCGAAGAAACCATTCAGAAGCTGGCTAACCGTGGCGTTAAGTTCCAGATCTGTGCTAACACTATTCGTGGCAAGAAGATTGATAAGAACAAAATCAACCTGAACGCCAAGATTATCCCATCAGGTGTTGCACAGCTTGCTGATTTGCAGCAGAAGGGCTATTACTACATCAAGCCTTGATTGTTGATTTAAAACAATAATAAAGACTAGTAGAATCTGACGGGCGCCTGGCGCCCGTTTTTTTTTGCACATGGATGTGCTTATGTCGCGGAGGCCATGGTGCCCTGACCCGAAGGGTAGGGTTGCCCCGACCCGGAATGGGTGGGGTACTCATAATGAACCCTCTGGGTTCTATGAGACAACACAATTGCCCTGAATCGCCGTAACGGCGGTTAGGGTATCCATAATGAACCTGTAAGGTTCTTTGGTGTAACCCATCAGGGTTCTGCGAGACAGGCCGGCAGAAGCGTGCCAGTATTCCTCACCGTTTAATCGGTGAGACGGGTCGTTAACAATGATGAAAGTTTCAATTTCAACATAAAAACACTTGATATAAACGCGCTACCTCGTTAGTATGCGCACACCAGTTGCGGGGTGGAGCAGTCTGGCAGCTCGTCGGGCTCATAACCCGAAGGTCACAGGTTCAAATCCTGTCCCCGCTACCAAATCAAAATAGAAACCAGGGGCCTGGATATAACTTCTCCAGGCCCTTTTTCTTTGCACGATAACTAGCACTGGCCCTCAGTAATCGGGTTATCCCTGCGAAAGTGGCATGCATAAGCTCAGCTATCGATGCCGTCCTTTATTTCTTCTGATTAGAATATTGATTGTGGTTAAGTGAGTCGCAGGCCCTGATACGCGACCAGATGACGCAAATTTTTAACATCTGTAAAAACATGGGATTTTGCACAGTATTAAAATCAGGATCACGACATGTGGCAGTTATGAACTTGCCCGCGTACCATCGATCATATGTGTTTACACTTAAGCTGTTGTGCGCTTTGGTGTGTAGATAAAATATCTATGTTGCTGTAAAGTTTGCCGTACAGTTGTAGAGACATTTTCGGAGTCAATATATTCAAGGAGTGCTAACTATGTTCAGTAGAAAAACAGGTGTTCATTTTCATATTACCGGATTTATTGTATCGGCATTATTAGTCGTCAGTGCAGCATACGCCGGTACCGACCGTGAAACGTTACCAGGTTACGTCGTCGCTTCAGATGGTGGCATCGCACGTTCCAGCTCTGGAACATGTGTTCGTACGTCCGACTGGAAACCTGCCGATGCAGTCATAGTGGGTTGCGATGGCGTCATTCTTAAAGCACCGGTGACCAGTAAAAAGGGTGAATCCACTGGTATGAATGTTGCGATTGTCATTCCAGCGGCATCCATGTTTGCATTCGACAGCGCAAAACTTACTGCAGAGGGAAGGAAAAGCCTGGAATCCTATCGTGCCAAGATCAAGCCGGAGCTGGCACAGGCTTATGCTGCCGTTATCGTTGGCCATACAGATAGCACAGGTAAAGCCGAGTACAACGTTGCTTTGTCAAAACGACGCGCTGAGGCAGTGCGCGATTATTTGATAGAGACGGGCACATCATCTGCCAAACTACGTGTTATTGGTCTGGGAGCAAAAGAGCCGATTGCCTCGAACGACACAGATGCCGGTCGTGCAACAAATCGTCGTGTAGAAGTTATTGTGTTTGGTGAAGCACGTGCGTTGGATATCATGCGATTCCCGAGCGTAGCACTATTTACACCCTGGAGCAGCAAGTTGACGATGCGGGGTAAAAAGGTACTGGCTAAAAACGAAATGGAAGCGAAGGAGAAGTTGACCAGAGCAGTCTATATTGAAGTAATTGGCCACACTGATGATGTTGGCGATCAACAGAAAAACCAGGAACTCTCGGAAAAACGCGCAAAAACTGTACGTGATAGCCTGGTTCAGGCAGGTGTAGATCCAGCCAAGATCATGATTGTGGGTGCAGGTGGCAGCCAGCCAATTGCGAGCAACCAGACCGAGGAAGGCCGGGAACAGAATCGTCGCGTCGAAGTCATGGTGCTGGGTCGGTTGAAGTAAAAAAGAATGCCAATGGGTACGGCATTTGATGAATAAAAGGCGAGCCCGGGTCGATGTGTATATCGACCCGGCTATGTCTGTCCTGTATTGAGCTTTCCTGTCACTATATTGTTAGCTGGTGACTTTATTCAACCTTGATCTGTCGATCGATAGTCTTATTCCTCACCGCAGATTCCGGTATCGAACTGAAACATGGTTGCAGTGCCTTTTCGGTACATCCATACGCCAGCCAGAATGCCTGCAATCGTCATTACGGCTGCAATTTTACCCTCACCTAGTTGCACCAGTGCTATAGAGGGGCATGCTCCGGTGAGCGCCCAGCCTACACCAAACAGTACGCTACCCGGCAGGGTTCCTTTGGTAAAGGGTTTTTTGGCAACCTGTTTACCACGCAGGATAATCATGAAACCCAGCATGCTAAGACCGATTGCGACAACAAACACTAGTAGCATAGGAATATTCTGCAGAATGAACAGTGAGTGAATTTCGCCGAAGTCAGTCAGGCCACCCAGACTGAGTGTCATGCCCATGCCCAGCCCGAACAGGGAGTAATACAGGTATTCGCGTGTTGATCCGGTTTGCATAATCAGCTTCCCATGTAGTGTGCGGTCATTGAAAACAGGATGGCAGAGCCGAAAAATACAAGCGTGGCAATAATACTGGCGGGAACCAGTCGACTCACACCACTAAGGCCATGCCCCGACGTACATCCACCTGCCATCTGGGTGCCAAACCCTACCATCAGGCCACCAAAAAAAAGCATCATCAATGCCCCCATTCCCTGACCAAACAGATTAGTGTGCACCGGGCCAAGGTTGGTTTGTATCTGGATATCACCTCTTATCGCGGCGCCAATCAGTCCGCCCAGAACAAGCATGGCCAGGAACAGAAGATGGGCAGTCCAGGGAGTGCGGCTAACCGGCATGCTGGCTACCGGACTGGACGACGCTTTCGTATCAACGTGTTTGTGTCTGGATTCGATATATTCCATTACTTCTTTTTGTCCAAATTCCTTAATGGTGGCTGCCATCAGTGCATCCTTAAGCATTTTAGGATTGTTTCGGAACGGTGCTTCAGCTTCCTGAATAATTTTGTCATTTTTCCACATAATGATGCGTGCCCAACTACCCGACACACCAAGTGGCCGATGTAGCGTCAGGTAAAAGCCAATAGTGACAAAGGCTAATGAGATGGCAGTGAACCACCAGGGAAGAAAAGTAGTCATTTATTAAACCTCTTGACTTGTTTTATCAGTAACTTGATAAAAGGCTAATCAGATTAGAGTTTTTCTGTTCGACAGCGAGATCGTAAGCAGTTTGTCCATGTATGTTTTTCAGTTTCGTATCAACTTTGTTTTCAAGTAGCAGTTTTACGATTTCTTCTGAGTCAACTTCGGCGGCCGCCATTAGCGGTGTTGTACCCTCCAGATTACTGGAATTGATATTAACGCCGGTATGGATGAGTGAGCGAACCATTCGGGTGCGATGTTTGGCAATAGAATTGAACAGAGCCGTGGTTCCAAGCTGCTCATCAGAACGAACCACGCGAAGTAGTTCTCCATTAGGGAGTAGTGTCATTGGAACAGCCTGATGTACATTGGAAAGTTTGTATCGTGCGCAATTGGTATTGCCTACGTTACAGTAGTGTTTTTTCCATATTTCCAGCGCGGGATTCAGTGCGAATTGAATAAAAAGTTCACAACCCTGTATATGGGAGCAAGACATATATCACCTCAATAAAACTACAGAATATTTATCATATTAAATAACAAATATGCATGTTGGTTTAAACAGCAAAGGGCATCCATTTTCCCGTAAAATATTTAACCGATATTTCTATCCTTGATTAACAGGTTTGTTTATTCAGAATTTATGTAATTCAAAATACAAATCCATTCTATCTGTAAAAGCAATATTATGACAATCGTGTTTCTGAAAAAAGCTAATGATGTTATGTGCTAATAGATACTTTATTAACTAATTACTCGGGTATTACGTGTGTGACAATTAACACAGAAGGGTTGGTCTGGAAGATTATCAAAGTAAAATAATTCCATCAGAAACAGATCATTGGTCTTCCGGCGCGCTGTATATACCGAGCGGATTCAGAGAGTGCATTTATGTACTGTTAGTTGCATAACAATAAGCGTGTGGCTCAATCCTGTAATTGTTACATTTTGTAAAATACAAACAGGTCCTGTTTGTTAATCGTGGTTAGGGTATTAACAGATACAAAGGCACGGTAGCTGGCCATTAAGTATTACGAGAAATTGATTAGACATATAATGCAGGTGGCATGAAATATCGTCTACCCTGATGGATATTCAGAATGAAGGTAGGCAGGCATTCGTGTGTGCAACCCTGTACGTCAGCCTGGAGCCTGATAATTGACAAATAATGCGAGGCAAACACAGGCACCAAAGTGTATGATATAGCTGTTTATACTAATAATATTTGTATCTTACTGGCCCTGGTTATACATGACTGAACAACAAGCTATCAGCCGCGATGAACTGATATCCACTATTGGTAATGGTACTACCCTGATTACAGGTAGCAGTCGCCTGGCCGGCTCTATCCTGAGTGAATTTGAGCATAAAATGCGCATACAGGGTATGGAAGCGTGGCAAACGCCGGATGTACTATCGGTAAAAGCCTGGTTGTTTCGTAGCTGGGAAGAAGTCGCGTTAGCAGGTCTGCCTGAATATCCAATGCAATTACTAACCTCTGATCAGGAGTCACATCTTTGGGAATTGATACTGGGTCAGCATTCCCAGGCACTACTGCGAACACAGGCAACGGCAAAAGGTGCGCAGAAAGCCTGGCAACTGATGCAGGACTGGTGCCTGCAACGTAAAAAAACAGATTTCTCACTGAATGAAGATACCCTGGCTTTTGCAGAATGGGCAGATAAGTTCGAACATCTTTGTGATGAGAATCACTGGCTGATCGAGAGTAGTATTCCGGGTCGGTTGAATAAGCTGATCAGAAACAAAATCTGGATACCCGGTAACGAGCTGATCTGGACAGGTTTTGATGAACTGACTCCAGTGCTTGCATTTCTGACTGAATGTCTTTCAGGTGCCGGTGTGACCGTACGTCATGTTGAGATCAGGGAAAAGGCAGGCAGCTCAGTACGTATTGCAGCGTCCGACACCCGGTCAGAGATAGAAAAAGCCTGCTGCTGGGTTCGAGGACGTCTGGAACAAAATCCTGATGCCCGTATTGGTGTTGTAGTGCCTGATTTGGCGGCTACACGTACTATTCTTACGGATACGATGGCGCGTGTTCTGGTTCCTGATCAAGTGTTGCCTGACAGCTAAAACATAACCTTACCCTGGAATATTTCTCTCGGGCAGCCTCTGGGTAGTTATGCCCTGATCAGACTTGCTGTACAAATACTGGGATTGGCAGGAAATGAGTCTACGGCAGAAGAAGTGAGTAGTATCTTACGCTCACCCTGGCTCGCTGGTGCTGTAGATGAGGCCGCAGACTATTCACGCCTGGAGGCAAAACTGCGTCAACGGGGTGAGCCATTCGTAACACTGTCAACATTGCACTATCTTGCCCGCCTGGTTACAGAACCAGTCGATACGGATAACAGTCTTGAGCACGCCGGTGCAGTTGCAGCATCAGCGTTGCTGCAACGTATTGCTGGGCTGAAAGCACTACAGAAAACCTGTCCAAAGCAAGCCAGCGCCAATGAATGGGCGGTATGGTTTGGCAAATGGCTGAATGGTGCGGGCTGGGCTTATGGCAGAGCACTATCCAGCCATGAATACCAGATTGCCGAGGCATGGAAAAAATTATTAATTGATTTCGGTACACTGGATGCGATAGCAGGCAGGTTTTCATTTGTAACCGCCCTGGCCAGAATAAACAATATGGCCAGTAGCCGAATATTTCAGCCGCAATCATCTGATGCCCCTGTTCAGATATTAGGTCTATACGAGGTTATCGGACTCAGGTTTGATCATTTATGGGTAATGGGTCTGCATGACAATGCATGGCCACCATCACCTCGCCCCGATCCATTTGTTCCATCAGCACTGCAACTCAGGCATAACATGCCGCATTCAACTCAGGCACGTGAACTGATGGTGGCCAGGGGTATTACAGAACGGCTATCCAGGTCTGCGGCTGAAGTCGTATTCAGTTACCCGAAGCAGAGTACAGAGGAGCCGTTACGTCCAGCTCCATTGATAACAGGTTTTCCTGAAGTGCAGGAACAGGAACTTAAACTCTGGAGCGGTCAAAGCTGGCGTGATCGGATAGGTGAAAGTTCTTTACTGGAGCAGGAGGATACGGATGAGGTTCCCTCTCTGTCACTACAACAGGCATCCGGTGGAAGTGCCATATTTAAATATCAGTCATTATGCCCGTTCCGTGCTTTTGCCGAACTCCGGCTCGGGGCCCGGTCTATGGACAGTATACATTCAGGACTGGATGCGATGCAGCGAGGCAAGTTGTTGCACTCGGTTCTGCAGATATTCTGGCAAGATGTAAAAGACCAGAAACACTTACTGGACATGTCTCAGGGGCAACTTGACGAAATTGTCAGAGAAAAGGTTGAAATGGTAATTGAGACAAATAAAAATCAGTTTCCTCAGTTACTCCACAACCGGTTCCGTGAGGTTGAGACAGACAGGTTGTCGTATATAACCCTGCAATGGCTGGCAATAGAGAAGAATCGTTCATCGTTTACAGTCAGCTCTTTTGAAAAGAAAATAGATACGGTAGTTAACGGTGTCGGCGTTAATCTCTGGATTGATCGTATAGATGAACTGGATGATGGACGTAAGGTCATTATCGATTATAAAACAGGCAAGGTCTCACCGGGAGACTGGTTTGGTGAGCGTCCCAATGATCCGCAGTTACCTTTGTACAGTGTGGTAGAAGGTGGTGATATAGCAGCCGTTCTGTTTGGACAAATACGCCCCGGCGATCTGGCCTTCAAGGGTGTTGTGCAAAATAGTGATTTAATCCCTGATCTGCCATCGAAAAGCAGACAACTTAAAGATGCAACGCAACAGTGGCCTGCCGTACTGGATGAGTGGAGGCAGGAGATTGAAAGGCTGGCAAAGGAATTTGGTAATGGTGATGCCAGTGTCAATCCAAAAAAAGGCAGCGTCACCTGTGTATCAAGTTATTGCCAGCTCGCAGCGTTGTGTCGTATTAATGAACAGCAGGGTTTAAGTGACGATGAACAGGGTGACGGGGGTGAGTAAGGCTAAAGTGCTCAGTGATGCCCGGGCGCGTGAATCGGCACTTAACCCGGATGCCTCATTTATTGTGCAGGCCCCGGCCGGATCCGGTAAAACAGGTTTACTCACCCAGCGCTACTTGCGTTTGCTGGCCTGTGTCGATCATCCGGAAGAAATTACAGCCATTACCTTCACACGCAAAGCGGCCAGTGAAATGCGTGAACGTATTCTGCAGGCCTTGATTCTGGCAAGAGATAATCACGAACCCGAGTCCACACATGACAGACTAACGGTGCAGCTTGCACACGCGGCCCTGGAGCAGGACAGGCAAAAAACCTGGGGTTTGCTGGACAGCCCTGCACGTATGCGTATACAGACAATTGATTCATTGAGTCTGGAACTGGCACGGCAGATGCCGTTACTGTCAGGTTTTGGTGTGGTACCTGGCATAGCAGAAGATGCATCTGGCCTGTATCAGGAAGCTGCGCAGGCCATGCTGCAGGAACTGGAAGCCGGTAATGAATGGTCTGAGGCACTCGTCCTGTTACTAAGACACCTTGATAATCAGATGGACAAGTTGCAAAACCTTGTTGCAAACATGCTGGCGCGACGCGATCACTGGTTACGTCATGTGGTAGACCCGAAGCACCCCAGATTACAACGCGCTGAAATCGAGGATGTACTGTCACGTATCGTGGAGCAGGCCTTGCAAGATCTGCAGCATGTCTTGCCTCATGAACTCTCCGACAGGCTTCCAGAGCTTGCCCGTTTTGCAGCCACCAATCTTCCTGAACAACATCCGCTGCATTGTTGCCGCGATTTACAGGGAATGCCTTCTGCGTGCGTTGCAGACCTGGACAAATGGCTGGCCCTGAGTGATCTGTTGTTGACCAGCGGTGAGTGGCGGAAACCGGGAGGTATTTCCAAAAGAACGGGTTTCCTAACAGAAAAAGATGCACCAGACGAACAGTCGAAAGTAACGTATAAACAGATGAAGCAGGATATGAAATCCCTGCTGGAATCTCTACAGGATGACGAGGAGCTAAAAAGAAACCTGGCAGCGCTGGGAAGTCTGCCAGACCCGGTCTATACGGATGAGCAGTGGCAAGTGATTGATGCGCTGTTCAGGGTGCTTTTGCGCTCAGCTACTCACCTTACACTGGTTTTCAGTCAGCATGGCCAGGTCGATTTTGCTGAAATGGCCCTGCGCGCCAAACAGGCACTGGGTGATGAACAGAGTCCCACTAACCTGGCACTGAGGCTTGACTACCAGTTGCGACATCTTCTGGTAGATGAGTTTCAGGACACGTCACTGAACCAGTCTGAACTGTTTCGCAGGCTCACGGCTGGTTGGGAGAAGGGCGATGGTCGAACCCTGTTTCTGGTGGGCGACCCGATGCAATCTATCTATCGTTTTCGTGAGGCCGAGGTAGGCCTGTTCATCGATGCCTGGCAGGGCAGACTGGGTGATATTGAGCTGACGCCATTAAGCCTGTCGGTAAATTTCCGTTCACAACAGGGAATTATTGACTGGGTAAATAGAAGTTTTCCGAATATTTTCCCGCTGCAAAGCAACAAAGTACTGGGTGCGGTCAGCTATGCGTCCTCCAGTGCATACAAGCCACTGCAGCCCGGGCCGGCTGTCACGATATACCCATATATTGGGAAAGATGATCAGGCTGAGGCTCAGCAACTTATCGAGCTGATACTGAATGCCCGGCAACAGGCGCCCACAGACAAGATAGCCGTTCTGGTTCGCAACAGAAGTCATCTGACAGAAATTATCAGCCAGCTCAAGGACACCAGGCTTGCTTACAAGGCAGTTGAAATTGATCGGCTGGCACAAAGGCCGGTGATACAGGATTTGCTTTCCCTGTGTTGCGCATTGATACAACCCGCTGACCGCATTCACTGGCTGGCTATGCTACGAGCACCATTCTGTGGCTTGTTGCTAAAGGATCTTCATACTCTGACTGGTGATAATCGTGATGATTTTAAATCGACATTGATTAATTTACTTCATGATGCAGCGCGTATCGAGCGGATGAGCA
>JAJRTX010000120.1 GCA_021545665.1 Zetaproteobacteria bacterium
AGATAGAGAGGATTTTCTCCTCCCTTGACTTGTAATTTGAATATTTTTGTTATTATTAGGTTGACTCCTTCGCGCCTTCAGTGACGAAATACTTAATAGTGGCCTACTATTTGAAGGTTTTCGTGTTTTTTTGTTTTTAGGTGGAGCAGGTTCATCAACTTCTAAGCTGTAATCTTTCTCAAATAATTTATCCGCCTGTAATTCAATAAAAGCCATGTCATCATCATCGAAATCATCTGATTGGTATTTAGATGTGTTGTTGGCAGTATTATCACCAAGACTGACTTCTAAAGATCTCTTTAGATAGTTAACGGCCTTCTCAGGTTGATGGTCAAGAAGATATGCACGCCCTAATGTGCCGAGCACGGTTGATGAATTTGGATCAGATTCAAGGTATTCCAGTAACAAATCAATAGCCGCTTTACGCAAACCGTTGCTAACCAGTTTATTTGCTTCTGAAAGTATCTCTTTTTTATTCACGGCAACACATTCCATATTAAAATACTTCCCACTATGGGTTTGAGTAACCTGGTGCAATGACGAGATTATCCACGCCATACAGCGCTTGCCTGTTTCTAAGCCACAGATGATATTCGGGGCCTTCCATGCTGTGGTCTTCCGTGCAGTCCACATTCCACCGACGAAGTACGTAACCGGCAACAGCGGCACGTACATCGACATTCAATACACCATTTTCCATGGCGTAGTCTGTTTCTATTGTTTTTGCGTGCTTAAGACGTGGGTGTGGCACGATTTCCAGTTCGACGATCCGATTCCATTGATTATCAGACTCCCGGGTCTCATGCTCTTCGACCATGCTGTCGATGATTACCGGATCGGCAATACGCGTAATAACGAAATCGGAAAATCTGGATTGCCTCCGGTCATAGGCGCGGACGTGCCAGCGTAGTCCGTTGTCAACCAGTACGAAGGGCACAATCTCGCGTGTGGTCCGTCCGCTACTCAGAGAACGGTAGGTAATTGTTACAACTTTCTTCTGATGGATAGCGCGGGTAAGCACTGACAGTGTCGATAGAGAGGGCTTGTTCAGTTGCGCGGGCATTTCGCAGGCGATAAAACCCTTATGTGTGCCCACGAAGTCATCTCCAAATCCGTGCGCAAGGGCAGCCAGCGCTTGGTTGGGTGAGTAGTCGAATAGCGGCTCGAAGTCTTGCGAGCGCGTGTAGATCTTGCCCTTGGTGTCGTACTCAAGATTCTGAGGGGCCAGTTCCTTGTATAGGGTGATGTCGCGAGTTGCCGCAGCCTCCTTGATTCCAAATCGACCAACGAGGTCATTCCGGCCAATGGTTCCCAGGAAGCAGACCTTGAAATCGATATGAGACAGACGCTCTTTCTGAGTCTGGTTAATATCCTCTAGCCGTGCAAGGGACATGTGTTCACCTATTTTTGACGTATTAGTATCCATCATGAGACGTTATGATAATAAAAATACTATACAAGAGTCAATATGACGTATTGACATCATCAAAATGATGATGGTAGAGTAAAGCTTGTCTGATTACCCCTGTTTCGGTATGGGGATACCGGTAAATGGTCATATTAACGTTTTGAGTGATAGTTGAGGCGAATATTATGAAAGTTGATGACGAGAAATTGGAGCGTATTTTCCTGCGCACTGATGGGCAGTGCCATATCTGCCGAAAACACCTGAGTTTCAGTAACTATGGGGCTACCGGGAAGAGGGGGGCATGGGAAATTGAGCATTCCCGCCCTCAGTCAAAGGGTGGCACTGACCACATGAATAATCTGTATGCCGCGTGCGTTAGTTGTAACCGTAGTAAGGGGAACGCTACGACAGCATCCGCTCGAGCGGCAAATGGTTACCGGAAAGCACCATTGTCCAAGCGGAAGAAGAACCAGAACGCGCTGATATGGGGCGCAACTGGTTCGTTGGTCGCTTTGTTTGTACCCCCACAGCTACGGTTGGTTGCCTTTGTTGCCGGTGCAGCAGCAGGCGCTTTGCTTGGGTATGAGTCTGAACCTGAATAGTGGAGGATAGTACGATGGCAAAAAAAGAACGTGTAACCAGAGTTATCGATGGTGATACCTTTGAAACCGCAAGCCGCAAACATCCGGTGCGCCTTGCGAATGTGGATGCTCCAGAGAAAGGTCAGCGCGGTGGAACAGCTGCGACTAATGCTTTGAAGGGGCTTATCGCCGGAGAAACTGTGACGATCGAAACTGTGGCTCGGGATAAATATGCTCGTTCGGTAGCCAAAGTGAAAGTTGGGCGAAAATCAGTCAATAAAGCCATGAATGACAAGCTGAAGAAGTAACCTCGCCAAGGATTTCTTATGCCCGACTTCCGACTCCACAACCTTGAGCGATATCAAACCGGTGGCTCCGGGGACTGTATGGAATTGTCCATGCCATTGCCTAAGAGCGCCTCTGGGATGGTTAACCAACATTGCCCGACCGAAGACTGTGCACCAAGGGCTTTTCAGTTGGGTGATGTGATCGAGGACTATAAGCCGCTAGACACTACGGATGCACATTGTCGCCGAGAACCCCATACGGATGGAGTGACTTGTCCGTATTGTGGCCACGATGATGAAGATCAGGCATTCATCCACCCAGATGATATTAAAGCCGTCGAACAGGAGGTTATCTGGGCGGCCAGGAGAGATATCAGAGATATCCTTGGTGGGATGGCCTCAGATTTTAATCGTAAAACCTCCCGGAATGATCTTATTTCTATCAGCATGGATGTGAAGCAAGATCGAACGCCGCGACCTGTCGCCTACAGGCGAGATCTCTTAAGAGGTCTCGTGTGTAATTGCTGTGGCAGGACATATGGGGTTTATGCCATCGGACTTTTTTGTCCAGACTGTGGCTCACCAAACCTGGCTGTTCATTTCTCCCGTGAAACTGAACTAATCCATCGTCAAATTGAAATGGCAGAGCAGGTGAAGCGTGATGAAGCGAGTGACGAAGAATTAGCCTACAGGTTGCTTGGGAATGCTCATGAAGATGTCCTCACGGCATTTGAGACCTATCAGAAAACTGTCTACCGCTATCTTGTGCATAAGCGCCTTCCTGAACAGGCGGAGGCCTTGTGTAATAAAAAAGCAACAGCCAACCGTTTCCAGAATGTCGAGAAATCCAGAAAAATCTATACCGCTTTGGAAATCGATCCATTCGAAGTCCTTGATGAGAATGGTCTGAAGTTCTTGCGACTTAATATAGAAAAGCGCCATGTGATAGGGCATAACCTGAGCATTGCTGACGAATCATATATAAAAAACAGTCAAAGTGAACGGGAAGGAGAAACTGTGCATCTGATGTCCGAGGACATTCATCGGTTTGTTGAAATATCAGCAATGATTATCAGGCGTCTTGAGGTGGAATTGGAGAACCAGAATAGTTGTGATAGAGGCAGCATTGCATAAACAAGCTCTCCAATTTCTTTTGGTACCAGATAGCAGTGCGGCACGTAGAGTTCGTCGTGTACTGGTGGAGAATTCTGCGTGTTCAGGCATTGTCGTCGGAACTTGGTCAGAGCTTGTTGAATATGCAAGAAATGCATACCTCATGCCTGTTCAGCATGGGAATTGGGATGAAGTATTCCATACCACCCTGAGTCAGATGACGGATGCGTTTTGGGCAGAGAGTTATTCGGTTTCTCCCCAGGAGGCGGCAGCAGCGATTGAAGAGGCGTTATGTGAAATTGTGTCTGCATCCGACCCTTGTAAGGAGCTAATCATTCCAAATCCGGAAAAGTTCCCGGAACGATCACGTAAACATATTGAAGACATCGTTCAGTTAGCCAGGGCAATAGAAGGAATATTGCCCGGCCATTTAGCGGTAATTCGGGATTTAATTGCCGCAGCATCTGCTGACGCTATTCAGAGAATATATGTGTATTACGTTGATGGCGTACCACCATTGACGCGATGGCAGATGTCACTCATTGAGAAGCTGAATAATGACGCCGGAACATCCATTGATGATCAGTACAATTCTGTCCTACATGATGTTCTTTCCGAGGGCGCACGCTCAGGTGAACCCAATAGTCTCGCTACACTAAAAGCAGGCTTGTTCCAGGCTCCTGAAAGCAAGGAAGAACTGGATAACTCCATTCAGTGGGTGGGCGCACGAGACTATCTCGAAGAGGCGGAAATAGCGGCGGGCATGGTTCAGTCGATGCTTGAAGATCATGCTGATCTAAAGTTGGCTGACATTGGCTTGTTGCTTCCGGACAGCTTTGAATATTCAGTGGCTGTCGACGATGCATTCACGCGTGCGGGTCTGGCGATCTCTGGCCTGCCGGTTGAGCGATGGCAACGTGACTTGGGGCGTGAGGCCCTGTTCCATTTTCTCTACTGTCGACAGAAGCCTGCACCGGCTATGGCTCTGGCAGTGTGTTTGTCCTCACCCCTGATGCCCTGGTCTCGTGAAGAGGGTGCGGTGCTTGCCCAGAACGTCATGGATGGTGACTACACATTTCGGCCTTTTCATTCAGCAGGAAAAAATGCACGGGCCATGCTGGATCTTATTCGTGAGGGAGATGAGGAGCCAAAAACACTGATCCAGACGTTGCAGTCATTTGCTTCCTTGCTCGATGGTGGAGATGAGTTTGTTGGACACGTCTATCAGGCCAGATCCACAGCAGATAGTCTATGCGCGTTGCTGGAGAATATGTCTGACATTGATTGGGTGGGGTTACGTCGTGCGTCGAGTCCGAAAACCATCACAACAGGCGAGTCTCCTAACTTCAATCTCGAAGGCATCACAGTATGGCGGGAGAGCCACGAGCCGTGGCGGCCAGTCAAGCAATTAATTGTCTTTGGTTTTGCCACTGGTAACTATCCCACTGCGTCTGGGTCATCGCCAGTGTTCGTGGCTGATGATCTGAATGCTATTCGTGAATACCTGGATTTGGCCGTCGATACGCCTGCTGATGAGTTGATGCGCCGACGCGCACGCTTCAAACGCCAGTTATCTGCCGCTTCTGATTTTGTATGCTTTCTGATTCCTCGTCGGGATCCAACTGGCGCAAAACAGGCACCCTCGGAAAGTCTGGTGTTTATGCAGCAATTGTTTGAAGCACCGGAAGAGATGATTCTCGAACTGGATTCTGCCGAGGATCGGAATCATGTGCGTTACCTTGCCCAGGTGGAAGCCAGTGAGCCACAGCCTCCCCGAGCATTGAATGCCAATGATATTCAGTTCGATCGTGATTTGTTGTCGTTGCGCACGGATTCAGAAGGGAACCTGAAACCGGAATCACCTAGCAGCCTGGAGACATTAATGGTCTCGCGCCTGGCTTGGCTATTGAGACGTTTGCATGCTGAACCACTTGGGTGGGCCCCGGAGGGAGCAAACGTTATGTTGCTCGGTACGCTGGCCCATCAGGTTTTCGAAGAGTTGTTCCAAAAGGGGAATCCCCTTCCTGAAAGCGAAGAAATCAGCGAACGGGTTGCTGGGTTGCTTGATGATGCCATTCGGCAGCATGGTCCGTTCCTCAGGGGTCCGCAGTGGCAGGTAGAGCGACGCCATCTGGCGGCAGGGATTACCAAGGCGGCGTTAGCCTGGAGGGAGATAGTGCAAACGCTAGGCGCGGAGATACTCGGTAGCGAAGAATGGCTGGAGGGCACGCTCGATGATATTCCCATACATGGTCAAGCCGACGTGTTGCTGGGCCTATCAGATAACCGCTTGCTGGTTGTGGACTACAAGCGATCGAGTGCAAACAGTCGTCGGCCGCGCATGCAGAAAGGGTATGACAGCCAGGCTAGTCTGTACAGAACCATGCTCCAGACTGGTGGACCCAAGGACAAAGATAGCACTGATCTGAGTAATCACCTGAGCACAGTTGTACAGACAGGCATTGTTTACTTCATGCTAAACGACCAAACAGCACTATCTGATTCAGTACTGATCGAGTCGGGCGGGATTCCTGGCTGGGAGGTGATGGAGGGGGATGTTGCCAGTCCTGCGATCAAATTGATTAAAAAACGGCTGCGTGAAGTTAAGGCAGGTCTGCTATGCCTTAACCGGGAGGGTGATGCAGTGTTTTTTGATAAGCAGGCCGGTGTTAAGCC
>JAJRTX010000121.1 GCA_021545665.1 Zetaproteobacteria bacterium
ACCATTAATATTGGTGGTCCTGATGTGTTATCGCTACGGGAGATTGGAGAGATCATAGGTCAACAGTTGAACGTTGAAGCAAAATTTGAAATAGTACCTGGCGAGCCTAAAGATCTGATTGGTGATATTTCAGCTATGAAACAACTGTTGTGTAAACCAGCGATTCAATTGTCAAATGGTATTCAAGATCTCTTATGAGAGGCAAGATAAGAGTTCTTCATGCTCCAACTACAGTGGGAGGTAATCCACAGGGATTAAGTTATCATCTTAATCAACTGGGATTAAAGAGTACCAGCCTTACATTGCTTCAGAATTATATGAACTACCCAGCGGATATCGTGCTTTGGAAACAAGGTGATAACCTCATTAAACGTGAATTCAATAGAATTGTTTTCATAGCCAAGATGGCCTTTAGCTATGATGTTGTTCATTATAATTCTGGCTGCACACTGGCATTGCCTTCTTGTTCAACACGACCTGGAGAAGGAGTCGCCCGTCGCTTTATACGCATCATCTATTCAACATATACTTCACTATTACAGCAAGTTGAGTTGGCGTTGTTACGGCTGAAAAATATTCCCACCTTTATTCATTACCAAGGTGATGATGCAAGGCAGGGCGACTACTGTATAAAAAACTATAAATATACGTTTGCTACTCACGTTGATGAACAGTACTACTACCCTGCCTTTGATCAGTTCAAGCGTGATTCCATTCTGCGTATGTCCAAGCATTGTGATCAGATTTATGCAGTCAATCCTGATCTGCTTCATGTTTTGCCAAAGGGTTCCAGGTTTATACCGTATAGTCATATATCGCTCGATGACTGGGCTCCTGTTTATAACCAGGGTGAATCTGACCGTCCACTGAGGATTGGCCATGCTCCCTCAAACCGCAAGGTAAAGGGCACACAATTTCTCATTGATGCGCTTGATGAATTAAAGTCTGAAGGTTACAGATTTGAACTTGTCTTGGTGGAAGGGGTAAGCCATCAACAAGCACGCAAACTCTATGAGTCCATTGATCTGTTAGTCGATCAACTGCTTTGTGGATGGTATGGCGGCTTGGCTGTAGAGGTAATGGCCTTGGGAAAACCGGTATTGGTTTATTTGAGGGAAGATGATTTGCGCTTTATCCCTTCTGACATGAGAGAGAATTTGCCATTTGTACAGGTAAACCCTGATACCATAGAAGCTGGCTTAAAGAAAATGTTAGAGATGCCAAGAGATGAACTGGTAGCACTTGGTAAATCCAGCCGTAGCTATGTTGAAATGTGGCATGATCCTGTAAAGATAGCTCAAGAGATAAAGGCTGATTATGAGGCTGCGCTTAAAAAACGTGGAAAACCTTAGGATTTCCGGATGCCACTCTTTCCTATGCACAATAATATCTTGAAGCTTTTAAGTAACGATTGATCTATGTGCGGAATATTTGGTTGGATAACCGGTGGCACGAGCCAAGCGATAGGTTCACCTGAGTTGGTGAGTGCCTGCTTTGATGCCCTGCATCATCGTGGCCCTGATGATCGGGGGGTGATGTTTCAGCAGCCTGATCGGAACTGGAGTGGTTGTGAAGATGCTGTGGCCGAGGATGTACCCATCCTGCTGGGGCATGTCCGGCTCTCGATTCTTGATCTCTCACCGCTAGGCAAGCAGCCGATGGTCACACCGGATGGCCGTTTTCGACTGACATTCAATGGTGAGGTCTATAACTACCGTGAACTGCGGTCGGAGTTGGAATCGCTGGGTATAACATTCACTACCCGCACCGATACTGAAGTGGTGCTGCATGCCTTTGCTCAGTGGGGACTTGAGTGCATGAATCGCTTCACCGGTATGTTTGCCATGGCGGTGCATGATGATCGGGATTCCAGGCTCTATCTGATCCGTGATCATTTCGGCATCAAGCCGCTTTTCTACGCAACTCCCTCAGCGGGGCAGCTTATCTTTTCATCTGAACTGCCGCTTCTGTTGCTGTTTCCCACAGTGAGCAGACGCATCTCCGCCCAGCGTGTATATGACTATCTGCTGTTTGGTGATTATGATTCTCACCAAAACACCATGGTGGATGCAATCCAGCAGTTGCCACCCGCCCACTATATGGTGATTGATTGCCAAAGTGGCAAGGTGCTGGAGAAGGATCGCTATTGGAAACCAGAGCTGCAACAGACTCAACAGCTCAGCTTCAGTGAAGCAACTGAACAGCTGCGCGGGCAATTTCTGGATAACGTCCGGTTGCATCTGCGTAGCGATGTGCCGCTGGGCAGTGCTTTATCGGGTGGTATTGACTCCTCTGCGGTCTGCTGTGCCATTCGTGAACTGGAACCAAATCTAAAGTTGCCCACTTTTACCTTTATTGCTCCAGGCAGTGAGGTAGATGAAGAGCACTGGGCCAATCAGATCGCTTCACATATCCATGCCGAGATGTATAAGGTACAAGTTGACCCGCATGAAATGGTTGCTGATCTGGATGATCTGATCCGTGTGCAAGGTGAGCCCTTTGGCAGTACCAGCATCTATGCCCAATACCGGGTCTTTCGATTGGCCAAAGAGTGTGGGGTAAAGGTTACCCTGGATGGTCAAGGTGCGGATGAGATGCTGGCCGGTTATTTGGGTTTTCCTGGTGAACGCCTGAAAACACTGCTGATGCAGGGCAATATTGTTGGAGCCTGGCGATTTTTTAATGCCACAAGCCAATGGCCGGATAGAAGTAAATCTGCTGTTTTCAAGCGAATGGTGGGGCAGTTTACCCCCCGTTGGCTGCACACCCATTTTTGGGCTGTGGCTAAAGGCTCATTAACCCCCCCCTGGCTGGACAAACATTGGCTGCAACAGCAGCAGGTCAAATTTGAAACACCCCAGATTGAGAAGGTCTACAGTAGCAGCTGCTATGTGCGGCAGGCTCTGGCCCAGCAGTTGACTCAGCGAGGTCTGCCAGGATTGTTACGTCATGGCGATCGCAACTCCATGCGTTTCTCCATCGAGAGTCGGGTGCCTTTTTTGACCCGAGAGATGGTTGAATTCCTGCTGAGCCTGCCAGAAGAGCACCTGATTGCAGCCGATGGAACAACCAAATCGGTATTCCGCCAGGCGATGCGAGGCATGGTGCCGGATGCTGTGCTGGATCGCAGAGATAAGATTGGTTTTGCCACCCCCGAAAAAGGCTGGCTAAAGTCTATTACACCTTGGGTTGAAGAGACGTTGGCTGATGCGGGTGAGATGCCGGTATTTCATGCTGAAGCTATTCGTATCACCTGGGGAGAGGTGATGGCCGGTAGGCGTCCATTTGATTGGCAGGTATGGCGCTGGCTCAATTTTATCCGTTGGGCAAAACAGTTTAAAGTGGAATTCTCATAGCGGTGAGCAGCATCTCTAACCGATTCATAGCCAATCGTTAGCCTCTTGAAAGTATATGCATGCTATTCTAGTATCGTATGCATAGCTAAAGGGGGCGAATATGAGAACAACTCTAGATTTACCTGAAAACTTACTTAACGAGGCAATGAGAGTGACCCATACTGGCACTAAGACTGCCGTTATCGTTAAGGCGCTAGAGGAATTAGTGACCTGGTCAAGGGTTTTGTTACACCCAGTTAAGCTACTTTTTTCCATTCTATCAACTGTTTCTCAAAATCATTCGGACACATGTAGTCCAGATATGAATGCAATCGCCAACCGTTGTAAAACATGGAAATATATTCCA
>JAJRTX010000122.1 GCA_021545665.1 Zetaproteobacteria bacterium
CATACCGATTGATGAAATAAAGAAGGGTGATGTTTTCCGCCTCCGTCCAGGTGAAAAAGTACCCTTAGACGGTGAAATCATCAATGGCAGTTCCGCCGTGAACCAGGCTCCCATCACTGGCGAATCGGTGCCTGTGGACAAGGAACCGGGCGATATTGTCTATGCAGGCTCTATCAACAACCAGGGTAGTCTGGACGTGCGGGTCACCCACAAGGCGAGCGATACCACCCTGGCCCATATCATCCACCTGATCGAAGAGGCACAGGCAGCGCGCGCACCCTCTCAGACCTTCGTCGATCACTTCGCGCGCATTTACACCCCGGCGGTGCTGGTTCTGGCAGTACTGATCGCCGTACTTCCGCCTTTATTGCCGGGACAAGTCTTTGCTGAGTGGTTCTACCGAGCGCTGGTGTTGTTGGTGATTGCCTGTCCCTGTGCGCTGGTTATCTCCACACCCGTAGCCATTGTTTCAGGGCTGGCACGCGGTGCTCGCGATGGAATCCTGATCAAGGGAGGCATGCACCTGGAAAATGCCGGGCGCATCAAGGCGCTTGCTCTGGATAAGACCGGAACGCTCACTGAGGGGCTACCTCGTGTACAGGGTGTAAAACTACTCAACGAGACACGAAAGGATGAATTGATTCGCATCGCGGCAAGTTTGGAAATGCGCTCTGAGCATCCTCTGGCCCAAGCAATCCGCGATTATGCACGTGCGGCGGGCATTGAGCCCGAACCGGTCAGCGGGTTCCAGGCTCTGATAGGGCTCGGCGTCCAAGGGCGTGTGCATGGACAAGACTTTCTGCTAGGCAATCACCGCCTGTTCGAGGAACGCAGGCTGTGCACGCCCGAGGTGGAGGTCATACTGGACCGGCATGAAGCGGCAGGTAAAACCGTGATAATTCTGGGTAGCACCAAGCAAGTCATGGGACTCATTGCCGTTGCAGACAACCCGAGACCGGAAGCGCGGGCCACAATCGATGCGTTACGGCGCTTGGGTATCCAGCATATTACCATGCTTACCGGTGACAACAGGCGCACAGCCCAAGCTATTGCCCTTGATCTGGGTATCGACGACACCCAGGCGGAGTTGATGCCAGTCGATAAGGTCGAGGCAGTGAAGAGACTCGTCAAGCGCCATCACAAGGTGGGCATGGTGGGTGACGGGGTGAACGATGCCCCGGCCATGGCCGCAGCTACGACGGGGATCGCCATGGGTGTGGCCGGTAGCGATGTGGCGCTGGAAGCCGCCGATGTGGTACTAATGAGCGATGATCTAAGCAAGCTGCCCTTAGCCATACGTCTATCGCGCGCGACCTTGGGCGTCATTCGCCAAAACATCTTTTTTTCGCTATTGATTAAAGCCGTGTTTCTAGCACTCGCCTTGCCAGGGTACGCTACTCTGTGGATGGCCGTGTTCGCAGACATGGGTGCCAGCCTCATCGTGATTGCCAATGGCCTGCGCCTGCTGCAAATCAAGCATGTGTTTGACAATACCCGATGATTTTCCACTTTACATTCTATTCAGTGGGACAAGCGGTGCTGATTATGCTCAATGTTCCACTGGTATTGATTGGCTCGGAAATTCAAAGGCCCTTGGCTATGGTGGTAGTGGATGGACTTGTCTCTTCCACACTGCTGACACTGTTTGTTTTACCGCGCCTGTATGAGCATTTTAGTAATCAAATAAGAAGGAGATAGCTATGAAAAAGGAAATACTCTTTGCTTTAATATTTACCTTTGCACTGGGTCTGGCGGGTTGTGCGTCAAGTAAAAACACCAAAACTCAAAAATACGTTAAATGTGGTCATCTTGAAATATGCCATGGTGATCACCACCATCATAATTCGCGTCATCACCACGAAGGCCAACAAGACGGCGCTTCAGAACAAAGTGAAGCAGAGCGGGCTTTAGATTAATCAATGAGCTATATGATTTGATGAAAAGCCATCCGTGAATCATTCCTCTGCTACTGACAGGCAACAGGTATCGGTTCTAAAATTCAAAAGCCCTTGGCAATAATCGTGGTGGGAGGGCTTGTCTCCTCCACACTGTTAACACTGTTCGTATTGCCGTATCTGTATGAGCGATTTAGCAGAAGCCTTCTTACATTAAAACAAGGAAAGTAAACATGAAACTGAGAAGAGTTTCTTTAGCTTCTGGTTACTTCCCGGATGATGGCTAGAAACTCCATTCAATTTCGCTGTAGACGCGGTCATTAGCAGCGAAACGCCCGAAGGTTCCGCCGGTGCCTGCGAGAATATCTGCGCCGAGTCTGCCCAACCATTGATCGGAGAATTCGTAGCTGACTTTTGGCCGCAGCAGGATTGCGCCCTCATCCAGATCGGTGAGCAGCAGTACTTCCGGTTTGAGTTTCTCGTTCATGAAGTCGGTAGCCACACGCAGAGTGAAAAAATTGGCCGATGGTGTGGTTAACGGATTCTGTTGTGGTTTATTGACCACATGACGTCCAAAAACCTGCGCGCCAATGGTCCAGTTCGATTTGCTGTAATCGATAGCCAGTGCGCCATTGAATGTGGTTCTGCGTACAACAGATGTGTCAAAACTCACACCAGTGGTATCAAGCCCCTCGCCCAGGTTTACCGCCATTTCACCGCGTACAACAAATGCACCGAAAGCATTGGCAAATGAGCCGCCTGCCGTATGCATGCGTAGATGTCTGCTCTGCAAAGTGAGTGTAGCTCTGCTGAACTGCCTGAATAGATTGGGATTGTCTTTCCAACCATAGAAATAATTCAGTGACAAATCCCATCCGGAAATGTTGGCACGCCAGGCAAAACCTAATTCCGTATTTTTAGCCGCCCAGTTGGGTTTTTCCGGTGCTAAAGTAATTACAGTTAACCCCGGCAGTGAAGCAAATGCCGGAAAACCCCAGCGTGAACCGGCAGGCGCAAGTTTGGTGATCCGTACATCAGGAACAAGAATAAACTCAAACTCGTTCTCCACGCCGCCGATATCGGCATAATAATTGAGTCGCGCCGACCACAGGCCAATACGCGAATCAAGGAAGTCATCGAGAATAAACTCACGCAAATCCAGCGGATTGATGATATCAAGCATGCGTAGCCCGTCAGTTTTGCCCCAGACAATCTGCTGCTGACCAATACGCAGGTCGAAATCATCACCGCCATAGAGTAAATAAGCTTCCTTGCTTTCAATAGAGGTCCTGTAATGCTGCTTTATTCCAGAAGTCAGATCAGTGACATTGGTAGACTCCACATCCATGGCTGCGTCGTACCAGCCCAGCATCCGACCACGAAATTCCCAGCGATCCCAAAGTATGCCCTCGGGCCTCATATCCAGCCGGTTTTGAATTTTGTCGAATCGTTTATCTCCGGAAATAAAATATGCCGTTTCATTTTTCACCGTACCGTGCACACTGAACTCAATGGCTAAAGCACTATCCGCCCAGATCAAGAGCAATAAAAGCAGAGCTATGCTTTTCATCATGTCGATGCGGCTTTCTTCTCACGTAATCCAAGCACTACCGGAAACAGATAACAGGAGGCCAGATAGCAAACCAGCATGGTGGCTGCGATCAGCGCACCAAGTTTCATCTGTGGATACAGGCTTGCTGCCAGTAGTACCAAAAAACCGCCGATGACTACGAAGGCATTAAACAACAGTGCATGACCGACACTGCGATTGGCTTCAATTACACTGGCTGCATAATTCAGCCCGGAATCTCTCAAATCCCTGAATCTGTACAAATAATGCATGGCAAAATCGACACCGATGCCGAGCGCCATTGAACCGGTCAGGGCGGTGGCAATATCGAGCGGAATGCCAATATTTCCCATCATGCCGTAATTGACAATCACCGCCAGTGAAACCGGCAGCATGGCCAACAATGCCATATGCAGGCTGCGGAACATCAACCAGCAAAGCAGCAAAATAGCCACCAGCGAGAAAACCAGCGAAGATATCTGACCACTGATAATCAGCTCGGCCAGCCTGTGAATAGTAAAAGCCGTACCGGCCCACTCTACCGTGAATCCTTTATCAGCCGGAAACCAGACATCCATTTTTCCCTGCATATCATTGATCATGGCATCAATGACCGCTGTTTCATCCGATTTCAGATTGATGCGCAAATGCGCATGCCGGTAATCGCCAGTGATAAAGGTTTCAAAATCATCCGGCGCCCCGGAAAATGAATACAGCAGCAGATACTGGGCCGCCAACTCGGATGAATCCGGTATTTTTCGCCAAGCCTCATCATCATTATGCATGGCCTTGTTCATGGTGGCCAGAAACTCGGCAATGGAGGCAGAATCACCAACATTGGGATGTTTCTCAACTTCCTTCTGAAACAGGGCCATATTGTTCAGAAAGGTCGGATCGAGCAGACCGTCCTGTTTTCCGGTATCAATCATCAGATCAAGCGTATTGGTGCCAGAGAAATGTTCATTCAATATCGTATCTGCCATTCTCAGTGGATCAGACGGCTTGAACTGGGCCACCAACGAAGCATTTACATACATCTGTGACAGGCCAAAAAGGGAAAAGGCCATCAATATGCCAAAGGCCAGCAGAATCCGTTTACCATGATTCAACACTGTATTTCCCAGCCACTCGACATAGTTGGAAAACAGCGGTTTGGATTTACCCGCCGCTTGATCTTTAAGCATTATCAACAAGGTCGGCAACAACAGTAGCGTGATGATAAATGCATAGCTCATGCCGATTGCAGCAAAAAGACCGAAATACTTTATCGGCATAATCTCCGAGGTCATCATGGACAGAAACCCCACACCGGTGGTCACCGAGGTCATCAGCATCGGTTTCCACAATTCATGCATCACCTCCTGAATGCGCTCTTTGCGATGCGAGTATGCCTGCTGGTGCGCCAGCAGACGTTCACGCGACATAAAGTGCACCGCATCAGCAATGCCGATGGCCAGAATCAGAATCGGCAGCATGGTAGTGACGGTATACATCGGTACGCCCAAAGCTGCCATCGTGCCCAGC
>JAJRTX010000123.1 GCA_021545665.1 Zetaproteobacteria bacterium
GTAAGCGGCAAGTACTGCAACAACATGTGAACACCTTGCAACAGCAAATTGGTAAAGAAACTGCGGCAGCCTGGCAAAGGTCAGCACATTCATCACCGTGGCTGGGTATTCTTACGGGCGTTTCAGTCAGTGATATTCCACACCGCCGTTATTTGCTGAATGTTCTCATGCAGTCGCAAGCTGAAGACCGTCAGATATATATTCGGAGCGTTCAGGAGCTGGCGACAGTTGAAACTGAATTGCAACAGCAGCGTAATCACCTTTTCTCTCTGCAACAGGAAAAAAGACAGGCTGAACGAGATTTGGAAAAGCAAGTGCAAGCCAAACGGAGCATGACGAAACGGGTACAGAGGGATGTAAAGTTAAAAAATAAACGTGATACATTGCTGATCCGGGAAGAAAAAGCACTGTTACACTTATTGAAAAATCTGGGCGAGGATTTGCTAGCTATGGAGAAGAAGGCTACATCTACTCAACATATACGCCGTCGAAAAGGCCGTTTGCAATGGCCGCTAAAAAGTAGAATTGTTGCGAGTTTCGGCTCACGCCCTTCTCCTTCGAGGCCAAGATTAAAGGGGGTTCAGTTGAAGCCAAAGGGCAAGGCCAGAAAAGTAAGGGCAATGGCTTCCGGTCAGGTGCGTTATGCTGACTGGTTTGGTGGTTTTGGTCTGATGACCATTGTGGACTATGGCGATGGCGTACTTGGTGTTTATGCGCATAATAATGCACTTTATAAACAACTGGGTGACTGGATAGAGGAAGGTGAAATACTGGCTGATGTTGGTAGTACTGGCTGGATCAATGGTGTGGTATTATATTTTGAAATTCGTGATAAAGGCAGGGCTGTGAACCCAAAGCACTGGTGCAGACGCTGAAGCGCTGGCAGCCTTCTTGCCTATCGGCTGTTATGATACGCGCTAGGGTACAGGTTTGATGATTATCCAAGCTGGTCTTGCTGGTGGGATAAAGTCTAAAAAACACCTTTAATCGGTATGACTACGGCATTAATAGGTTTTGGTTATGGAGAACAACATGTCTTTAAAGCTACGTCGAGGGTTGATTGGAATAGTGGCAGTGGCAGTTGCACTGGTTGCAGTGCTGCTGTGGCGGCCAGCAACGGGTTACCAGCAAGCTGTTGCCGCAACGGATTATCAGCAACTGCAAAAATTTTCTCAGGTCATGGAAATGGTGCGTCGTGCTTATGTCGAAGATGTTGCTGACGAGAAGCTTATTGATGGTGCCCTGAGCGGCATGCTGTCCAGTCTTGATCCGCATTCATCCTATATGGATAAAGAAATGTATAGCCAGATGACAGTGGACACCAAGGGTGAATTCGGTGGTTTGGGCATTGAAATCTCCTCTGCCGAAAGCGGCATTCGAATTGTTTCTCCGATTGAAGATACCCCGGCAGATCATGCCGGCATCAAGGCCGGAGACTTGATTATCAAAATTAATGATGAAATAGCTCGAGATATGTCGCTGGCAGAAGCAGTGAAGAAAATGCGTGGCAAGCCTGGAACAGAGATCATGCTGACTATTTTTCGCAAGGGTGAAAATGCCCCCCTGGAAATAAAAATTGTTCGTGCCATTATCAAAGTGAAATCAGTAAAAAGTGATTTGCTTGCACCAGGATATGCCTATCTCAGAATTACCCAGTTTCAGGAGCGTACGAATAGCCTGCTGAAAAAACAGATTAAAGAGTTGAAAAAACGTGCTGGAGGAAAACTGTCCGGGGTTGTACTGGATTTGCGTAATAATCCTGGTGGATTATTAAATCAGGCTGTCGAAGTTTCTGATTTATTTCTGGAATCGGGCAATATTGTCAGCACCAAATCCCGCGCTGGCAAAAACCTGTCTTTTGATGCGCGTTCTGGCGATGTCTTGAAAAAGTTACCCTTGATTGTGTTGATTAATGGAGGCTCAGCTTCTGCTTCGGAAATTGTTGCCGGGGCATTACAGGATCATCACCGTGCTGTATTATTAGGCACCAGAAGCTTTGGTAAAGGCTCGGTGCAATCAGTAGTGCCACTGCCGGATGGGACAGCAATCAAAGTGACAACAGCATTATATTATACCCCTAGCGGACGCTCTATCCAGGCAACTGGTATAGACCCTGATATTTTAGTGGAACAGGTGCAGATCAAGAAAGTGGATGATAAAAAGAAAAGGAAAGAACCGTTTATCTCGGAACGTGCTCTGAAAGGACATTTATCCAATGGCAACGGCAAAGAAAAAAAGAAAAAAACTAAAGCCGTTGCAGCAGGTCCCAGTGAAGTAATGAAGGCTCGGCTGCCTAAGGATACACAGCTACAACGGGCACTGGACTTGCTCCGAGGACTGCATGCCCTGCATGGTTAATTGCAGGTTATTTCTACGCTCAGATTAACAGGCTTCCTGTGCATGAATCTAACGCGCATGATTTTTTGTTTCATATTAAATAATGTCTAAAAAGAAAAGAATGCCATTTTGGCTGATAATCGTGCTTGCCATTGTACTGGCGATACTGCTGATTATTGTCGGCATGGTAGGTACAGACAAAAATAAACACCTGTCGACTCATGAAGCCCGGTTAGAAACAGCGCATATAAAGATACCACCTCAGATTAAGCTGGCCCCTGTGCCTGAGGCAACTCTCGACCCTGTTCCCGAGCCCGCACTCTCCCCGTCTCCGGTCATAATTCCTGACAGAGGCATTGCTCTGATTATGGATGATGTCGGTTATGATTTGTATGCTTTAAGGCGTATACTGAATCTTTCCGTTCCTGTAGCCATATCTGTTCTTCCAGGCGCGCCTTTCGCCAGTGAATCTGCATCGCTATCACATCAGCAAGGTCAGACTGTAATGCTGCATTTGCCCATGGAGCCGCTTGTTCCCAAATATCAGAAACGAATGACCAATACTTTTTTGCGTGTCGACATGTCGGAAAGTGAATTGCGACAGATATTTTTACGGGATCTGGAAAAAATTCCCTATGTCGAAGGGGTTAATAATCATATGGGCTCTCGGCTTACAGAATTAGAGCACCCGATGAAATGGGTGATGCAATTGTGCCGGGAGAAAGGCCTGTTCTTTGTTGATTCCAGGACCAGTAGTGCAAGTGTAGCTGCAGATTTGGCCTCCAGTATGGGAGTAGCATGGGCGTCTCGCAGATATTTTCTTGATCATCAGCTTGATGAACAGGCTATGGAACAGGCTTGGAACAATGCAAGAGCATGTGCAGAAAAAGGCTATCGCTGCATCGTCATTGCACATCCGCATGAGAAAACCATTTCATTTCTTGAAAAACACCTGACAAAGAATGATATGACTCATATGCTACCGGTAAAACGTTTGCTCAGATCAACACCATCTCGGAAAGAACAATCTAAAGTGGGCAGCATTATGGAAAAGCAGTTGTAATGGTTTCTTTACGCAAATACCTGTTGGCTGGCGTAGTCGCATTGGCTCCGCTATTGGTAACGGTAGCTCTGATTAACTGGTTAATAGAAATTTCCGATAAAGCCGTGCTGCTGCTTCCGGATGAATACAGGCCTGAAGTGCTTTTAGGTATTGATTTGCCGGGGATGGGAATTTTGCTGGCGCTGCTGTTTATCATTGTTGTTGGCGCTGTTACGACACATTTCGTCGGCAGTCAACTGATGCGGCTTATCAATCGAATTATGGAGTATATACCCCTGGTTCGGACAATATATAAGGCGACCCGCCAGCTTCTTGAAGCCATGTTCAGCGATCAGTCAAAAGCTTTTAGAGAAGTGGTCATGGTGCAGTTCCCTCAACCGGGCAGTTGGGTTATTGGTTTTGTTACAGGTGAAGATGCGTTTCCTTCTGATAGTAAAGGTAAACTTTTTTATTCAATTTTTATTCCGTCAACTCCTTTGCCGACAACGGGATGGCTACTCTTTGTTGATAAATCAGAGGTGAGACATCTTGATATTTCGGTTGAAGAAGGCATGAAACTGGTGTTATCTGGTGGAGCTCTTCCACCAGATAATAAGGAAAAAGTGGAAGCATAATATGATAATGATTCATGATCCAAAGAAAAATCCGGAGGCAGTAGCGTATGGATTATGCTATCTGAAGGAAGGTCAGCCCAATGAGTAAGGCATCGGGTAAAAGTAAAGTCGAAGATTTATCAGCCCGCCGCTTCCAGCAGTTGGCGAATGAAAATCGTGAATTACGTCATTATGTGGCAGAGGTAATGAAACGACTGCGTCAGAATGAGCAACTTTTCTCTCAGTTGTTCGAGCTTGAATCACAGGTTTTGACCTCTACTGATCCGGAAGATCTCTGTTTCACCCTGTTGCGTGGTTTGCGCTCTGGTTTTGATCTCGATTTTGTTCGTTTCTGGCTGGATCGTTCCAGTTTTATGGGTGGCCGCAAACTTGATGCGCTTTCTGAACGGGATCTTATCTGGGTTGAATCGGGAGAAATCGGACAGATGGGCCTGTCCCGTAAGCGGGCATGGCTGATGCGGCTATCGACTGACAACGGTTTTGACTGGTTGGAAACGCAGGATGAACATCTGGGTTCACTGGCTTTATTGACGCTGGGTGATCTTGATCATCCATTTGGCGTACTGGGCGTGGGCTCAGTAGACCGGGATCGATTTTCACCGGATCAGAGTACTGATTTTTTGCAACACCTTGCGCAGGTAGTCGGATTAACCATGGAGCATGCAGTTGCACGTGAACGTCTGGCCCGCTTGTCCATCACCGACTCACTGACAGGCAGTCACAACCGCCGCTTCCTGCAACCTCACAGCCATCAGCCTCTGTCACAATGGTTTGGCAAGGATACTCATGTGGTTTGCCTGTATGCTGGTGTGGACAATTTTAAGGGCATCAATGAACGTTTGGGTCAGGAACAGGCAGATCATTTGCTAACATCGGTATGTAAGAGCATGCGCCAGTTTGTTCGTACCCATGATCCACTTATTCGAATGGAAGGGGATGAGTTCGTTTTGTTGTTGCCAGCCTGTTTATTGAGCCAGGCTAAGGAAATTGCCAGGCGCATTGTAGCTGCAATTGCGGCTATACAGATTGATGGTGATGATTCGCTCAGCCTGAGTATGGGGGTAGTTTCTTCTGCCAGGCAGGATATGGCCGTGAAGCAACTGATCGCTTTGGCAGATCAGGCCATGTATGTTGCCCGGGCGTTAGGCGGTAATCGCTTTGAAATGGCTGAGTTGGAGGAGAATAGTGGAGGCGATGAGGACATTGACTGAGCTGAGCCTGAATCGCGCGGCAGCACACTTTTTAAAAGAGCTTGCTGAGGTACGGCTGGCATCTACTCACACGATTGCTGCCTATCGCCGTGATATTTCCCAATTTATTGATTTTTGCGGAGATATTCCTCTTGCACAAGTAAGCCGGGTGCAGGTGCAGGACTGGCTGGTGGCTTCGCATGCTTCGGGTCTGGCCGCTTCAACACTGGCGCGCCGTTTATCGGCTGTTTCCAGCCTCCTCGATGCAAGCGTGCAGTCCGGCCAGTGCCGCACCAATGTTGCAGCAGGTATTCGACCACCCAGACAACCCAAACGATTGCCCGGCACGCTGCCACCTGAACAAACCGCAGCTCTGATGCAAGCTACAGATCGCACTTCGGATGTGCGGGATCTTGCCTTGCTCGCCGTATTGTATGGTTGCGGCTTGCGCGTTTCTGAAGTGGTTGGTCTGAATCTTGACGATGTAGATCTACAGGCGCTGGAGTTGCGCGTATTCGGCAAGGGACGCAAAGAACGCGTGGTACCGGTGCCGCAAGGAGCAGAGCGTTTACTGCACAATTATCTGACTGAGCGCATGCAAGCTGCCGAAAGTGAGAAAGCTGTGTTTCTGAATAAATATCATACTCGCCTGTCGGTGCGCAGTGTGCAGCGCATGCTTAAGGACAGGGCTTTGGAAACCGGGACGGATGTATCCGTGACGCCGCATCGCCTGCGTCATTCCTTTGCCACCCATTTGCTGGCTGGCGGTGTTGATCTTCGCGCCATTCAGGAATTGCTTGGCCATGCGTCGCTGGCTACAACTGAGCGTTACACGCATCTGGATATTGCCAGACTTACCGAGGTGTATGATGAGGCTCATCCACGTGCAAAACGTATGTCGTCTCCAGAATACGACAATAGATAAAATTAACCTATGAGCCAGTCCCCGCTGTCTTATTACCGTTCGCATATACAAGTTGAAGAAGAGAAAGCATTGATTGTCCATACCTTGAAGGAAACCGGTGACAATAAAACAGCGGCAGCCAGAACAATTGACGTGTCACGCACGACACTATGGGTCTGTCGGAAAATCATTTTTGATACGTTAAGTTGAGATATTGTCTGAGGGAACTTAATTTTGGTTAGGATCTGATAGTTTTTCATATTTTATCTGCCTTATTCCTAAAATTCTGGCAGACCTATCCCTACACAGGCACAAGATTTA
>JAJRTX010000124.1 GCA_021545665.1 Zetaproteobacteria bacterium
ATCTACATGCACCGCTACCGCCCGGATACCGTCAGCGTGGTGCTCAATGATTACTTGCGCGAGTTCCGCGCCAAACTCGCCTCCCGCAAGGATCACCTGGAAGCCGTCAGTATCAGTGCCAGCGCTACTGCCGGAGAAAAAACCCGGGCGCTGAAGGAGATCGAGAAGATCAACAAAATGATCGCCGAGATGGAGGAATACGAACGTGACGTGCTTTACCCGCTGGCCACCGAGCAGGTGGGTATCGACCTCGATGATGGCGTGAAAGTGAATTACAACAAGTTTGGTGCGGCATTGAAAAAGATAACCGGACTATCGGTAAAAGGGGAATAGGGCGCATCCGTGAATTTTAGTCTGCACGATCTTGGAATAGCATACCGCAAGGCGAAGGTCGACCTGTACTACTCGTCGCTCACTTCACTGCTGTCCATTGCAGATTATGAGGAGAAACTCCTGGATAATCTGCGTGCCTTGCAGGCGAGACTTGATAGCGATGATGAATACTGGATCAGAGAAGAAGGGTTCCTCGGTAATTGGACATTGGTTCCCAAATGCATCGACCTGCCTGAAAGTAACTCAAGTAAGGGTAGCCTGATATTTTCTTCACCTGCTAAAGCGTGGGAACATACCTGTGCATCACTGGCCGAACAGAATGGAAAAGAGAAGGCCAAGGCCGAGTTCCGACTCATGGCCCATGTCAGTCTTGATTTTCATGTGTTGTCGGCACTATGGATGCTCAAGGTTGGTTGCCAATACGATCGGAACCTGACGGCATCGTCTTATGGAAACCGTCTGCGCCGTGGTGAAGATGGCAAGATCAATCCACTGTCGCTAGGGTCCTTCAAGCCCTATCTCAAACCATTCAGGGACTGGCGCGACAATGGCATCCAGTCCATGCGTGCCGCGCTTGAGGATAACAAAAAGATTGTTGCAGTAACGGCAGATGTCAGCAGCTTCTACCATGAGCTGAATCCCGGCTTCATGTTAAAGGATGAGTTTAACTGTTTGTTTGATCTTGAGCTCACGGAAGAAGATGCAAAACTTCATCGGCTGTTTATTGCTGCATTACAGGCGTGGGCTGATAAAACACCACTAAAAAAGGGCTTGCCTGTTGGTCTGCCTGCCTCTGCTGTTGTTGCCAATATGGCCCTGATTGAACTGGACAGGATGATGGAAAGGCAGGTAGCCCCTCTGTACTACGGCCGCTATGTCGATGATTTCCTGTTGGTCATGGAGAACGGAGCAGGATTCGACTCAACAGAAGATCTGTGGGAATGGCTATTTGCCCGTTCGGATGGCTTGCTGAACTGGAAAGATAAGGAACGTGAAGCTGTCAGGTTCAAGCCAGCGTATTTGAATGATAGCCAGATCCTGTTTGCCAATAGCAAGAACAAGGTGTTTTTGCTCTCAGGGGAGCAGGGCAAAAGATTAGTCGAATCCATTGCCTGGCAGATTCACCAACGAGCCAGCGAATGGCGCGCATTGCCAAATTTACCCATGGATGCTCGCCAGATTGGTACCGATCTGGTGGCGGCCGTTCAGAAAGATGGCGAGGCCGCGGATAATCTACGAAAAACGGGCGCATTGACCATGCGGCGTGCAGGCTTCGCCATCAAACTGCGTGATTTCGAGGCCTATGAGCGTGATTTGCCTCCAGAAACCTGGCAGGCCCATCGACATGCCTTTTTCCGCGCCTTTATTCAGCATGTACTGGTATTACCCCATTTCTTTGATCTGTCGACCTATCTGCCGCGAGTTATTCGGCTGGCAACGGCCTGTGAAGACTTTGAGCATCTGCGCAGGATACTCAATGCATTGGATGATCTTTATGTGGCAGTGGATAAGCACTGCGCTGCTACGATTAAATCCTGTCCGAGTGCAAGCAGCCCTGCATCATCAGACATTTTGAATCGATGGAGAACTCAGCTTTTTGACAGTGTGCGGGAAAATATAATCGCAGCATTTCCTACCCGCCTGTCGAGGGACGGCAAGGCCGGTTGGCAGGAGCACATGGCAGAGTATTGCCCGCCAGATTTCGAAGCCTTGCTGAATTGGCCAATATTTAACAGTTTGAGTGGATTTAAGGAGGCACATCAGCGTCTGTTCTCTTTCGACCTGGCGCATATACCGTTCCGCCTTATTGGGTTGCCCAAGGAAATGATTGCGCAGCGGGGGCTTGTAGCCAAAAAGTATGTCACAACTATGGATGCGCCGGGAGAAGTGTTACCCGCCCCCCTTATTGAAGGCATCAACATATTAGCCAGATGGGCTAAACTCAAGGGTTTACCGCACGGCCTGCTTTTTTCTACCCGACCTTTCAACCTTACTGAGCTTACGGTGCTCGTAGAAGACCCGTATTCCAGATCAGGCCAGAAGGAGATGCAGGCGATGGTTCTGGCTATACGTGGATTTTCACTTAACGACGCCATGCCACATTGGAATAAGTCTAATGTTTTACAAATCCCGAATGGAGTGTCACGTTCGAAATATAGTATTGCTGTTACAAGCTGGAAGACCGCGAACAAAAGCTGGGTGGCTTCGGTCATGCGTAATCCCGATCCGGATCTGACACGCTATGCCCGCTTGAATCGTCTTTTGAACAGCGTTATCTCTCAGCCCAAAGGTGCGGAGTATTGCATTCTTCCTGAACTTTCCTTGCCCGCCCGATGGTTCATGCGTATGGCGAAGCACATGCAGCGTAGGGGTATATCGTTAATCGCCGGCATAGAATATCTTCATGCGCGTCGTAAAAGTGTGCGTAATCAGGTTTGGGCAGCGCTTTCACATGACGGGCTGGGCTTTGCCTCACTCATAATTTACCGGCAGGACAAGCAACATCCTGCATTGCATGAAGAGTTGGAATTGAAGCGCCTTGCCGGGCTTGAGCTCAAACCAGAAAAACGCTGGACAGATCCACCTGTTATTCAGCACGGTGATTTTCGCTTCGCCCTGCTGGTCTGAAGTGAGCTTACCAATATCAGCTACCGTGCTGCTCTTCGTGGCGATATCGATGCATTGTTTGTACCTGAGTGGAATCAGGATACTCGGTCCTTCAATGCACTGGTTGAATCGTCTGCGCTGGATATTCATGCCTACATTATTCAGTGCAACGATCGGCAATATGGTGACAGCCGTATACGAGCTCCCTACAAGGACGACTGGATGCGAGACCTTCTTCGAGTGAAGGGAGGTATTAACGATTACTGTGTAACAGGGCGAATAGATGTGAGATCACTGCGCCAGTTTCAATCCAGTCATCGTTCTCCTGAGAAACCCTACAAGCCTGTGCCGGATGGGTTTGAGATAAACCATAATCGCAAATTGCTTCCAGAGGGAGAATAAGGTGGCCCACAAAACATGTAATAAAAATAATTTTAGCGCTATTCAGTATTCAAAAGGTCTGCTGTATGAATGATCGCATCGCCCAAGCCCTGACCAAACTCTTCGAGCGCCACCGTATCATCTTCTGGTATGACGCGAAAAAGGAGTTGCGTAGCGATTTTGAAGCGCTTGAGCTGCCGGGAATCGAGAAACTGGAGCTTGCCAACAACGAATTCGGTGTGAAATATCGCCTGCTACGTGAGGAGCCGGAACAGAAGTTTTTGCTCTATCGCGAAGGGCCGCAGCCTGAATACCTTGATAACTGGCTGCTGGATGTGCAGCTTGCACAGGGCGAGTTCCGTACCGATCAGGTCGGGCTATGGTTGAGTGAGTTAGAGCTGGGTCTCGAGTTTGCCGATGTGGTGCAGGCCCATGAGGAGTTCTTTAAAGCAGTCAAGCGCAAGGAAAGTCTGAAACGTTTACTGAAACCTGATGATACCCCCGGGATGGTCCGGCTGAAGATGCTGGGTGTTTGTGCAGGAGCGGAGCCCAGACTGGACACGGTGCTGGAAAGTCTGCTGGCGGAATTGACTGAAAACGAACCACAGATAAACACAGATGAACACGAATGTGGAGCAAAATTTCGACTGATCAGGCGCTGTGGACTAGATGAGTATCTATGGGAACAAATGAAGCGGCAGTATGGTTATGAATCAGGCAAGCCAGGCATAAAAGACTTTACTCTTACTCTTTTCAAATACTGCTATTTTCAGCATTTTGATACAAAGCCAAATATCGGTGTTCATCCGTGTTCATCTGTGGTTCAAAATCTAACTACAGATGCGCTGGTGTTTCTGAAGCGATGGAAAGACAGTCGCCAGTATGAGGCGTCCTTTGAATCCCTCTCTGATGAGTGTGCGGATCTGCTCGGTATCGAGCAGGATCTCAACAGCAGGAATTTCCGGTCGCTGATTGATCTGGATTATTTCAGGTTGATTGATAAAAAGATCATCAGCGAGTTGGTTAGAAATGTGGTGGACAGGACGGTCTCCACTGGTGACGTGGCGCTTTGGGTGCGCCAGCGACGCCAGGGGCACTGGTATCAGGACTTCCGGCATCTCTACGAGGCAGTGGACTATGCCGCGCAGTTTGTTCATATGCTCGATGAGGCCACATTGGAGATGGCCTCCATGGCCGACGGCATTGAACGTTATTC
>JAJRTX010000125.1 GCA_021545665.1 Zetaproteobacteria bacterium
ACTGCCGGCTTCCAACACAGTATAACCTTCATCGGCCAGCATTTCGGCTATACTGGCGCGGATATGAAACTCATCTTCAACGATCAATATCTGCATGATCTCCCTCCTGTTTCACCGGAATACTCAAACGAAACCGGCATCCCGGTTTCCCACTTTCGATCAATTCCAGATCTCCAGACATCTTTCGCATCAGGTTGCGGCTGATGGAAAGACCGAGACCCGTTCCTTTCCCCTTCGGTTTGGTGCTGAACAGCGGCGAAAAAATTTCTTCATACATGGATTCCGGCACCCCTTTACCCTGGTCCACCACATCCACACAGACATAGTCACCGCACAGGTGTACCTCAATGGATACCCCTGCGTTTGCCTGGCAGGCATCCATGGCATTGAGCAACAGATTGACGATCACCTGCCTCAGCATGTCGATATTACCCCATGCTCGCGGTACAGTGGCCGAAATATCACTGACAAACTTAACGCCATTGGATTTGGATGAAAGACGAACAAGCTGAACAGCACTGCCAATAACTGCTTCAATATCGACTGACTCCGTTTCATGGGATGAATGCCGACCAAAATCCAGAACATTTGATATGATCATCTCGGTGCGACGCAGCTCCTGAATCGCCTCTTCAAGAGGTTTATCCGCCTCTTCGGGATGATTTCTGGCCAGCTTGTGCCTGGCAAGATCCAGTAGCACTGATGCCGCACTTAGCGGATTGCCGACCTCATGAGCGATACTTGCCGTCATCAGGCCAAGTGCGTGCATCTTCTCCTGATGCGCGGCAAGACTTTTGGCCTGCACCAATTCATCATTTCTGCGCATTAATGCCTGCCCCATTGAATTCAGGGCAAGTGAAAGCTCTCCCAACTCATTGTTGCCCAGATCAGGGCTATCAGGAGCGAAATCACCCCTTCCAATTCTTGCCACTTCCCGCCGCAATACGATCAACGGATGAATCATCCTTGAATAGAGATAGATGCTGAGACCAAGCAGAAGAGCAAACAACAGGATAAGCGAAACCATTACATCATATCGCATGTCCAGTTGCAGGCCTGAAACCATGCGCATGGACTGATTGACCACATCATCCATCGCATGATGTCTGTTAGACAATGATCGGGACAATACGTTCAGCCTGTCATCAATCTCCTGCATGAGAATCGGGCCCTCCATATTACCGGTGGAAAAAGGTAGAGAAAAAATCTGATCGGCCAGAGCCGAAATATCTTCCAGCGTATGTTCCACTTCAGAAATTTCATCCATTCTGGTCTCGGAAACTTTAATGATGCGATGCACTCTCTCTTTGGCCTGGCGGTATTCCTTTATTTGAGATGTAGCCCCTGAAACCAGATAGTTCCGCACGCCATCAATCATTACTCGGATACCGGTTTCAAGCTCGTGCATGTAGTGGCTCTGATGGTTTACCTGTTCCAGTTCGACTGCCTTATCATGGATTAACTCCAGGTCGCGCAACTGATGCCAGCCAACCAAAGCGACAAAAATGAACACGATCATGAACCAAATAGCGATGCGTCCGGAAAGGCCTTTGAAAATCTGCATGCAGTTACCAGATAGTCTGGCAGGTGGACAACAAGTCATTTGCGACTAGAGAAAACATATCCTAACGGATACCGGCCCTTATTTGCTCCTGCCTTATATAAGCAGTCACATGCTGGATATCTTCCGGACTCATGCCGGAAACCGGAGGCATGTTCCCAAATCCCCAGTGATGACTTCGAACACCAAATTTTATTGCTCTCTCGATGCTGTAATCGCTATGATGATCAGGCCTGTATATATTGTGAACCAGAGGAGGCCCCTGTTTGCTTCCTGTTCCGGATTTGCCATGGCACAATATACAGCGGGAAGCATAGATCGACTGCCCCAAACTGGCACCGGCTAATCGGGCTGTTTCCGACCCCACTGAATCTTTCTGCTCATCTGGTTGCTGCGACTCACTACAGCCGATAATAACAAGCATGGATCCCGTCACCACCATCAATCTGAAGAATCTGCGTTTCATCATCCATAAACTATAAAAAATTCATAACTCCTACTCCTGCTTCTCCACAAAGTATGTGATGCTTGCCGCATGCATGCGGCCATCCTTTGCCTTGAACAACACCCTCAACTCATGTTCGCCCGGATGTGTCAGATCATATGCGGTCGCATACCAATCTCCCATTTGCATCATCATTTTTGATTCTGACTGACTGTTGGGATGTGCGACCCTGGAATTTACAATCAGATTTTTTACTGGCCTGCCATTCTGTTCAGCCTTGAACATGAGCCGATATGTGCATGCAATAACTTCATGATTGTCTGCTTTCATGATATGAAAAGTAAGTAGATAGCCATCAACCTTTTTCTGTTGGAACAGGAGTCCTTGCATTCCCTCCACGTGTGGATACTCCACACCCTTTTGCTCTGCACCATACAGGGTTCTTTTTCCCTGATTATGGGCCCTCTGCTGACTCGAATGGTTTCCACCACCCATGCCCTGATCCATAACAGCCTTATCGGGAGATACACCTACATGCGTCCCATGATCGCCAGCCTGGGCCGTTTGTATGGAAGATAGCAACATCATGAGGACTGTTATTGACAATTTTTTACTCATCTTCAACCTCCTTGCTGGCCTGAAATATTCACCTTTCTTTATTCCATACTCTTTTAATGTTTTCTCTATCCGAGCAACCATCCACACTTGTGAAGTATACTTTCTTTGAACGCCTGATCTCTGCCAACATACAAATCCGGACGCATCGCAAAACTTTCTCTGCATTGCCATGAACAAAAGTAATAAACAGCAGCACCGTGTTTATGACCGAACTGCAGTGCTGAAGTATTCACTCAACATACAGGACAACAACGCCTGCTCATAAAGATGTCTCCTTGTCTTAAAAGTTTTTTATATCCGAGGGGATGCCCGTAACTTCAGCACTATGAAACCCCTGAAACGATCAGGAACTCAATAGCAGCTCATCTGTCTATTTATCCTCAGGGTAAAAAACGCCACCAAAATGTTTGGCGCCATCGACTGTCTTGAACAACGCCATCAACTGATGCTGGCCTTCGTGCCCAAGATCATAACCGGCCATATACCAGTCATTCATCTTCATCATCATCTTGGATTCGGATTTTCCGTTTGGATGAACTACTTTGGAATTGGCTGTTAACCCGGTAACAGCGACTCCATCCTTTTCGACTTTAATCATAAAGTCATGGCTGCCGCCCATCTCTTTACCAGGCTCTGCTTTCATGGCATAAAAGTTAACTGTGTAGCCATCGATTTCCTTTTTGGCCAGAAGCTTGCCCGGCATTTTTTTCATGAATGTATCATTCTGGCCCATATCGCCCTGCTTATGCCCTTTCATCTCACCCTTCATATGCTGGTGATCCTTCATAGCACACGGATTTTTCATATTACCCTGCATGTTCTGGTGATCTGCCATTGCACACGGGTTTTTCATACTGTCATGCATGTGATCTTTCATATTGTGACCATCGCCACTGGCCAAAGCTGGTTGTGCTGCTGCCAGTGCTAATATGCCTGTTACTATAATCATTGTTTTTTTCATTTTCATTCTCCTTTAGTGATTAAAATCAGTGTTTATGTTCAATAATATAAGGTTGATCATCCTGATGTGTTTCGGAATCGCCAGTATGCTCCCAGCCTTTCCCGTCATGCATTGATGAGCAGCCAACGATCCAAATTGCAGCTATAATCATCACGACTATCGTGAGTTTGTTCATGATTTCTCCTTACCTCTTTTAATAATGCGAAAACACACTGGCTTTCCCATTCTTATCAAAAGTCAGTACATTGTAGTTTTTTGGTTGCAGACCACTGGACTGCATACCGGGTGACTGCATCGGCATGCCAGGCGCTGTCAGCCCTCTCACTTCAGGTCTCTCTTTTAGCAGTCGGGTCACATCGGCAGCAGGCACATGCCCTTCAATAACATAGCCATCCACAATAGCCGTATGACATGATGCAAGATTCTCTGGCACGCCGTATTTTGTCTTGATGGCATCCATATCTTCCTGTTTGTTTTCTATGACTGTGAAACCAGCCTGACGCAGATGCTCTGCCCAGCCGGTACAACATTCACAGGTAGGTGATTTGTACATGACGATTTCAGGCCCCGCTTTTGCAACACTGGCTACCACCTTTGGCACAGTAGTTTCCTCTGTGCTGATGGAGGCATCGCAACCACCAAACATCACTCCGACCATCAATAACGGCCACAACAGAGCCGATCTCGTAAAATATTTCATGCTATCTCCTTTTGTGCTGATTTTTCTTTGAATTGCAATACCAGACCGTACACCACCGGCAATACGATCAGACAAAGAATCGTGGTCGTAACCATGCCGCCGATCATCGGGGCGGCGATGCGCTGCATGACGCTCGAACCCGTGCCAGAGCCCCACATAATCGGCAACAAGCCCGCAATCACAGCGGTTGCGGTCATAGCAATCGGGCGAACGCGCTTGGACGTTCCCTGTAATACAGCCGTAAACAGTTCTTCCCTGGAAAGAGGGCCTTCCGCTTCATTGCGCCGATGTTGAACTTCCTGTCCGATGAAAGTGAGTATCAGCACTCCGATTTCAGTAGCTACGCCGGCAAGGGCGATAAAGCCGACACCAACGGCCACACTCATATTGTAATCCAGCAGATAAACCAGCCAGAAGCCGCCGACCAGTGCGAACGGCACCGAGACCATGACCACCAGTGGCTCGGCCAGCCTCTGAAAATTAAAATAGAGCAGAATAAAAATCAGCAACAAGACCAGCGGCGCTACGATCTGCATGCGTGCTTTGGCACGTTCCATATACTCAAACTGACCTGACCAGATAATATTATAGCCGGACGGGATATCCACCTTATCGGCAATCACCTGTTTGGCCTTGGTCACATAACCGCCAATATCACTGCCTTTCAGATCAACATAAATCCAGGTGTTGAGCAGGGCATTTTCACTTTTGATGACCGGCGGCCCGCGCGAAAGTGAAATGTCCGCCACTTGAGACAGTGGGACCTGAGCCCCGTGTGGTGTGGGAATCAACACCCGCTTGAGTTGTTCAGGGTTATCACGCAATCCGCGTGCATAGCGCAGGTTGACCGGATAACGTTCAAGTCCCTCCACAGTCTGAGTAATATTCATACCGCCAACAGCCGATTGAATGACATCCTGAATATCACCGACGGTCAGACCATAGCGGGATGCCGCTTTACGATTGATATCGATATCAAGGTAGTAACCGCCAACAGCCCGGTCACCCATGGCAGACTGGGTTTCAGGCATCATTTTCAGCGCCTCTTCGATCTGTTTTCCGATGCGTTGCAATTCAGTCAGATCCTGACCAACCACCTTGATGCCAATGGGCGTTTTGATACCGGTCGAAAGCATGTCGATGCGAGTCTTGATCGGATAGGTCCACGCATTGGCGATGCCCGGGAAGTTGATGGCTTGATCCATCTCTTTCATCAGCGCCCTGGACGATTTATCGGGATCAGGCCATTGTGCTTTGGGCTTCAAATGAATGGTGGTCTCCATCATGGAGAGAGAAGCCGGATCTGTCGCAGTTTCAGCACGCCCCACCTTACCAAACACCGTATCCACTTCTGAAAAAGTTTTGAGAATCTTGTCCGTTTGCTGAAGCAGCTCTTTCGCCTTGGTAATCGATATACCGGGAAAGGCAGTAGGCATATAGAGTATATCGCCTTCATCCAGCGGTGGCATGAATTCGCTGCCCAGCTTGCTTAGAGGGTACGCACCACTGAGCAGCAAAATAAGAGCAATAGCCAGTGTAGCCCACTTGAACCGGATGGCCCCGGTCAGCATAGGTCGATGCACAAAGGTAAGCAGGCGATTGACCGGATTTTTGTGCTCCGGCATGATTTTGCCTCGGATGAAATAACCCATCAGCAACGGCACCAGGGTAATAGCAAGAATAGCAGATGCAGCCATCGAATAGGTTGCCGTGAAAGCCAGTGGCTTGAACAACCTGCCTTCCTGACCTTCCAGTGCAAAGATAGCAAAGTAGGAAACCGTGATAATCAGCAGTGAAAAGAAGAGAGCCGGTGCCACCTCTTTTGAGGCTGCCCCGACAGCGGCCCAGCGCTCACTTGTCGTCAGTTGATCGTGTTCGTCCTCTGCTCCAGCCGACTCCCGCTTGAGGTCGGTAGCCCTTTCCAGATGCTTGTGTGCGTTTTCAATGAGTACAATCGCACCATCCACCATGGCTCCAAGGGTGATGGCAATGCCGCCGAGACTCATAATATTGGCCGCCAGCCCCTGCCATTGCATAATAATGAAGGCCATCATTACCCCGAGCGGCAGCGTAAGAATCGCCACCAAAGCAGATCGGGCATGCATCAAAAACAGCAGACAGACCAGCGCAATTACAATGAATTCCTCAATCAGCTTTTCCTTAAGGTTTTCAACAGACCGTTCAATCAAACCACTGCGATCATAAACTGTAACAATCTCCACGCCTTCGGGTAGCCCTGCTTTTAATTCATTCAGCTTGTCGCGTACAGCTTCAATCGTAGCCAGTGCATTTTCACCAAAACGCATAATCACGATACCACCGGCCACTTCGCCTTCACCATTGAGTTCCGCCAGTCCCCGGCGAAGTTCCGGCCCCATATGTACATGCGCCACATCCCGAACTCTTATCGGCGTACCATTAGCATCGGAACCGATGGGGATATCCTTGATATCTTCAATCGACCGGATATAGCCCAGTCCGCGCACCATGTATTCGGTTTCAGACATCTCCAGCAAACGGCCTCCAACATCGTTGTTGGAGCGCTTGATGGCGTGTTTTACTTTTGATAAAGGAATGTTGTAGGCCAACAACGCTTCGGGATCAACGGCGACCTGATACTGCTTCACAAAACCGCCGATACTGGCGACTTCAGAAACACCATTCACCGTTTGCAAACGGTAGCGCATATACCAGTCCTGTAAGCTGCGCAGTTCAGCCAGATCATGCTTTCCGGTTTTATCCACCAGAGCATATTCATACACCCAGCCAACGCCCGTAGCATCCGGCCCCAATGACGGAGTAACACCTGTGGGCAATGATTTTGAGGCATAATTCAGGTATTCGAGCACCCGGCTTCTCGCCCAGTACAGATCTGTTCCATCTTCAAAAATGATATAAACGAAAGAGACTCCAAAGAACGAATAACCACGAACAATTTTTGCATTTGGTACAGCCAGCATGGATGTCGTCAACGGATAAGTAATCTGATCTTCAATAACCTGTGGCGCCTGACCGGCATACTCGGTAAAAACGATCACCTGAACATCGGACAGATCAGGGATCGCATCCAGTGGTATATTTTTGACAGCCCAGAGCCCGCCCAGAAACAGCAAGGCCGTAGCCAACAAAACCAGAAAACGCTTCTGTAGGGAGCCTTCAATAATAGATCGAATCATTGCTAACCTCCTGGCCCGGCTGCATCACGCCTTTGTCTCCACACGTGCATTTATTATTCCTCAGCCTTGCGTAGGGAACGCTCTTTAACTTGCAGCACCAGACCATAAATCACAGGTAAAACCAGCAGACTGAGTAGCGTTGCCGTGAACATGCCGCCAATCATTGGCGCTGCTATACGTTGCATGACATCGGAACCGGTGCCGGAGCCCCACATAATGGGCACAAGGCCGGCAATTACGGCTGTGGCGGTCATGGCAATGGGACGCACACGCTGGGTCGTGCCGGATGAAACGGCTTCCATAATCTCGGCAGCACTCAGGTGCCCGCGTTTTTCAGCCCTACGCTGGGCTATGGCCTGATCAATAAAGGTCATCACCAGCACGCCGATCTCCGCCGATACGCCTGCCAGCGCAATGAAGCCGACGGCTACAGCCACGCTCATATTGTAGCCCAGATACCAGACCAGCCAGAAGCCGCCGATCAGAGCAAATGGAATGGACAACATCACCACGACAGGGGCGACAAAGTTACGGAAGTTGAAAAAGAGCAGCAAAAAGATGGTCAGCAAGGTAATGGGAATCACCACGCGCAGGCGCGCATTGGCACGCTCCATATATTCAAACTGCCCCGACCAGACCAGCGAATAACCCGCCGGAATGGTCACTTTTTCTTCGACCAGTTTCTTGGCTTCGGCCACATAACCACCGATATCTGATGTCTTGATATCAACATATATCCAGGCATTCGGCGTGGCATTTTCTGTTTTGATCGATGGCGGGCCACGGCGCAATATAAGGTCAGCCACCAGCGACAGGGGGATCTGTGTTCCGGTAGGCGTCGGGATCAATACCCGTTTCAGGGCTTCCATATTATCACGCAGTTCACGCGGATAACGAATATTGATTGGATAGCGCTCCAGTCCTTCAATCGTTTCACTGACATTCATGCCGCCAATGGCTGATTGAATCACATCCTGCACATCGCCCACGGTCAAGCCGTAACGGGCTGCATCTTCACGCTTGATATTAAAATCAAGGTAATAACCACCCGCCGCTTTATCGGCAAAGGCGGATAATGTGTCCGGATGATTCTTGAGCACCTTCTCAATATCTCCGGCAACCTTTTCCAGCACATGCAAGTCAGAGCCGGACACCTTAATGCCGATCGGTGTCTTGATGCCGGTTGAGAGCATGTCAATACGTGTCTTGATCGGATAAGTCCAGGCATTGGCGACACCCGGAAACTTGATGGCATCATCCATTTCGGACATAAGCTCTTTGGTTGTTTTGGAAGGATCCGGCCAATCTGCTTTCGGTTTTAGTCGAATAGTGGTTTCAATCATCGATAATGGCGCAGGATCAGTCGCTGTTTCCGCCCGGCCCACCTTGCCAAATACATGATGCACTTCCGGAAAAGTGGAAAGAATTTTATCTGTTTGCTGCAACAGCTCCTTGGCCTTGGTAATGGAAATGCCGGGATACGTTGTCGGCATGTAAAGCACATCGCCTTCATCCAGCGGCGGCATGAACTCCGAACCGGTTTTCATCACCGGATAAGCCGTTGCTGCAAGCAGCAATAATGCAAGAATAACCGTGATACTGCGCCAGCGCATCGCCAGCCCCAGTATCGGCGCATGCAGGCGTTTCATCCACACGTTCAAAAAGTTATTTTCTTCACTGGGGATTTTACCCCGAATCAGCAAGCCCATCAAAACCGGAACCAGCGTGACAGCCAACAGTGCGGCAGCAGCCATGGCGTAGGTCTTGGTGAAAGCGAGCGGCGCAAACAAACGCCCTTCCTGCGCTTGCAAGGTAAACACAGGCAAGAATGAGACGGTAATGATCAACAGACTGAAGAACAGAGCTGGCCCGACTTCTCTGGATGCCGCACTAACCGCATTCCACCTAGCCTGGAACTTTGGGTTATCACCCAGCTTCTCCATGTGTTTATGGGCATTTTCGATCATCACGATGGCGCCATCAATCATCGCCCCGATGGCAATGGCAATGCCTCCCAGGCTCATGATATTGGCCGACAAGCCCTGCCACCCCATAATCAGGAAGGCAATAAGAATACCGATCGGTAGAGAGATAATGGCTACCAGTGCGCTACGCACATGCATCAGGAATATAAGGCAGATGATGGCCACAACAATGGATTCTTCAATCAGCTTCTCAGCCAGATTATCCACGGCTCGCTCAATCAAATCGCCACGATCATACACCGGCACAATCTCGACCCCCTCCGGCAAACCCTGCTTCAATTCTTCCAGCTTTTTGCGTACCCGTTCAATGGTGGCCATGGCATTTTCGCCAAAGCGCATAATAATAACGCCACCGGCAACCTCGCCTTCGCCATTCAGGTCGGCCAGGCCCCGGCGCAACTCAGGTCCAAGATGAATATTGGCCACCTGTTTGAGAAAAATGGGCGTACCCCGATCATCCACGCCAATGGGGATTACTTCCAGGTCATGCAGACTTTTGATATAACCAAGACCGCGAACCATGTACTCGGTCTCACCCATTTCAACAAGGCGTCCGCCGACATCATTGTTTGATCGTTGAATCGCATGTTTGATCTTTGACAGCGGAATATTGAAGGCCAGTAATGCATCAGGATTCAGCTCTATCTGGTACTGCTTTACAAAGCCGCCAATGGAAGCCACTTCGGACACGCCCTCCACTGTCTGTAACGGATAACGCAAATACCAGTCCTGAATGGAGCGCAAATGCGACAGATCATGCCGACCTGTTTTATCAATCAGCGCATATTCATAAACCCAGCCAACACCGGTGGCATCAGGCCCCAGTTTGGGTGAAACGCCAGTCGGCAAGCGGTCCGCAGCATAGTTGAGATATTCAAGCACACGCGTACGCGCCCAGTACATATCTGTTCCATCTTTAAAAATAACGTACACCATCGAAAAACCAAAGAAGGAATAGCCACGCACTACTTTTGTATTGGGTACGGAAAGCATGGCTGTGGTCAACGGGTAAGTGACCTGATCTTCCACCACCTGCGGGGCCTGTCCGGCGAAATCGGTGAACACAATCACCTGCACATCGGAAAGATCCGGAATGGCATCCAGCGGTGTGGACTTCATGGCCTGAAATCCGGCCAGTGAAACAAGCAGTGTCGCAATCAGCACCAGAAAGCGGTTTTTTATCGAAGCGTCAATCAGGGAGCGAATCATGGACAGTTCCGCAGGCAATAAGTGAAGAGTGAAAGGTTAGATGGTTTATTTTTCACTTTTTATTTATTTCTCCTTATCCATGTCATCAGACATTTGCATATCCGACATATCCATGTTCGCTGGAGCAGGTTTGGCCTGTGTGGCTTCCATCATTTTTGCAGTTGCTTCCTTGAGCTTGGATTCGGAATCGATCAGGAACTGACTGGATGTCACCACTATCTCTCCAGCCTTAATACCTTCGAGAATCTGTACCTGGCCCTCGGAATCAATGCCAACCACCACTTTGCGAGGCTCGAAATTTCCCGGTGCGCGCTGCACAAACACCTGTTCCTGCTCACCGGTGCGAACAATGGCTTCGGATGGCACAATCACAGCATCGATCTGCTTGCCGGCTTGCACGCTCACATTGGCAAACATCTCGGGTTTTAAAGCGCGTTCAGGATTATCAAACTCCAGACGCATTTTGACGGTGCGGGTCTTGGCTTCCAGGTAAGGGTAGATATAGCTGACCTTGCCGGTAAATGTGCGTCCCGGAATACCGGCTACTTTCATCCTGGCCGTATCGCCCTCACGCACCCATGGCAAATCATCTTCATACAGATCTACAATCACCCAGACGCGGGAAAGATCGGCAATCATATAGAGTTCGGTTTCAGGTGTGATGCGCTGACCATCGCGGACACCGATTTTCATGACAATGCCTTCGAATGGTGAATGAATGTGCACCCCTTTCATGATTTTTCGCGTACTGTTTAACCGCTTGATCTGATGTGCAGGCACATCCAGCAGTTGCAAACGCTGACGCGCCGAACGAAGCAGGCTTTGTGCGCCTTTTCGCACATCGGGGAACGGGCTGTCTTTTAATATTTTAGCACTGTCTAAAGCAAGCAGATATTCTTCCTGTGTGGCCACAAGCTGCGGCGAATAGATGGACATTAACATGGTGTTCTTGTGAACATGGTCGCCGGTTTTATCGATGAACATTTTTTCCACCCAGCCATCATATTTGGGATGCAGGCGTGTCACGCGTTCTTCATCAAAGGTCACACGTCCGACGGTGCGAATGGTGCGGGAAAGTGTTTTCAGCTCCGCTTTTACCGTACGTACGCCGATATTTTGTACCACGGTCGGGTTGATTCTCACCGTGCCGGCTGGTGCAGCGCTGTCACCACCATCGGCATAAACAGGAATATAATCCATACCCATATTATCTTTTGCCGGCACAGGTGAAGTAACCGCCGGATTCATCGGATTACGATAAAATAAAACCTTTTTTTCTTTAGGTTCTTCATCTTCAGCATAAACAGCGACATAATCCATGCCCATATTATCTTTTGCCGGCACAGGTGAAGTGACCGTTGGATTCATGGCATTACGATAAAACAGAACCTTACGTTTCGTCCCTGCATCCCCGCTTACCTGCCGGGATATCCCGTTTCCCTGCGATGCAAACCAGTAACCACCGCCACCTCCAAGCGCCAGCATGATTGCTGCGGTCATGAGTATTTGTTTATTCACGGGAACTCTCCTTGCCAATAGCTGCATCAAGGCGCGCCAGGCTTTGATTGGCTTCAGCCAGCGCCCTCCAGTATTGGGTTTCATAGTTATAAAGCGTGACCTGAGCCTGTACGAGATTCAGAAAATCAACTTTGTTGACCTGATAGCCCGCCAGCATCGATGCCACGGTCTGGTGGGCCTGGGGAATGATACCGGTCTTGAACAGCAAGCCCTGTTCTTTGGCCTTGTCATAATCAGCCAGTGCCTGTGAAACTTCCGCCAGCACGGCCTCTTTGGCATCCTGATATGAGAATTGTGTGCGTGCCAACTCAGCTTTGCGTTGTTCCAGCTGTCGATCCTGTTTGGAGTCTGTATAAAGAGGCAGTGTCATGCTTAGCCTGATACTGGCAAAATCAGGACGACTTTGCCTGCTGGCAGGGTTGATGCCACTCCGAAAACCATACGCAGCTCCGAGCTTAAAATCAGGATAGTAATCTTTCTCTGCAAGTTCAATGCGTGTTCTTGCGGATTCAATATATTTATATTGTCTGGATAGCAGAGGCCGAAATGTGAGCGCCTGCTCGGCCAATACAGATTCCACCGCCACTTCCGGCAATGTTTCATCAACCTTTTGCGGCAACCGAACAGACTGCATAGCAGGACGATTTAACAGGGTATTCAACCTTGCTTCTTCCCGCTTCCGCGTAGCTTTCAGATTGATGGCAATATCAAGCAACTTGGACAATTCAAGTTGTGCCAGCAACACATCCTGCTGCAAGCCTTTACCTACTTTGTATTTACTTTCAGCAATACGAATAAACTGACGCAGTAACTCCTGATTGCGATTTATCGTTTCCAGTGCACGATCCAGATAAAACAGGTTCCACCAGCTGCCTTTAACCCGGCTTTGAAGCTGCTGACGAAATTCATCGGTATTATGTACGGCAGCATCTGCAAGAAGATTTGCAGTTGTTTCTCGTAAGCCCAGTTTGCCAGGGAATGGCATGGTCTGACTAAATCCTACCTGAAGCTGCGTCATGTTTTCCTGCGTTGTTGAAAAACTGTCCATAGGAAGATTCAGTGCATTCAGCGACAATACCGGATCAGGCAAGCTGCCCACCTGTGGCGCAATTTCGCGCACGGATCGCGCATGCGCCCCCTGTGCTGCCAAAGCCGGATTATCCGACAGCGCCCATTCAACAGCCTGCCGGACGCTTAACGTCTCTTCCGCAAAGGCAAACTGAGGCAAAATTAGTATCAAGCCCAGAAAAATATAAATATATCTAAAGAAATAGTTCAAAGCATCCTCCTGCAAAATCTTTATGTGGTGTAAAATGAAATAGCACACACTAAACCGCATATCACATCATAACGATGTGACAGTATCAGCAGGATTGAATCAGATTAAGATGCGTTGAGTTGTTTGATAAAGAAGTGAGGAGGTGCGTGGCGACCCGGTGG
>JAJRTX010000126.1 GCA_021545665.1 Zetaproteobacteria bacterium
GAGATTGCCGCGTCACTTTGTTCCTCGCAATGACGAATTAATCAGAGGCTCCCTGATGTGTGCTTATCAATGGAGGTATAGAATGAGGATGAAAATATTATTATTGATAATCCTGTCAGGGGTCCTGGGTGCCAATTCATTGGCAGCAACTATCGTTGATACAGGTGAAGGTTCGGTGGTTGGAAGCCAATATGACAATCTGTTGCTTCGCTCAGGGGCGAAAGTCGCTGGAAAGTTTACACTAACTGATTCATATGTAATTGAGAGTGTGGAGGGGTGGTTTGATTCATCTCGATTTCCATCAGATGCTGTTGACGGAGATCTAACGATTAAGATATATGATGAATCTTCAGGCTATCCGAATCAGGTTCTGTATTCGGGAATAGTATCCGCACCGATACTACTGCAACCGCAGTGGTTTGGCTTAACAGCCATATCCTGGCAGCTGGATTCTGGTAATTATTGGGCAGCATTTGAGGTGGAAGCATCATCAAGTTTTTCGGCCATTTTGGTTCAAAATGCACAAACGCCTCTTGAGGCTTATTCAGGCTTTTCCCCTTATGATAACCAATGGGGTCCAGATTATGGTGAGCTTTCATTTGGAACGCGTGTCTCAGGGAGTTTAGTTATCCCGGTTCCAGGCGCCCTGGTCTTGTTTATATCAGGAGGTTTAGTGATATTCAGGCTTACGAAGGGGAACGGTAATCACCCCTTTTTTAGCTGAGTTGATTTTATGCATGTCAGGTTTATTGATGAACAAAGCAGGGCCAATCATGAGGGTGGCTGGGGTAATATCCTGGAAAGCTTGAATACTCTGTTAAGCGAACAGGTACAGCTCACTTGATAAATACAGTAGCGCAGGGAATTGTCACGCTGTGGTTTGTAAATGTGGTTCTGTTCAGGGTTATAGCGTCGAATGAAAGAAATGTGTGAAATCACGCTGCGAGAGTCAACCGAACGTGATGCTGACTTTGTAAACGCGCTTACCCGGCGCGTGATGCAGAAGTACGTAGATGCCACATGGAAAACAAGCGAAGACAGGGAACGCTATTATTTACATAACGGGTTTGACCAGCCGGCTACCCGGATCATTCAATGTAATGGTGAAGATGCAGGGCGTATGACAGTCACATACTCCGTGGACAGGATAATACTTGAAGGTATCCATATTGCTGAAGGCTTCCAGGGCAGGGGAGCAGGCGGGCGCCTGCTTGAGCAACTCATTGATGAAGCGAAGCGCATGCGGCTGCCGCTGGAGCTTATGCTGTTGAAGGTGAACCCTGCCAAAAATCTGTATGAGAGAGCCGGGTTCCACGTGTACAGGGAAGATGTGAATCGTTTCTACATGAGGTTAGCTGTTTAAGGCATCTTTCACCCGGTGTTTCAGGGTGGAGCAGGACGGGTTTTCAGAGCCAGGGTCGGTATTCTGCCAGTTGTGTTTTCGGGATGACCGGGACTCAGACCAGGTTTCGTTCGTCAAGCGGACTGCGCACACCTCGCCCGCCGCGATTGAGTACATGCGTATAGATCATCGTGGTCGACACATCAGCGTGGCCTAACAGCTCCTGCACGGTTCTTATGTCGTAACCGGCCTGCAGCAGGTGCGTGGCAAATGAATGCCGCAGTGCATGGCAGTTGACCTTTTTCGGCAGGCCGGATTTGTCAGAAGATTTCTTCACCCATTTTTGCAGATTATTCTCATGGATATGATGCCGCAGGAAGCCGGCGTGGTTTGGAGGCGCGTCTGTAATCCAGTTTACCTTCTATTTCCAGTTTCAGAATACGTTTATAAAAAAAGACGAGTGCATTGAGCGCGACGCTTTGAGTATTGGGTGAAACATTACGATTGACTGCAAGGTGTTCCAGGTAAGGTGAAATCCTGTCAACCTGTATATCGTCGGCAGTCGTGAATCGGCCGTGCAGGACAAAGCGTGCCACCCAGCAAAGGTACGTCTTTTCAGTGCGAATGGAATATTGCAGCCCGCGTATCACCGCGATGAATCGGCTGTACAGCTCGGGAAAGCGCAGTCGGAACTGATCAACGGCTTTGTCGCTGGCGGCAGTATCACTTAATGCGCCGGCCTGTTCCCCTGTTACAGCCTGCCTCGCGATGGTCGCATGATCAGCAGGCAGCTCACGTGCGCCCGTCTTCCAGCCGGACCGGTCAAAGTTACCGGCCCACGCGGTCGAAACAACGTCTGTAAACAGAATGCGCAAGGCATCAACCATTTGCCTGTATTGCCAGTCAGCCAGTTTCTCGCTTCTGCCTTTGTCTTTGAGATAGCGTTCCATATCGTCAGCAGTGAGCGTAGAGAGACGACGCCGGGAGTGTGCTTTGATAAAAAATTCCGCGTGTCGTACGTACCAGCGGCGTGCGCCCTCTGGTACATTGTAAGATGTTGTTTTTAAGATATACTTGTCCCAGAAACGGGAGGCGGCATCGTCCATGATGTGAATTCCTGGCAGTCTGTGATCATCCTTGATCAGTATAAGAGTTTCATGGGAGAGTAAGATAATGTCAAACAGAGTTACATATGATTCTGCCTATCCTGGATTCACAACCTTCCGTATATTTAACTGTTAGGCGTATTAGTCAAGGACACTAAATCAATGCCCATATTCCCATCTGACAATGAGAAAGTGATTACAATAGCTATTGTTGCTTTCTTTTCAGGTGTGCTTATAGGAATTTTTGTATCCACCTCAATTGCTGATCAATCTATTTTAATACCGGCAATAGCCACACTTGCCGCAGCATTCTTGGGTGCTGGTGCTGCCTATAAGTTGGAAGGCAATAAGCGCAAAAGAGAATACGAAGAAAAGTGCCTCACTCATGGTAATAATGTTGTTTTTGCCCTGTATGAACGCATAAAGGCATTAAGGTTAGTGCAAAGTCAGTCCATTAACCCTCAAAGAGATAACCCCTTTAAGATGATATCAATGTTACCAACTCTAAATCTTAGTTATCCAGATTCCGAGTTTAATATTGAGCAACTAATGTTTATTCTTGGAACAAAGCACAAACAACTCATACTTGATTTGCAGACTGAAAAGGAATGTTTCAAGGTTGCATTTAATATAATCAAATTTAGGTCAGAGCTTCACTTTCATCATGTTCAGCCTGCTATGGAGGCAGGTGGCATTCAGGAAGGCGGTGAATATACTAGACAACAAATGATCGATACATTAGGGGAAAGAATCTTTGCTCAACTTGAGAAAGCAACTAATGATCTTATTGAAAATGTAGACAACACTATTGAATCAAGTGAAGCAATAAAAATACGTATGGTAAAGGCGCTAAAAGACATATTCCCAAATAAAACTGTAATGAACTTTGAGTTACACGAAAGAACGCCTAACAACACGCTCAACCAGACCGGAGAGTTCCTACGGTTTGGTTGACACCCTGAACTAACTGTTCAGGAGCGATCTAAAGATGCCAAAACCAGGCCCCAGAACCACGTACAAGTACA
>JAJRTX010000127.1 GCA_021545665.1 Zetaproteobacteria bacterium
CCCTGGCATACACCACATCGGAAATTGAGCGTATTGCCCGCAAAGCTTTTGAGGCAGCGCGGCTGCGTAAGAATAAAGTGTGTTCAATTGATAAGGCCAATGTGCTGGAATCTACTGAATTCTGGCGTGAAGTGGTCACCGCGTTGCATGCGGCTGAGTATTCCGATGTTGAATTATCGCATATGTATGTGGATAACGCAGCCATGCAACTGATCCGCAATCCGAAACAGTTTGATGTGATTGTTACCACCAATATGTTTGGCGACATTCTGTCCGATGAAGCGTCTATGCTGACTGGATCAATTGGCATGCTGCCGTCAGCTTCGATTGGTGAAACGTTCGCTATGTATGAACCTATTCACGGATCAGCACCCGATATTGCCGGGCAGAATAAGGCCAATCCATTGGCTACCATACTTTCTGTGGCCATGATGTTACGCTTTTCCCTGAATCGCGCTGATCTGGCCGATAAAGTGGAGCAGGCTGTTGAGAATACATTAGATAATGGCGTGCGTACGCTTGATCTGGCTGATGGCGGGGTTTCGGTGACCTGTTCAGCTATGGGGGATGCCGTTTGTGAGGCCTTGCAGGTTTTGGCATCATGACAGGCAGCTTTCTCCCTGAAAAAGAGGCTTATGTCGTTGCCGTTGTCGGTGCGACCGGGGCCGTAGGTCAGGTCATGCTGGAAATACTGGCCGAACGTAAATTTCCTGTTTCAGAACTGATCCCGCTCGCATCAAGCCGCAGCGCCGGTTCAATGATTGAATATGCGGGCCGGGAATACGTGGTTCAGGATCTGGAAGCCTTTGATCCGGCCGGTGTTGATATTGCCCTGTTTTCCGCTGGTGGCGACACATCCAGGCAGTATGCTCCGGTCTTTGCGGATGCAGGCTGCTATGTGGTGGATAACTCCAGCACCTGGCGCATGCATGATGATGTGGCGCTGATTGTGCCGGAGGTTAATCTGCATGCCATTGAAATGGCGCATGCGAATAAAATCATCGCCAATCCAAATTGTTCCACGATTCAGATGGTGGTTGCGCTCAAACCCCTGCACGATGCGGTGCCGATTAAACGCGTTAATGTTTCAACCTATCAGGCTGTAAGCGGCGCGGGCAGTAAAGCCATGGATGAGTTGGCCAAACAAACAGGGCAATTACTCAACAGTCAAAAGCCGGATGTGCAGGTGTTTCCGGCCCGCATAGCCTTTAATGTGATTCCTCAAATCGATGTGTTTCTTGAGGATGGCTACACCAAAGAAGAGCGCAAAATGATTGATGAAACCCGAAAAATTATGGAGGCGGATATTGCCGTCACGGCAACAGCTGTGCGTGTGCCGGTATTTTACGGGCATTCGGAAGCAGTAAATATCACCTTTGATGGTGAAATGAATGCTGATTTGGCCCGGGAATTGCTCGCTGACGCTGAAGGTGTTTGTGTAGTAGATGACCCTGCCAGTGAAGATTATCCCATGCCAACTGAAGCGGCTGGTACGGATCCGGTTTGGGTCGGGCGTATCCGAGATGATCATTCCAGCCCTAATTCTTTGCATTTATGGATTGTCGCCGATAATGTACGTAAAGGTGCAGCCCTAAATACTGTGCAAATAGCAGAAATATTAATCCAGTAGGGAAAGAGCAAGAGTCGGTTTTGGAGGATAAATGAGAAGGCGAGCAGGGCATAAACTTATACTTGCCTGGATTGCAGCTTCGTTGTTGTTTCTGACAGGCAATGCTCAAGCTGTCTCATTGGGAAAAATCGAAGTTGCCAGCTTTCTTGGCGAACCATTTTATGCCGAGGTTTCTTTAAGGCTGGATGATGGTGAATTGCCAAACAAGGTGATTGTTGAAATAGCATCTGCATCCGAATATAAAATCTTTGAAGTTTTTCGTGATCAGGTTTTAAAGTCGATCCGGATAAATGTTGTCAGTGACAGTCGTGGTGCCCGTGTTAAATTGTCTTCCCGCAGCAAGCTTAAATCTCCATTTTTTAATCTGATACTGAAAACTCAATATAACCGCGTTACTCATTTTAAGAAAATTCCGGTTTTTCTGGAACTGCCAAAGTCCATCCTGACCATTACAGAAAAGAGCCCTCTGCCATCTGTGCAGGCCACCCGCTCTTCAGCTGTTGTGCAGCCGCAAATGGCAAGTAATACAGGATCTGAAAAAGCGAAAGATCATAAAACTTCAATTCCCAGATTTTATGATGGTTGGGCACGTACAGGACGTTATGGCCCTATCGTGCATGGCGATTCACTTTCTACTGTTGCCAGGCGTCTTCGTATCGACAAGCGCTATGACCTCAATCAGGTTATGGTAGCTCTGTTCGAGAAAAACAGGGGGAAATTTAACCAGAATAACATGAATTTACTTAAAGCAGGTAGCTATCTGGATGTACCTGAAGCAGCAGAGGTAGAGCACTTATCAAGAATCCAGGCCCATGATATTATGGCTGATCATGAGAAACGCTGGAAGCAGTTAACCAAACAGCCACATTATGCTGCCGAAAAAGAGGCACAGCGGACACGGTATAGTAAGAGGATTCAGCTTGGTCAAAGCGCAGGCGGCGCAGGCGGCACACTGGTAACAACTCAGGCATTAAAGAAGCCGGTTAAAAAGGGGGCTCTCCCCATAATAAAGAAACCGGTCAGCACTGCTGTAAAAATGAAATCAGAAACCTCTGTATCTGAACAGATTTCTGAGCCTACTGTTCCGGAGTACATAGAAAAAACAGGTGTTCCGGTTTCGACTACAGCCATTGATATGAAACAGGATGCGGTTGCAGAATCTGCAAGTCATGTATTAATAGCGAGTTTGAAAAAGAAAAATGAAGAACTTCGGATGCAACTGAAGGAAAATGAAAAACTACTAAATTTGAAAATTACCTCGGTAATTAAAACGACAAATGAAGCTTCCAGAACAGAGATAAAAAAATTGGAAGTGCTGGTTTCTCAGCTACAGGTTCAGCTGGAAAAAGTTCGTGAAGAGGCACAGTCGAAGCAGGGTGAAGATACGCCATTGATTATTTCACTTTTATACAGCCTAGTAGCTATTCTGCTTGGCATTGTGGCTTTACTTGTTGTACGACGTCGTAAGCCGGTTCACCCCGCTGTCGAAACTGGCAAGAAAGGGTTACAAACCCCGGTGGTGAAGTCGAAATCCACGGTTGAGTTGACTCCGAAGACAGTTGAACAGGCTGATATTAACCCGACTGATGTTGTTGACAGGGAAACGGAAGAGTTCAGTAAGGGCATAGCTGATTCGAACAATGCATTGACGGACACAGATACAGTAGAAACAGGGCCAGTTGATACAGCTCAGGAAAAAAATTCGACTCATGATATTGATCATTTATCGGATGCAGATATGTATATTCGTTATGGCATGGAGGATGAGGCACTTCAGCAGCTGGATATGGCTCTTCATTCACACCCGGACAATATTGAGGCTCATATCAGAAAGATTGAGGTATTACATAGCAGTAAGAGTTTAAAAGGATTTGAGGAAGCTGTTGCTGTTGCTGGCAGTGTATTGGCCGGTGTTGCACTGGAACGTTTCAATTCGACTGTTGCTGCTCTGAATGATACTGATGATATATCTTCTGATGATGACTCATCTGGCCTTGTTCCCAGTGCTGCTATTGAGGAATTTCATGATCCGATTGAAGAAAGCTCTGCTGCATCAATAGCTTTTGATGATGAAATGCAAAAGGAAGATGGCATAGAGTTTAATGGGGTTACAGCAAATGATTCAACAGCTGATGACTCAGATCTGAACTGGCAACATGAGACCAGTGATCTGGATATTGAGGAATTGGACTGGTTGCAGGATGTCCCCCTGGCCAGTGATGATTTTCTGACCATAGAAGAGGTGGAAGAACAACCGGAAAATTCAGAGAATCAGGAATCCGGTATAGAAACGGTTATGGATGAGGCTGTTACTGGCTCGACACAGGAACTGGATCATCTGCTCAGTGAGTTTGCCGGAGATGATGATGTTTGGCCGGAAGATTTAGTCCTTGAACAAACAAAACAGGATGTCGGACAGCAGGAGTCATCGAATGGCTCTCAGGCAAGGAAGGGGACATCAGATGATCGAATGGATGGGGAGATTGATCAGGATGCCGATAGTGTTGATACTCATCTCAGTAAATTGGCCGATGGCGAGAATAAAAAGAAAACGTAAGTTTTTACTTTGATCGCGTTGCACAATAACTGTTTGACTGAATAGTATGCTGGCGGAATCGTAACCATTTCAGCATGGTGCAAGTAGCTGTTCAGATTACCCCTGGTTTATTCGAGATCAAGGAAAACGCGCGGAATTATCAATGAGTAGTCAGCATCCAGAGTCCCTTATGCAGCATACTATGATCTCAAAAATTTATATTGATAGCCATCCTGTATCCCGTTTTCTGGCTGGCTGCAGTTTGTGGTTTGCTGCGATTATATGTCATTCTCTATGGCTGTCTGTTTTATATCTTATGCTATCAGTTTATATGCTCTTTCTACTCGAAGGCAGTTGCTTAACCATTGTCCGACTATTGCGTTTACTGCGCTGGTTTGTGATACCGATTATTTTTTTGCATGCACTGCTATCACCCGGACAATTGGTCATGCCAGGGGTTCCGATACCGGTGACATGGGAAGGTATCAATCAAGGTGTTTGGTTAAGCCTTCATCTGAGTACGATTTTTGCAGCAGCACTGCTGCTTTCCCGCTTATTACAGCGCTCGGAATGGATGCGGGGCATGCTGCTACTGCCATTTGCGGGGAAAAGAATGATTGTATTCCAAATGATGATGACTGCTATGAGAATGAATATAACAGAGCAGCTTCGACATCTGAAATGGCAATGGAATCTGCGTTCGGACTGGCGAATGGTTGCAGTGTTTTTGCTGGCAGCTTTTCGCATGGCACTGGCTGCAGGCAGGGAGCAGGCGAGAATACTCTGGTTACGCTGGCCTGCAACAGGCAATGGTATGCACCTGGATATTGCGGCAGGTGAGCAACATATTTCACACAGATGGACGTTAAGTCTGGTCTGGCTATGCGCAGGATTTGCAGTGATCGTGGTGGCAGGGTTATGAATCGTGAAAATCTACAGCGCATTGCCATGGTGATTGAATTTGATGGCAAGCCTTTTCATGGTTGGCAACAACAGGATAATGCCGTTTCGGTACAAGCTGAAATGCAACGTGCACTGGCTTCTATTGATGGGCAATCCATTAAAACTGTGGCCGCCGGACGTACGGATACAGGGGTTCATGCCGAAGCATTTCTGCTGCATGCCGATGTATGTACAGAACGCTGGAACCGCTCGCACAGGGCTTATGTTCATGGTTGCAACAGCCTGTTGCCGGATGCCATCAGGGTGACCGGTGTCCGTGCCGTTGAAAAGCGTTTTCATGCCCGTTTTGACTGCCGTGAGCGCTGTTATCGCTATCAGATATGGAATCGTACTACCGCTTCGGCATTAGAGGCGTGGCGACATTGGTGGATGCCTCGCCCGCTTGATTTCGATGCCATGAGCGAGGCCGCAGCCATCTGTCTGGGAAAACATGATTTTTCCGCTCTGCGCGCTGCCAATTGTCAGGCATCGAGTTCTGTTCGCACAATCAATGCTATTCGTGTTGAGCAGCATGGTCATTGTATTGCTTTACACATTTCCGCAGATGCATTTCTTTACCATATGGTGCGCAATCTGGTTGGCAATCTGGTTGCTGTTGGCGTTGGAAGATTCAGTCCGAAAGAGTTTTCCGAACTGTTACTTAGCGGTGACCGCACCAAGGGTGCAGCCACAGCACCCGCATGGGGACTCTATTTCACCGATGCAATTTACGATAATTTCAGAGCCAGCGACCTGATTGGCGGGCTATAGGGCCACTTGCAAAAGTCGTGCGCGGCAATCTGCTTCCCTTCTTCAGCGTATGGAACAAGCGATTCTTTACTTCATTTATACCGTTCAAACCCTGTACCACTCACTCCCAACGCCCTGATGACGTCAAACGATTACCTGTTCTAAAAATGGATATATTCAATTCAGTACACTTTCAGCTATTAATGTCTAAAATAGCAATGAAGACAATGGCTTACGCTTGTCCTGTACGTACCAACTGATGCCCACCATGCGTGCGCCTCGTTTGTACTCATCACTGGTGTATCCAACATCAGTAAAGACCACTTCATCACTATCTCACAACAGGTTTGGTAGTTCTTTGATATCAGCCCGATGGACTACCCACATTTCAGTAGACGTTTGTTATGTTCCAAAAAAGTTTTTCTCATAGTCAACTGGTGATACATGGTCAAGATGGTGATGTTGAGAAGTCTGTTCGTAATATCACAATTGAAAAAATACGATTCCCTGCCGGGTAGCCTTAGGTCCGCGGTGGTAATTCTTCAAGTGGAGTTGCAGTATTCTATCTTTAAATTTGGAGCTATCATTTTTGGTTATGCATATGTTGTAACCGAATCAGTCAGTATTATAAGAGTGATGGATAGGGGAGCCATAGACAGATGAGTAAATTTCAACCGTTATTGGCTTATTCTACTCTGTTCATGCTGCTAATCTCGCCTCTCAAACTATTGGATGCCGGAGAGCAGCTATCAAATAATGTACCTGATTTACTGGATGATGGCGTGCAGTCAGCTGATCCTTTTGTTGCACCAACACCGGCTCGGTTTCGCCTTTCATTTGAAACTGTGACGTTACCCGGAAATGAGAAAATGGGCTTTCTGGGTGGCACCTTTTTATTTGATGTAAATGACTGGTTATCTTTTGGAGCTGCATCTTACGGGGCACTTACCGGTCAACGGGGTGGTTTTATCACCTTGGGTTTGGCTACTGAAGTTCGCAAGAAAATAGGCAATAACATTGAGATTAATACAGGAGTTTTCGCTGGTGGCGGGGGTGGCAGGGGAGGTCACCTGTTATCCGGTGGCGGGTTGATGTTGCGTTATCACGCCGGAATTCAGTTTGTCTCGAAGTGGGGTAATATCGGTGCCGGTTACAGTTATCTGGATTTTCCGAATGGTACAATCCATTCAGGTCAGCCTTATTTTTCATATGATTATCAGTTTTCTACACTGTTCGGAAAAGGATGGGTAGACCGGCCTGAAAATGAGAGTTTTGGATATACGCATGTGGCTGAACAGGAGTTTGCAATTATTTCCCGTTTTTACTCCATTCCCGATGGTGTGCTCCAGGATAATGGAGTTAGAAATCAATATCGAACGATAAACCTGCTGGGGGTCGAGTGGAATCGCTATTTGGATAAGAACTTTTTTATTCATCTTGAATCCGAAGGAGCTATGGGGGGGCAAAGTCAGGGATATATGCAGATTTTACTGGGTGGTGGTTACAGGCTGGTTCTGTTGGATGGAACCTGGTTCAAAGTGATATCATCCGTTGGGGTTGCCGGTGGAGGAAACGTTGCCACGGGTGGAGGATTGCTGCTGGATAGTTCAGCAGCTCTGCAACAAAAACTTGGAGATCACCTTTATGCTGAGGTTTCAGTCGGTTATGTCTTCGCGCCCGGTGAGAGTTTTAAAGCTGTCAGTTATAATGCTAAACTGGGCTATCATTTTAATACGCCCGATTATTCTGAGGGTGTATCACTCTCTGATCTGGAGGGATTTGATTTTAGTCACATGCGGCTCAGGGCTGTGCATCAGACCTATTTCAAAGATTCTAATAACTGGCGCTCGCGTGATAAGAACCTGAATGTTGATCTGATGGGTGTTCAGGCTGATTACTTTCTCAATGATCATCTCTTTGTTAGCGGGCAGGGGATTGCTGCCTATAAAGGTAAAGCCGGTGCATACATGATCGGGCTGGTCGGCATGGGGGTTCATCTCCCTGTATTTGGCCCCGTGTATATAGAGACAGAGATATTGGGAGGCGCTGCAGGAGGTGGTTCACTTGCAGTAGGAGGAGGCCTGGTATGGCAGGTCAATGCGGGTGTCGGTGTTCAGGTAAATGATGCATATACGATTGCGGCTTCATATGGCTACCTGAGTGCGCCGCATGGCAAGCTGCGAGCTAAAGTGCTGAGTCTTTCTTTGGGATATAATTTTACCCTGTTTACCAGATAACAAAGGGCACCAGATGATTGGGAAGGTCGACCTGGAATGTGGTTTATGAAGCGGTTGAAAGCGAATTTTGCTTCCATTAGATGAAACTCTTCAAGCAAGATCTGAGAAGCTTAGAGTCAGAAGACAAGATGTTTTAATTGAGCTACTAGCATTAGAAGGGTGGCTTAAGCCCCATTTTCGACCATTAGACTGTTATTCAGCGTGCAAAATTGACCCCCTAGAGGGGCAAATCAGCGTCCAATTTTGACCCCCCTGTATCATCCCCAACTATTGATTTAGTTGGAGGTAAAAACAGGAGTGATTACAGTGGAAACGAAGGCAAAAGTGA
>JAJRTX010000128.1 GCA_021545665.1 Zetaproteobacteria bacterium
ATGGCGGAGTACGGTTGGTGGCAATATACAGCTTGTTGCTGCCCAGCGCGGAATCCCCGGCTTCAAAACCGAGGAAGACATTGCCGTTGCCTGTACTATTGGAGAAACCTGCACTATCACCAAGTGCAGTATTATTAGAGCCGGTAGTGTTGGACTGCAACGCATTGACTCCAGTCGCAGTGTTTTTATTGCCGGTAATGTTAAATTTCAATGCACTGGCTCCAGTTGCTGTATTAAACCAGCCGGATGTGTTTAACAACAACGCTTGCAAGCCATTCGCCGTGTTGGAACTGCCGGTAGTGTTGGACTGCAACGCATTGACTCCAGTCGCCGTGTTTATTAAGCCGGTTGTATTTGATTGCAATGCGGAATCACCAATCGCCGTATTGTTGATGCCGGTTGTGGCTGGATTCAATGCGGATGTACCCACGGCGTTATTTGTTCCCGTTGTCCAGCCTACCAGTGGCCCTGCCATCGCATGCGGCACAGCCAAAAGAAGTGTAGCCGCCAGCGTGATGAAAAAAATGGGATGTGTTTTCATTTTGTTTTCCTCCCTTGTGTGAAATATGGCCCTGTTACAGGCATCGGAAGCGAATAAATTTTCTGATGCGTCGCGTGTTCACCGCTTATAATGATAGTTGAAGAAATTGATATGTGATATGGGATAAACTCTCATTTTGATATGGGAGAGACTCTCATTTTTCTGTTTTATCCGAAAAGCTGTTATATCTGGAAACTGTTATACGCGGAAGCGTGCAAAAAGCATGCTGATGTGCTATTATCGTTACAGGACAGGGAATGGAATGAACATACGCCTACAGCTGGTAATCGAACAGAACCTTTTACGAGAGGGATTATTGGTTCTGTTCAAAGGTGACCGGGAGATAAAAGTCCTGCCTTCGGTGACATGTAAGCCTGGGTGCGCACAAGCCTGTAATCACTCAGAATGCGATATCATTTTGATGGGGATGTTTTTCGGCAGCCAGGGTTCACTGGATTGCGTGCGACAAATTATGTCAAGATGTTCCGATGCCCGCATTCTGCTTATTATCTGCAAGGAGCAGGCATCACTGGTCAATGAGGCCATCAGAACCGGTGCCAAAGGCGTGGTGTCGATGGATATGCCAAGTGCAATACTGAGGAAAGCGATCCGGATCGTTGCCGGGGGAGGCAAATTTATCGAACCATGGCTGGCCAGGGCAAACGCCGAAATGCTATTTAATCATGCAAGTAACCCTTTCGACATACTCTCTGCCAGAGAACACTCCGTATTGCATTTGATGCTGAACGGTTGCAACTGCGCATCCATTGCCGTCAGGCTTCATATCAGTGAAAAGACCGTAGCCAATCACCATACTCATATTATGAAGAAACTGGCTGTTAAGAATCTGATAGAGCTAACCCGCATGGCGATATGCCATAATCTGATCAGTGCATGACAAACAACATATCTGTCGCTAACAGTGAATCCACTGAACCATTGTTTTGGCTCGAATCAGTGTTAGGCAATCAGATATCCAGGCCATGCGAACTTATATTGCGGGATGCCTGTTCCAAACCGCCAGTTTGATCTCCGGAATCTTTAAGCTTGATCATTTTGATTTGTAACCGGAGATTATTAACCGAGTCGGCATGGCGAAGGGCTTCATTTTCGGAAATCAGCCCTTCCTTCCACAATGCCAGCAATGATTGATCGAAGGTTTGCATGCCGTAATTTTTTCCGGTGGCCATGGACTCCTTGATTTCGGAGATAGACCATTTGATGATCAGATCAGAAATACGCGGCGTATTAAGCAGAATTTCCACAGCAGGCAGCCGTTTGCCATCCGGCGATCTGACCAGCCGTTGTGATAATACCGCTTTCATATTCAGAGCCAGATTCAGGCAGACCTGTGGGTGCAGGTCTTCCGGAAAGAAGTTGATAATGCGTTCCAGCGCCTGATTGGCGTTATTGGCATGCAGTGTGGCCAGACACAGATGACCTGTTTCAGAGAATTCGAGAGCATGCTCCATCGTTTCCCGGTCGCGTATTTCGCCTATCAGAATCACATCAGGTGCTTGCCTGAGCGTATTTTTCAGCGCTGTCTGATACGCCAGAGTATCCGTACCGATTTCACGTTGGGTGATGACGGATTTTTTATGCTGATGAATAAACTCAATGGGGTCTTCAATAGAAATAATATGGCCGCTCTGATTACTGTTGCGCCAGTCGACCATGGCTGCCAGTGAGGATGATTTACCACAGCCGGTTGCGCCAACCATGAGCACCAGCCCACGGGGCTCCATGACAATATCCCTGAATATATCCGGCAGACCCAGCTCATCAATGGTGGGTATTTCAAGCTTCACCTTGCGGATAACCATGCCAATATTGCCGCGCTGGCGGAATATATTGACCCGGAAACGGCCAATATCATGAAATGATAACGCAAGATTCATTTCATATTCGGCTGCAAATGTACTTTTCTGCTTGTCGTTCATGATTGAATAAGCCAGTTGTTCGCATTGGACGGCAGTCAGGGCAGGCTGATTCATGGTATGAACGATGCCATCGATTCGATAGGAGGGTGGCATATCTGTTGTAAGATAGGCATCCGATGCATCGCGTCTTTCCATCACAGACAGGAGTTGTTTGATGGGCAGTTTTTGTGAATCCGTTTCTTTCATACTTTTATTATTTCTTGAGGAAATACTCATGAATCAAGCCGGGCAGGGAGCACTAGACAATGCCTCCGCCGAAGAGTTTTTTATTGCTGCTTTTCTCCATTGCGGCCTGTTGGGTGATTTTTCGTGACTTGACCAGTTGTTGCAGGTGCGAATCAAGTGTTTGCATACCATCCCGCTGTGATGTTTGCATGACAGACACCATCTGGGCGATCTTGTTTTCACGAATCAGATTTCGGATGGCCGGTGTTCCCAGCATAATTTCATGAGCAGCTATACGCCCTGTTTCATCAGCAGTTTTGATCAGGGTTTGTGAAATCACGGCGCGAATCGATTCAGAAAGCATGGA
>JAJRTX010000129.1 GCA_021545665.1 Zetaproteobacteria bacterium
CCCTTGTGATGCCGACCTGCGCTCTTGCATTACTTTTATCTTCATCAGTCTGCAAATCAACAGAAAACCGCTTTAAATCCACTCCGGCAAGTGAACCTTTGCCATTGACCGAAATCCGCTGTGATGAAGCGATCCCTTCATCAATCAGAAACTGTCGCTGACTGGCGCTGTCTGCATAACAATGGGTGGACAGATTCACAATCAGCTGATCCGAAAAACGCATAATGCTGCGGATAAGTCCCTGACGGGTCAGCCAGGCCTGACCGGTAAAGGTATGCAGGCGAACAGGAATACCAGCCAGTTTTCCGGCAATGGCGCATAACAGGCCAGCTTTGGGTGTGGTCGAATGAACGATAGAGAAATTGCCGCGCCGAAACGATGAAAACAGCTTCATCAGCGCCTTCAAATCCCTCCAGGGCTGCTGTTTACGAGGAATATCCATGGCAATCACCGTTAAATCATCACCGGGGGGAAGCCTTTCCAGTTCTTCGCCGGGTGAAGTAATCAGCGTCATCTGCATGCCCAGGGATCTCAGGAATTGGATTTGGGCAAATAACTGCGACACCATAAAATAAGGGACAGTGGACACAAGAACGATGCGTGTGCCAGACAATTGACTTGCCAGCCTATCAGTCATTGCACATCACATTGTTGAACAGCATGTTGAACTTTTTTCCACTCGCCAATTGCAGCATCAGAAGCAGCAATGGACCTTTTTCGAATCAAATAAGACCGCAAACCCATGATGTGAAAACTAATATCAATGAGCATTTTAATTGCTTGTTTGATGATCCCCAAGATGGCGATATTCACTGAATCTGAATTAGACAGCGCCCGCATCACATAATATCGGGTCAACAACGTCTTTTTTAAACCAACCTGATCTTCCCGATAGGCCATTAATATTTCAGGGCAGTTGGCAAAAACACTGTGATTGAATGTACGCAATAATAACTCCTGATCCTGAGCTTTTTTCAGTTTCTCATTGTAGACCGACTTTCGAAACCAGCCGATTTTTCCCATCCAGGTTGGATGCATCAGCAGTAGCCCTGAATCTGGAGTGGCGCAAATATCCTGATGTGTTTCCGGATAAATTCTAATGCCGCAGGAACTGCCCTGGCTGAAAATCAAACTGCCGCAACCCAGTAAATCAACTTCCGGATGTTCCTGTAGATAAGCCTGTTGCACAAGCAAGCGCCGGGGATAGGCAATATCATCAGCATCCATACGGGCAAATAACTCGCCTCTGCTCATGCTAACTGCCTGATTCATTCGAGCTGCCAGACCTCGGTTTTCACCATCAGCAACAATCTTGATTCGGCTATCTGCAAAGGTAACGGCAATCTCCATTGATTCGTCTGTTGAACCATCATCCATAATCAGCAGTTCCCAGTTTGTATAACGCTGCATGATGATTGAGCATATGGATTCCCTCAGTGTGGCGGCATTATTGAATACGGGCATGCCGATACTTATGAGTGGTTTATAATTATTCATGGCTAATGATTTCGGATAAGTCTGTATGGACGGGCTGCTCAATTAACTCATCAATATACATCCGGCACCACATCTCAAGCAGCACCAGCATAAACAGGCGATGACTTAAACGATGTTCACTGACCAGTGACTGCTTTTGTTTTCCACTTCCCTTGCAACAATCCAGCAATCGGCGGACTTCCCCGTAGTTGAATAATCCGCGTTTTTGAACCGCCTGCTCTGATAATAATTCTTCAGCCAAATCAAAATATTTACCAGATGCCCAGCGATGCAGAGGAATTGAGAACCCCTGCTTCTTATGGGTGAAAATTTCCTGCGGCAGCAGATCGGCCACAGCTTTTCGCAGCAGATTTTTGCCCTGTCCATGTTTCCAGTGTTTTTCACCGGATTGTTTGAGCGCAAATTCAACCAGCCGGTGATCCAGAAATGGAACGCGCACTTCCAGCGAGTTTGCCATACTCATGCGATCCACCTTGGGCAAATAAGCATCCGGCAGGAAATAGCGGAATGAGAAACGCTGTACTTTGCCGATCAGCCCCCCCGACTGAGAATCCAGAAAATCATCAAGCTCACTACTTTCAGATACGCAGGATTTCCACTTAGCAGCCAGCAACTGATCAATGTCGGCATCGCGATTTAACCTCAGCACTTCAAACGGCATGCGCGACTGCGGCGACATGCTTACCTCAAGCGCATTAATTAACTGACGCAAACGAGCACTCTGCGCCAACAACGGCAGTGTTGCCAATCCATAACAAAGCTTCAGCACTATTTTTCGCACCAGCTTTGGCAGTACATAAAGCCTGTTGATTTGCTGCAACCAGCCATAATGCGAATAACCGGCAAAACATTCATCACCGCCATCACCGGATAAGGCAACTTTCACATGCTCACGAGCCAGTGCAGACACAATAAAAGTTGGGATGGCAGAAGAATCTGCTGTCGGCTGGCCGTGATGAGTGATCAGACTACGCAAGAAAGATTCGTTAAAACCGCGATTATGGACAGTAAACTCGTGATGATCGGTGTTGTAGCGTTCAGCCACCAGGCGGGCAAAATATGACTCATCATAACCATCTTCTTCAAAACGAATAGAGAAGGTTGGGACAGGTTTATCAGATACCTGTGCCATAAACGCCACGATTGCACTGGAATCAATACCGCCGCTTAAGAAAGCCCCGACAGGCACATCTGAGAGCAAATGCTCCCGCACTGACAATTCCAGCATATCCCGAATTTTATCGACAGCCTCTGCTTCAGATAAAACCGAGTCTTCCACCTCAGGGACCGTCCAGTAAGTTCTGAAAGACAACGTGCCGTTTTCCAGACTCATTAGCTGCCCCGGCATGAGTTGCCTGACATTTTTGAATAAAGTCAGTGGTGCGGCAACAATGCCTGTGGCCAGATACTGGTACAGGGCCTGCGGCTCAATGTCGCGAACTATTGCAGGATGCTGCACCAGAGATGTCAGCTCGGATGCAAAAACCAGTACGTTTTCATCATGGTAATAGTACAGCGGTTTAATACCCAGGCGATCCCGTGCGATCAACATGCGGAAACCATCAACCTCAGGCTTCTTATCCAGTAGCGCAAAGGCAAACATGCCTCTTAAAAAATCAACGCAGTTTTCGGCGCTATCTTCATACTGATGCACAATGACTTCCGTATCACTGTGCGTGGAAAACTCATGCCCCTCACCTTGAAGCTGATTCCTCAACTCAGGCGAATTGTATATTTCTCCATTGAATACGATCCACACCGTCTGATCTTCATTGCTGATCGGTTGATGTCCATGGTCAACGTCCTGAATAGATAAACGCCGCATAGCCATGGCCACAGTGCCATCAAGCAGTGTGCCGCTGTCATCCGGGCCACGATGAATCAGCGCCTGATTCATTTTCCCAAGGATAGTCTTTGAAGCCGGTTCACTATTGAGATTAACAAAACCGCAAATGCCACACATTCAGCTTTTCCCCGTATCATGAGGCGTGTTGTACTTCAGATTCATAAATTCCCTAGAATGAATTAACATTGTTGAAAGCTAACAGCTTAGCTTTGCTTGTAAAAAAGCCTGCCCGGCCAGCCTGTTGCTGAATAGGTCTTACAAC
>JAJRTX010000130.1 GCA_021545665.1 Zetaproteobacteria bacterium
AGCTGCAGAGATGCGAAGAGATCTTCTCCATGTACCCTTATGACATCGCTCCGCTCGAGGGAGTGAGAGACAAGCTGAGGGAGGCAGGAGTTTCGTTCGTGGACATCGAGTACAAGCCCGTTGAATCAAGCATCTATACCGCAGCAGAAGGCAAGCCCTTTGGTGACACCATCGTTTGGAAGAGACCTGAGGAGTTCATGGTAGTCGATGAGAGGAAGGGACTCCTCGCACCTCAAGTTTTCTACAGGAAGATCGAACCCAACGACATCAAGCAGGGAGGCCTTGGAGACTGCTGGTTCATGTGCGCCCTAGCCTCGCTTGCAGAGATGCCTTGCTCAATTTTTCAAAGTGGAAGCAGTACGGAATTCATGTTTTATTCCGAACCCGTTTTGTAAATCTGAACAAGAGAATTTCATCGCTGCCTGTGATTCGTGCCATACATGGCTCTCTCAGGGCTTGCTCCGCCCGATTGGGCGTCCAAATCGGCTATCCTGCCAATTTGTCTTTTCTTCTTTCTTGGGCATACAAGAAAGAAGAGCATAGAGTTCAGTCATGAGTTTGCTATCTGCCATTAAATTTAACGAAGCTGGCCTTGTCCCCGCCATTGCTCAGGACGCAACAACAGACCGAGTGCTGATGATGGCCTGGATGAACGAAGAAGCAGTCCGGCAAACACTTGCAACAGGTTTCGCCCATTACTACAGCCGTTCACGGCAGAAGCAGTGGAAAAAAGGCGAATCATCCGGTCATGTTCAGATGGTAGCCGATATTTTTCTTGACTGTGATGGCGACACGCTGCTGCTGAAAATTGATCAAACCGGGCCAGCCTGCCACACCAACTGCAAATCCTGCTTTTATAAACAGTCTCAAAACGGGGAATGGGTCACTATTGAGGAGCCAATAAAATGAGTGATGTATTGAGAGAACTTGCTGCTGTACTGGAAGCGCGCAAAGGCGAATCACCCGATTCATCCTATGTCGCCTCGCTCTATGCAAAGCCGGACAAAATGCTGGAAAAAATCGGTGAAGAAGCGATTGAAACCATCATTGCCGCCAAAAACAATAATCATGAACAGATTATTTATGAAACTGCTGACCTGTGGTTTCACAGCATGGTTATGCTGGCCCAGAAGGGTTTGTCACCGGATGATATTCTGAATGAGTTGAGCCGCCGCTTTGGTATCTCCGGCCATGAAGAGAAATCTTCAAGAGTAAAAAAATAATCCGGATAACAGCTAACTCATTCACCCTGCTTGAGCACCATGGACATTGATAAACAAAAAATACTAGCCTTAATTATAGATCAACTTCGTACTGATTTATTGATTAGCGAACAAGCCGTCAAAATAGCTCGGGATACAGCGACACATGTGGATTGCCTGGGTTCAAGCAAATATGAAACGATGGGATTAGAGGCTTCATATTTGGCACAAGGGCAAGGCACCCGCCTGCTGGATATTGAACGTTCTCTTGCATGTTTCAAACAGTTAACCCTAAATGAGCCTGTAACCGTGATTGGTTTGTCTTCACTCATCATGCTGAATGATAAACAGGAGAATCGGCAACTGCTCTGGCTTGCTGCGGATGCAGGTGACGATTTTGAAATTAGCATGGCTGGAAAACAGCGTTACTACGAAATTTCTGCTGTGTATTAAACTCAGGAAAACTGCAGTTCAGATAGATTTCATTGGGAGAGAATTACTATGTCAGACAACGATGTTGAATGGTTTCTCTATCTGATCCGCTGCAAAGGTGGCCAGCTTTATACAGGCATTGCCACAGATGTAGAGCGTCGTTTTACCGAACATCAGTCAGGCAAAGGGGCAAAATACCTGCGAGGAAAAACTCCCCTGCGGCTGGTTTTTCAAAAAAAGGTCGGGTCACGCTCCGAAGCCCTTAAATTAGAAGCCTCAGTAAAAAGATGGCCTAAAGCAGATAAGGAAAAAATGATCACCACAAACCGGTCTGAAAAGTATTAACCAATACAGAGAATCTCACTTACCACTCCGGCAGCTCAATTGACAAATCAGCGCCTCTGCTTTTCAATGGGGTCAAGCAAAGCGTAAGGAGAATCGTTAGTGAACCCTAATGAGCGACAAGTAACACCGAATGGCCCCATTGTCGGCTCAGGGTACAGGCTGAGGACTGCACTCATCATTCTACTGGCCAGTTCCCTGCTTTACGGCGCTTCATTCATTAAACTTCCGGGCATAGACAGGATAGCCGATGATTATTTCAGCGAATCAATCAAGGCAGCCAGCATGGCCTACGCCACTGTTCGTGGTGTTAATGCAGTAGTTTCCGTAGTCAAGGAATCGCATCTGGAACTTGCTCCGGCAGGAGTCGGAGTAACGATTGCTGCCGGGCAGATCCTTGATCCGATTGATGACATGACTGAGCGCCTCTCATCCATTATAGTGGCAGCCATCGCCTCTCTCGGCATCCAGAAAATCGGATTTGAAATCAGTAAAGCGCTTGCTTTCAAAACTATAGCCATCATATTGTTGCTAACCATCCCCCTGCTCTGGCTGAATAATACAACTCTTATGACTCTGTTACAGCCGGCAATTAAAACCTGCCTGATCCTGCTGCTGATGAGATTCATGCTACCTACCTCGGCATTGATCAGCGACTCGCTTTATACCAACTGGCTGCAGCCCGGTATTGAGGGCTCCATTGAAAAGCTCACCATCGTTTCAGAAAGTTATAATGAGATGAGCAATATACCGGCGGAGCAGAATAAAGGGTTCTTCTCTTCGATGACGACAGGTGCTGCTGACAAGGTGGAAAAAACCAGAGAAGCATTTATGAATATGATAGAAAATGCAGAAAACATTGTCAGTGCGCTGCTACAACTTATGATCGCCTATCTGGCTATCTTTGTCGTACAGCTTCTGCTGCTGCCGCTTTTCATGCTCTGGGTGCTTGTTTCACTGTTCAAAAGCAACGCCTTGAACAGTTTTTCAGAACAAATAGCAAAGAGAGCACTCTGACAGACGACGAAGAAACAAAATGTACTGATCGTAGGCTATGGCGAAATGGGGCTTGCCATGCAGTACCTGCTGAATGAAAGGCATCACCTCTGTATCTATGATTCTCGCTCGATAGAGGACCTTACACCTGTCGACGTCAAGCAGGAAGCTGCATCCGCCGACTTTGTCTTCTTCTGCATTCCTACCCTGCCACTTGAAGGTATGCTGAAAAGGCTTGGGCTCCATCTTCAGAAACATGCGATATGCCTCAGTATTTCTAAAGGGCTGGACGAATCCGGACGCACCCCTGCCAGGATTTATGAACAGACATTCCATACGGGGCAGCGCTACTGCCTGCTTTACGGCCCGATGATTTCTGAGGAAATTCGTTCTGGCCGCTACGGGTTTGCCGAACTGGGATGCTCGGATGCCGCTATCTACAATGAAATTAAGTCACTGTTTCAGGGTTCTGCCTTAGGCCTTCGTAAAAATGATGATATTCCCGGCATCTCCTGGTCGGTAATCCTGAAAAATGTCTATGCCATCGCGTTTGGTGCAACAGATGAGTTGGATCTTGGTGACAACGTACGCAGCTTCCTGGCAGTCACCGCGATGGAGGAGTTAAGCTCCATCATGGAAATAATGGGCGGCAAAGCAGCTACTCCATTACGACTGGCTGGACTGGCTAGACTGGGCGACCTGATTACAACCGCTACAAGTCAGAGTTCCCATCACCATGCACTGGGTATGAGGCTCGCCCGGGGAGAAACAGCAAAGATTAGCGGTGAAGCTATTCATACGCTGGAAATGGTGGAGAAATACAGGCTGTTTGATACATCTGCCTATCCGCTGTTCAACCTGATCCATTATATTGTACAAGACCCCGTTAATACGGAAAAGAAAATTTTCACTTACCTGAACACTACTTGGTAATGTGAATCTAAGGAGACACATATGAATAAATCCGGATTCAATATGAGTCTGGGTTCTAGTCAGGCTTATGAAGAATCTACCGCGCAACAGATTCCTGATATTACATTTTTTTACAGATTATAAGCTACTGGTTATCAAAAGTGGCTTTTGACATTGCAAGTCTCTAAAAATTTGGCCGGTACATTATTACATAGGGATGTGAACGACCACCGGCTAAAAGCCGGTGGCTTCCTTTTACGGCTAGAAGCCGGTGATTGGTCGGCCATCCGGCCGACTGACTACACCACTTCAAAGTCATCATCCGGATGCGGTGGCTTCTGATTTTTGATG
>JAJRTX010000131.1 GCA_021545665.1 Zetaproteobacteria bacterium
AACACTCTGACAACCCCTGGCTGTTGACAGATCACCAACAATGGCATGCGCGTCATCAAGCTGTTTAAGTAGTGCATTCAAGGCATCTGCATTGGCATCCACCAGCGCCAGTTTGGCCCCGCGCTGATACAGTTCTCTGGCGATGATTCGCCCCATGCCTCCGGCAGCGCCGGTCAGTATCAGGCGTTTATTTTCAACTTTCATTCACATCTCCCAAAGTTATCAGCGGCAGGCTGCGGAAAATATCACCGTAGAGTTTATAAAACATCTTCGCACCGTGAATCACGGCCTGTTTGTCATCTTCATGTTCTAACTGATTCATCAGTTTTTTATAGAAATCGACATGGCCGACATCGAGCGAGCCATGTGAGTTCAGATATGAAAAGGCCGATTTCGGCAAACCCAGAGTTTTTTCGACGTTGGCCGCTGTATGGGTTGCCAGAGCGACGCTGGTACCTTCAAGCACCAAAACCATGCCGAAAAAACCAACCGGATTATTTCGATAAACCGTATCGTAGGCATAAGCCACCATGAACTCGGTAGCCGGCAATGGAGTGCCGGCACAAACGGCTTGCTTATCACCGCCACAGGCCTCGATATCATTGAGAATCCACTTCTGATGACCTAACTCTTCTTCGATATATTCAGCTACCGCTTCGCGCAGCCATTCATGCGATTCAGGCAAGCGGCCTCCGGTTGCCATCAATAGCGGCGTGGTGTGTTTTACATGGTGATAAGCCTGCGTCAGGAAAGCAGTATAACTGTGCAGACTTAACTGACCTGCCGCCCCCATCTGAATAAATGGAATCGCAAGCAGTTCATTGCGTTCGGCCTCGGTGGCCGCAAGCAGTTCATCATAAAAACTCATTCAGCACTCCTGATACAGGGCATGTATGCGATCTTCATAAGCAGTAAAAATATGTTGACGCCTTGGTCGAGCCGTACCTGTCCACAGACCGTTGCCAACACTAAATGGCTCATCAGCAATCAGCCAGCGTGAAACGCGGGCATAGTCGGGCAAGCGTTCATTAGCGCTATCTACTGCCTGTTGCACCTGTTCACAGCTGACATGATCACGAGCTGTAATGACCGCAACATTAAATGCTCTGGCCTCTCCGAACACGCAACACTGGGCAATAGCAAGCTCGATGGATAATTCGCGCTCCACCCATTCCGGTGACACGTTACGTCCAAATGCAGTGATAAATATATGTTTTTTGCGACCAGTTAAAAACAGAAATCCCTCATCATCCATAAAACCGATATCGCCCGTTGGCCAGTACTCGCCAACAAATGGCTGATCTCCCAGATAGCCGGAAAACAGGCCGCCTTTGACCAAAATCTCCCCGTCTTCAGTCAGTTTGATTTCACTATGCGGCAATAATCTGCCGACACTGCCCATCTTATGAGCGGAGCTATGATTGACCGTCACCACGCTGGCTGCCTCCGACAATCCATAACCCTCATAAACAGGCAAGCCCAACTGCTCTGCACGCTGTAACAACTGTCCGGAAACCGGCGCGCCGCCAACAGCAATAAAATGCAGTGTTTCGGGTTTTGGTGCGCCGGATTCAATTGCGGCCACCAGCGCATGCAGCATTTGTGGAATCATAATGCAACTGGTGGCAGCGGATTGATTCAAAATACCAACAAATCGCGCCACATCCAAACCGCTGGCACCACTCAGCCCCACCTCAGATAGCGAGGGTGATAGCACCGTAGCACCTCGAATCAGCGGCGCATAAATCCCGCCGATATTTTCCAGTAGAGTGGTATAGGGAAGCAGGGAAATATGACGATCTTCATCTCTGGCCCCAGTCGCATCAGCCAGCGATATAGCCACTGTTTCCATCACCAGCTGCTGTAGACACACACCCTTCGGCTCTCCGGTTGAACCGGAGGTGAATGTTACCTTGGCACAATTATCCGGTAGCTCGGCTTTCGGCACCGTTATCCGAATCAGGCTTAATGACTGACCACTTACATTTACATCCAATGGCGGATTACAATCCAGATTAAGCTGCCCAAGCAATGATAAGAGCTGCCCGGGTTGTTCAGTTAAAATCGCATCCGTGCCTGCTGTCGTGATCAAATGTGCAATCTGTGCAGGCGAAAAGAAATGGGGAACAGGAACCAGCGGAAGCTGCGCTTGCACACAGGCCAAATCTGTCACGCACCACAGCGGCCCATTATCAGCCAGCAGGGCGACAGTAGTAATATCTTGATTGTTGAGAAAATCCGATGTGCATGAAACAGCCCTGTCCAGCTCACCCCAGGTCAGTGAAATATCACTGCCTTCAATGGCAACAGCCTGAGCTTTTTGGACAGCGTATTTTTTTACCGCAGCCAGCAGGCTGCTCATTTACCTGCGATCCCGGTTATCGGAAAATTTCTCACCTTCTTTCACAGCACTGGCCCAGGTGTCACGAAGGCTGATCCACAAGTCCTGAAGATTATCATGCGCTGTCCTGATATCCCCAAAACAAACAACCGGATGATCCGAATAATAACTGCCCCACATCCGGCGTTCGGCTTCCGAGAGCCGACTGTCATCCGCTACAACCAGTTCTATAGGCTCCAGGCCCAGGCGACGAAAGGCATTACGCAGACGGGCAACCCCGGTAAATACCACCCAGCGATAACCGGCTGCATGCAAAAAAGCGGTCGCCGCTATAATGGCCAGCCTTGCATCTCCGGCTTCAGCTTCAGCCAGATTACCCACCTCAACAATACTGGCCCTCTCCACATGACTGCCAATATGACGCGATATAGCCGCCTCAATCGGCTCATCAAGATATGTTTCCAGAAACAGCTTTTGGAACTCCGCATCACAGTAGCCGATAATGGCTTTATAATTCTTCTGATGATCTCTGACGCGAATAAAATGCGGCATAAAGGTTTCAGGTTCGGCTGCATAGACGCGTCGGAAGGTCTGCTTTACATATTCAACAACCTGCACCCGTTCGGCATGGTCTATATGTAATACATCAATCACTGAATATATGCTCCATTATTTGCCAAAGTACCAAATAAGCCGGGAAAATAATAATTCAATTCAACCCGTTGGGCGATAACATAATGTTCAATTCTTAAAACAACCTGAACATGATTCCAGTCACAAAAAGCGTGTTGCTGTGAGACTTAGCAAAAACCTCCGGCAAACAGGTGGATCAGTAGTCGCGTAGCATTTGCTCGAATTCAGAAAGTGAACGTTCAAATGCCGGACGCTCAAACAGACGATCCATATAGGCTTCCAGATAATTCCATTTGGCGGTATCCATACCCAGAGAAGATAAACGCCAAAGAATCGGAGCCATAGTCACATCAGCCAGCGTATATTGTTCGCCGATAAAATATTCCTGCCGGGCCAGATATGCATTCAATGAATCCAGATAGACGGCAAGCTTTTTCAGCGCATCTCTCTTCTTGCGCGGGTTCTGGGTCTCGATATAAATCGGGAACAGCTCTCTCTCCAGTTGCAGTACAGCCAGGCGCATCTGCGCCCGCTCGGCAGGCGAACCGGGTTTCAGTGGCGGGTGCGGATAACGTTCATCCAGATACTCATTCACCACGGAAGACTCAAAAAACACAATATCACGATCAATAACTGTTGGCAGTTTTCCATAAGGATTCAATTTCAGAAAATCAGCAGGAAGGTTATCCATCTCAAGCTCGATAGTCGTCACCGGCAACTCTTTTTCAGCCAGTACAATGCGGGTGCGATGAGAATTCGGACAATGCGGATCGGAATACAGTGTAATCATCTAAACCTCCAAAAATAGACAGGCAGCCTGCCAAAACGGTGGCGCAGTGTAGCGTCACTAGAAAAAAAATAAAGCTTTTTCTATTTTCTCCTGTAATTTCAATAAGTTATAAAAGAATATAGAATAACTTTTTTCGCCGTAGATTGCCGAACGGCATTTGCCTGGCCCGCATTATTCATAAATAATGCGGGCCAGGTTAATTACCTGATATGTATGCTCTGTTATTCTTCAGTGTAACTCTGCGATGCAATGCTTTTGAGTCTACTGTTGCAGATACGTTATGGCTGTTTCAACAGCTTGAGCCAGTAGCATGTCATGCGCCAGGTTTGCACTGATGGCAGCAGCCAGACGACAACCTGTACCATGCCCCTGATCCAGCGACCACTGCTGACGGACATGGGTAAACTCACATGTAATGCCATTCTGATCGCATAGCACATCAAGTAGAACATCCGCATCCGCATGTCCACCCTTGAGCAGAACAGCGCAACCAAACTGCTCAACCAGTGATTTTGCAGTCTGAACGGGGTTGGAGACCGGTTCCCCAAGCAGCACTGCGGCTTCATCCAGATTCGGCGTGAGCAACGTCGCCATTGGTAACAAGGATTGGATAACAGTATGCACCGCGCCCTCATGCAGCAGACGTTTGCCGCTGCTCGACACCATCACCGGATCAATCACCAGCTGGCCATGGTGCAACTGCTGCAACAGAACCGAAACCAGCGCCACATGTTCGGCATCCAGCAGCATGCCGGTTTTGACCACGGCAACATCGTAATATGCAAATATAGCATGCAGCTCGGCATCCAGTTGCGCCAGTGAAACAGCTTCGATTCGATTGATAGCATCCGGATTCTGCGCGGTTAAGGCTGTGGTTGCCGAACAACCCTGGACATTCAGGGATTCAAACACGCGCAGATCAGCCTGAATACCCGCCCCGCCGCAAGAATCGGAACCGCCGATGGTCAGACAAACTGGGCGTCTGGTGCCCTGTCCCGAAGAAAGGCATGCCATCAGAGCCACCCCAGGGAACCAAGGCAAGGCGCATCCCGAAACCCATGGTGCGCCCTTGGCAAGGGAGGCAACGCCGCATTGGTTCTCTGAGGTGGCTCCCTTCGGGCGAGTCCTGGTGGGCATGCGGCTGCGTTACACTCGTGTGAATTGGCTATGGCCAGTCCTGCACCCATACGCCTTCCCGCGTATTCCACCAGAACTTGCTGATAGTGTGCCTTTCTTCGAGACAGGACACTTGTCATGCCAGGCGCCAGGTTTCAACCATTTTCTTGGCCTGGACCTCAATATCCGGCGCTGCAAATAAACCTGAAATCAGCGCTGCACAATCAGCACCGGCAGCTTTAACAGCAGCGATATTGGTCGCAGAAATGCCGCCAATAGCGCAGATATTGGCATCGGGAAATATCTGTCTGGCCTTGGCCAGCCGATGCAGGCCGATTTCTGGCACTTCGGGTTTGGACTTCGTTTTCCAGATAGCACCGAAGGCAACATAATCCACGCCTTGATCAAGCACTGATTTGGCCAGTGCGGCATCAGCGCGGCAGGTAATGCCGACCATCATTTTATTGCCGATCTCATTGAGTTTTACAGCGTTTAACACCTCATCATCCAATCCCAGGTGCACGCCATCTGCACCACAGTCCAAAGCCAGTTGAACAGAATCGTTAACGATAAAGACCGCTTCATAATCCAGCGTCACCTGGCGCAATGCCTGTGCCCGCTGCAAGGCCCGTTTATACCCCTGCTTTTTATCACGGAACTGAAGTATGCGCACCCCGCCCTTCAGTGCGGCTTCAGCTTTAGCCAGCAAATCATCACGCTCCAGATCAGATGGAAGAATACCATAAATACCGGATAATTTAGTGCTATTCAACACAGTTCAAGACTCCCATGATTGAACCGCAAAGGGAGTAAAGTCGCTGACTGTTTCTGTGGACTCCTGCTGAAATTGCTGGATTGCAGCACTAATACGCATAGTCCTTCTTTACGATTGTTGCGTACTTTGCGGTGAAGTATTCTAAATGGTTACGATAATCAGTCATTTAGCAATTTCAGCAGATCAGTAAATTCAGCCAGCGGCACAACGCGATCTGCATATTCCTCCGGCACATCCTGATAACCATGCTCGGCAAACGCGACCGTCAGACATCCGGCATTGAATCCTGCTTCCACATCAAAGCGCGTATCCCCCACCATCACCGTTTCAGAGGCCTTTACCTTCATCACGCGGCAGCACTCATACAGCATATCCGGTGCGGGTTTTTTAGCGAATCCATCCTCGGGTGATAACGCCATGGCCAGATACGGCGTCAAACCCAGTATATCCAGCACCTGCACCCGCGCCTTGGCAGGTTTAGCTGTGACACAGGAGAAGGGGATGTTTTTTTCCTTCAGGGTATCCAGCACCTGCATCACACCGGGAAACGGACGCCCGAAATCAGCCGGATGCTGTTCATAAATATCAGCAAAAGCATGATACAGCGCCATGGTATCCGGATCATCCATCGGCTTGTTCAACACATTCGATGCCAGCTTTTGCGCCCCGCCGCCGACATGTGGTCTGGTCTCATCCAGAGTCATCTGAAAATCATAACCCAGTGAGGCCAGTGCCCGGTTGGCATTGGCGCGAATATCGGGCAGCGCATCCACCAGCGTGCCATCCAGATCAAAAATAAACGCCTTAGGTATTGTCATATTTATTCCTTATATACTCTATATTTAAATTAATCTCTTCATGTGTATCATTATCTTCTTCAATATTTCTCGCGGCCATCATTACAGACAGAATACGGGCCTGATGATTCATATCCGCCAATTGTGCCAGTGCCCATGTCGCATGACCCCGAATCAGCGGTTCCTGATCGCCCAATACTGCTATCAAATCAGGGATGAATGCAGTATGGCCGGAATTACCCATGGCGATACAGACATTGCGCAACAGGCCGCTGCGTTTTGTCCGTTTAACAGGCGACTTCCTGAAATGCTGGCGAAATGCCTCATCATCCAGGCGCAACAGTCTAGCAAGATCGGGCAAATGATTCTCCCCTCGCGGTTTGAGCAGATCATCTCTCTTCGGATCAGAACTGGCAGCATGACTATTCCACGGGCAGACCAGCTGGCAATCATCACAGCCATAAATCCGGTTACCCATCAACGTCCGCAGTTCTCGCGGGATAAAACCGCTGTATTCAATTGTCAAATAGGAAATACACAATCGCGCATCCACCACATAAGGGGCCACAATGGCTTTGGTCGGGCAGATATCTATGCAGGCAGTGCATGTGCCACAGTGATTCTCGGCGGACTCATCCGACTCAAGTTCCGCCGTGGTAAATATCTCAGCCAGAAGAAACCACGAACCCAACTCACGGTGCAGGGTCAGCGAATGTTTGCCCTGCCAACCCAATCCGGCTGCTTCGGCCAACGCATGCTCCAGCACTGGAGCAGTATCATTAAAAACGCGCTGATCATGTAAACCGAGCAACTCATCCAGTTCCCGCGCCAGCGCTTTCAGCCGCTTTTTCATCACATCATGGTAATCATCACCATGCGCATAAGCCGTAATCACAGCCTTACCTTTTTCAGCGCAAGCCTCATCCAGTGAATAAGCCGGGGGCGTATAGCGCATAGCTACAGAAATAACCGACTTCACTTCATCCAGCATGGCCTCGGGAGCCATGCGCCGTTGCATGCGGGTTTCTTCCCCCATCCATGCCATTTCACCCTGCATATCGGCATCCACCCAGCGCTGTAGCGCCTCAGCATGTTTGGCAGACACCTCAGGCCGCGTCACCCGGCACAAGTCAAAGCCATGCCTGCCCGCCATCTCCCGAATGGCTGCTTTCAGTTCTTTCAGAGCGAATCCAGCGGGCTTGTAACTGCGCCCAGATTCTGTTGCAATACATGCGTATAGATTTCCGTAGTTTTCACATCTGCATGGCCGAGCAGTTTCTGCACCACCCGGATATTGGTGCCCGATTCCAGCAGATGCGTGGCAAAGGAATGGCGCAGGGTGTGTGAAGTCACGCGCTTGGCAATATCCGCTTTTTCCCGAGCACGCCGAATCGCTTTTTGCAAATTGGATGCGTTCACATGATGGCGGCGAATTTCCCCGGATTCAGGATCACGCGCCAATGCTTTGGCCGGAAATACAAACTGCCATTCCCATGACTTTGGCGCCTTGGGATATTTACGCGCCAACGCCCCCGGCAACCACACATTGGCAT
>JAJRTX010000132.1 GCA_021545665.1 Zetaproteobacteria bacterium
GATAATCTGTTATTCGATTCGCATGGGTACGGGCTGAGCAGCCCATATCCCGGTCGGATGTCACCCATGACTGCGATTGGCTTTCTACTTGCCTCTACCATCCTCATCGCACTAAATCGCAAAGAACAAAAACCACAATTTGCCTTGACCCATGTGCTGATTATCCTTCTCGCCATGCTTGCTCTGGTCGAAATCGGCATGGGCGCATTGATAACCGATGTACCTGACGCCTACTTGCATTTGGCCTCTATTTCCCTGTTTACAGCCATTTCATTTCTGCTTCTGGCCATTTCTTTATTGTACATTTTCCAGCAACGTCACAATATGAGCGCAGGCCTGCTGCTATATTCCGGCATCCAGCTTATGTACGGGCTCAAATACCCGCAGAAGTTTACGCTTATCAGTATCATTTTCATCGTTCCACTGGGCATGCTGATGTGGGATGAGCTCCATCTGCATGATCATCAGGTTACTCAGGCCAGACAGAAAATTGTCGCCATTCAACATGTCAAAGAAACCGGCAAACTGCTCAAGGCCATATCCGAACATCGCGGCATGACCAACGCATATCTGTCAAACCCGAATATTTTTTCTGCGCAGCTAAATATAAAAACCAAACAGGTGGATCGGTTGTTTGCAAAAAATGCTACCATGGATCATTTGCATGCCGCATCCATTGACGTGCCGAATGAATGGCCGGGTATTATGGCGCGTTGGCATAGCATTGAGTCTGGTCGGCTTGATGGCCCTGCCTCATGGCAGTTACATACGGAGGTGATCACTCTGCTGGCTAAACATCTGCGCGACATTGGCGTCAAAACAAAACTCTCATTTGACCCTGATTCCATAGTCAACGGTCTGTTTGCCGCACAGTTTGGCGTTTTGCCCGACCTGCTTGAGCTTATCGGAGAATTACGCGGACAAGGCGCAGGCTTTATGGCCAAACAAGAGATTTCCCCTTATGGTCAATTTATGCTCAATGCTTTGAGTAACAGAATGTTATTGCTGCTGGAAGAATTCAAACAGCTTATGGGCATGGGTAATTTCAAGAGCAATGACCGCACACTATTCATGTCAGCGTTCAAATTTACTCTGTTCAGCAAAGCTTTTATCTCCTCAACGCAACGGCAAATGATCAGGAATAAGCTGTTCGACATCTCTGCTGAAGATTACTTTATACTGGGAACATACACCATTGATCAGGGTTACGCCCTGAATCTGGCCAGCATGGCACATATTGAACAACTGCTTGAACGACGCATCAACACCAGCCTCTCAATGCAATATAATATTAAATTAATGGCGATGGCTACAGTGCTCATCCTTGTTTTCCTGTTTGCAGCCTTCTACCGCTCGGTGATGAATACCATTGCCGCTATGGAGCAGATTTCGACAAAAATACGCCAGGGAGATATGGATTTATTGGATGAAATACCCGCCAACGATGAGATGGGAGATATTGTAGATTCGTTCAATTCTATCACCTATGAACTGATGCAGGTCAACTCACATATGAGGGCTGTGGTTGATTATGCCGGCGAAGCCATTATCACTATTGATGGCAAAGGTATTATCCATACATTCAATCCGGCGGCGGAGCATATCTTTGATTATCGAAGCAAGGAAGTGATTGGAAAGAACATCACCATGCTGATGCCGGAAAGATTTCGCCATCGCCATGAGGCTGGCCTGCATCAATATTATCTGGCCAGCGAAAGCGAGGTTACCGGAATCCGCAAGAACATCTCTGTTGCAGGTCTCAAAAAAAATACATCGGAATTCCCCATTGAGCTTTCCATCAGTGCAGTCATACTTAATGGTGAGCAGATGTTTGTCGGTTTAATCCGTGATACCAGCCAACGTGAATCACTGGAGAAACAACTTCGTCATGCCCAGAAAATGGAGGCCGTTGGTGCCCTGATCGGCGGCGTAGCACACAATTTCAACAATCTTCTTGCCGGTATTGTCGGCCAAGCCTACCTTGCCAAACGAAAGGCGAAGGACAGACCGGATGCGCTCTCCCATCTCGAATCGATTGAATCTATTTCCAGTCAGGCGGGAGATATGATCAAGCAACTGCTAACGTTTGCTCATAAAGACTTTGTCCATGACCAACGACGTAATACGCCACTGATCATCCTGATCAAAGAGGCATACAAAACTGCCAAATTGAGTATTCCGGAAAATATCAAGCTTGATCTGCGCATCACGGATGAGAATATTATTGTACATTGCGATGCCAGTCAGGTGCAGCAGGTGCTCATGAATATGATGAACAATGCCCGCGCGACGCCGTGGACGATAGCACCGACAAGCAGATCAGCGTCCGGCTCGAATCCGGCATCCCCGACACCAGTTTTTTCCATCGCCATAAGAAAATGGTATCCGGCCAATACGCCTGCCTGAGTATTGCAGATAACGGACACGGCATGGATGCTGATACAATTGCTCGCATTTTTGAGCCCTTTTATTCCACCAAGGAAGTGGGTAAAGGCACTGGACTGGGCCTGTCCACCGCTTTCGGAACGATTGAATCACATCACGGCGTCATTGAAGTGGATAGCTATCCCGATCAGGGTGCCATTTTCCGGATTTATCTGCCGATGGTTGAATCAGCCATCATCAATACCGATGATGTGCGTCAGCAGGAAGTGGTGTCCAGTCGCAATCAGGAAACGCTGCTATTGGTCGATGATGAACCGCTGCTGCTGCACTCCACCAAAAAAGTACTCAATGAACTGGGCTATACCGTGATCAAGGCAACGAATGGAGCGCAGGGGCTTAAATGCTTCAACCGGCATCAGGATAGCATTGCCGCCATCATTACCGATGTCACCATGCCCGAAATGAGCGGCGTAGAAATGTTCCGCCACATCAGAACCATCAATAGCCAAATACCGGGCATTTTCATCACCGGCTACGATCAGGGCCAGATTGAACTAACCGCAGACGAGCAGGTCAACACTCTCATCCTGTCGAAGCCAGTACAAATCTCCGCCCTTTCGCAACATATCGAATCCATGCTGAAACAGTAATAACATCCTTTGTCCGGCTTATTCATGAAGAGGACTATCCTCATCAACTGGGTATTAGATTTTCCATTGACCTTAAGCAGGTAACAGACATCATTACCGGCGTGCCCATTACTGACTCGAACAGGCCATTATCTGTCACCGAACTGACAGCCCGCATCAAGAAAATGTTGGAGGTAGGCTTTGCCAAAGTTGAAGTAACCGGTGAAGTATCCCGCTTAACCAGCCCGACATCCGGCCATCTTTATTTCACTATTAAAGATGCACATGCGGCAATTTCCGCGATCATCTGGCGCTCCACCGCCATGCGGTTGAAAAACCTGCCGGAAGAAGGCCGAGAATTCATGTTCGCCGGCCATATCAGCCTGTATGAACCTCGCGGCTCTTATCAGCTTGTGATCAGCAGAGTGGAGGCTGTCGGCACAGGTAAACTGGCAGCTGAGTTTGAGCGCCGCAGACAGGACTTTTTAGAACGCGGCTGGTTCGACCCGGCACAGAAAAAATCATTACCTCCCCTGCCCAAGCATATCGGCATTGTCACCTCATCCACCGCAGCAGCCTTTGAAGATGTAAAAAAAGTACTGATCACGCGTCCATCATGGCTGCAACTCACACTTGCTCCAGCTCTGGTGCAAGGCAATAGTGCCGCAGCAAGTATTGTCAGTGCACTTCAAAACATGGCCGGTATGGATTTTCCGCCGGATATCGTTTTGCTGGTACGTGGTGGCGGTAGCATTGAAGACTTGTGGTGTTTCAATGATGAATCAGTCATCAAAGCAATAGTAGCATGCCCAATTCCTGTAATTTCCGGCATTGGCCATGAAATTGATACGACACTGGCCGATTTCGCTGCTGATGTTCGAGCTGCTACGCCATCCAATGCCGCCGAACTGTGCTGTCCATCCAGAGAGGAATTGCGTGAACGCATACCCAGGCTTTCGACAACCCGGGGGCTGCTCATACAACGACTGAGACAATTAAATCAGGATCAAGACTCACTGCTCCGGCGTCAAACTCATGCATGGTTACGTCACATAGATACACGCCATCATATTGCCGAGCAACTGGCATCACGGATAAGCCATTCTGGCCATATCAGCCTGAAACACAGACAAACTCTCCTGTATATGCTGGAAAAACGACTGGCACCACTGCAGCCAGGTCAGCGCCTGCAGCAGCAACGCCTGTTGCAGGCAAGCGGGACCAGCGCACTGCACCAAGGCATGCAAATATTGTTACAAAGCAGAAAACAGTCGATTGATAACATAACGATGCGATTGAAAGAGCTGGCCTGGCACATCCAGTTAAAACGACAAAAACTTGCTATACTACATGCTGAACTTAAGGAGCTTGACCCCTGCTGTGTGCTGGAGCGTGGTTATAGTATGAGTTACACTGCTGACGGGCAATTAATTACGCGTGCGAGCAATATACAGCAGGGTGATATTATGCATGTACATTTTCATGATGGCACAGCCAGAGCAAAAGTAGAGTCGGTAGAGGGAGATCCATTATGAATGCTGGTATTTTTCTGAAAGTTATATTAATCATTTCAATCGGGGTTCCTTCACTACAGGCTATGGAATGGTCAGCAATCCAGGGGGATGTTGTTACGCTTGATATCATCTCCCCCGCAAAATCTATCAACCTCAAATGTTTTAACAGAGCATGGCCGGTCAAACGGCTTGGCAAAGGGCACTGGCGCGGCTGGATTGGCGTGGACTTAAAGAAAAAACCGGGAATTTACAATATCAGTTGGACATCCAACACCAAAACAGTAGCAAAAGATTCACTGCTGGTTAGCAAAGGAAAATTCCGCATCTCACACATTAAAGTCAGTAAGAAAATGGCCACTTTTGATAAACCTACACTGGCTCGAATCCGTGCAGAAGCGAAAGCATTTAAAGCTACTTACACTCAACATGTAGATGCCACACCGGACATTGTTATGTCTGGGAGGCCCGTAGAAGGCATTGAGTCCACGCCCTTCGGCGCTCAACGCTTTGTTAATGGCGAACCTCGTTCACCACATTCAGGCATCGACATTGCCACAGCGGCAGGTACAGCAATCAAAGCCCCGCTGGCAGGGCGGGTTCTTCTTGTTGCCAACATGTACCTGAATGGCAATGCTGTTTCTATAGGTCATGGTAATGGTCTGGTAAGTATATATGCGCATATGCAGTCAACCGTAGTCAAGCAGGGAGAATGGGTCGAAACACATCAACTTATTGGGAAAGTTGGTAGCACAGGCCGTTCCACGGGCCCGCATTTACACTGGGGCATTCGATTTAATAATGCTCGCGTAAACCCGGAAAGCCTGCTAAAATAATAATCTGGCATCGTGGACGGGACACTACGATACTTATATTCACCGCAAAATGGAGAAGGTAAAATGGAAATGAAGGTTCTCATTATTGATGATGAAGATGCCGTACAAAGTATTCTGAGCGCATTTTTGAATCGTTATATCTCTGAAAAAGGCATGCAAGGCAACATCAAAAGCATGTACGATCCGGTTGAGAGTCTATTCGAACTCACCACGCATGGTGATCAATATCAGTTAATCCTGCTGGATGTCCGCATTCCCAAACTCAGCGGTGATGAAATTTACAGTTCTCTTGAGCATGTCAATCCGGATATATTAAATCGCATTCTGTTCGTCACGGGTTATCCTGAAGACCTGTATGAGCGCTTCCCGGAAAAACAATTCAATATTCTTCAAAAACCATTTCGCTATGACGCTTTTTCCAGACAACTCGATACTGTTCTGGCCAACTGATCTGATAGAAAAGTGCCCTGCCCCGTAAATTCAGATTCCAGCCAATGGCAAGCTTCAGTAAACGAGCACCGAATCGCCTGGATCGTAGCCTGCTGTTGTATCGCCACCATTTTTATCGCATCTGTATGGCCAGATCTTTTCAGCTTTAAGCCAACCTCGACAACCTCAGAAAGCGTTCAAAGGAGAACCCAGCCCCCCGTTCAACAGGAATCCCGTTTTACCACTCCAAAAAAAGAAGCCTCCCGGACTATAGAAAAACAGTCTCAACAAACTCCGGGCACGAATAAGGCAAGCGCTGCTGTAATCAGGAAAATAAAACCGGTGATCAGCAAGAGGCCCCGGCAACAAACGCCTGAAATACGTCCGGAAAAAATCGCCGTCTCAGGCAAGTACTATGTTCAAGCCGGTGCATTCAAAGAAAAATCGTTCGCCCGAAAATTGGTCAGCCAGATGAAAAAACACGGCTGGAATGCAATTATCGTACCCAAGTCAGGTTTTCATGCCGTTTGGGTTGGCCCGGAGAACAGTCGCAACGGTATTGAAAACCTGCAAAAAAGCATAAACCGTACCCTGAAAATAAAAGGCTTTGTTGTTCAAAAAAGACCATCATGAAACTCCGATCCGGCATTGTTGCTGCAGGTCATCCGGCCACAGCTGAAGCCGGTGCGGCTATACTTCGCCAGGGTGGCAATGCTGTTGATGCAGCCATCGCTGCGGCATGCACATCATTCACTGCAGAACCCGTACTGACTGCTGCCGGTGGTGGCGGGTTTATGCTCGTTACACACAGCAGAAATCGCAGCATTCTGTTCGATGGATTTGCCCGCCTGCCCTCAGGCAAATCATTAATGCCCGAACTCAACACCGCGTTAAAAGCCATTCCCATTGATTTCAGCAACACCGTACAAACTTTCCACATTGGCCAGGCCTCGATCGGCACACCATCATTAATGGCCATGTTATTTGCCGCGCATGATCAACTTGGTTGCCTGCCTCTGCATGAGACACTTGCACCGGGCATCGATGCAGCGCATAGCGGTATTCGTCTCAATCATCTACAGGCATCCTTCATCAAACTGCTACACCCCATTCTGACTGATACCAGTGATGCCAGCAGTCTCTATGCTGCTGGCAGGCAAGGGCGCAAGGCGAAAGCAGTCTTGTCTGAAGGTGAAAATTTCTGTAATCCTGATCTTGCCAATACACTGGAGATGCTTTCCATCGAAGGGATAGCCGAGATGTATCACGGCGATCTCGCCAAAGCCATAGTTTCGTCATGCATCCCACACGGGCTGCTTACCATGGATGATATGCGCGCTGAACAGGTACAAATTCGCTCGCCTCTGCAAATGAATTGTATGGGAGGAACGCTGCTGACTAACCCTGCTCCGTCTTCCGGTGGCCTGCTTATCGCATTTGCAGCCGCTGTCTTCGACAGGCTGCTGAAAACTGACGGGCTAAAACAACTGCCCTGGCCTGTACTGATGGCCGAATGCCTGCGCTCTGCCAGCAACAAACGCGACAGTGGTTTCAACAGCCGTATTTATCAAGCCAACATTGCAGATAAAGAACTTACCTCCGGGCAGATCGAAAGTGCAGTGCAGGCTATTCGCCTGCGCCTGTCCGGTCTGAAAGATGTCCCATGCCTCGAATCCGGCAACCGACATGGCAGCACTACTCATATCAGCATTATGGATCGCAATGGCATGGCTGTATCACTGACTAGCAGCAATGGCGAAGGCTCAGGAATCGTCGTTCCCGGCACAGGTATTCACCTGAACAATATGCTGGGTGAAGAAGATATTAATCCGCTTGGTTTCCATGCTCTGGATCCGGGTGCAACGTTGTCATCCATGATGGCCCCTTCCATTTTCCTTGTCGATGGTCGCCCGTCTATGGTGCTTGGCAGCGGTGGTTCCAACCGTTTACGCGGTGCCATTCTGCAGACACTTGTGCGCCACAAACTACTTGGCCAAAATATTGAAACTGCTGTGTTTGCCCCCCGTCTGCATAATGAAGGCGATGAGCTTGATATCGAGCCTGATTTTCTCGATGAGCATGATCGCATGCAACTGATGAAACTGGGCTGGAAACTCGAAGACTGGCAGCAACAGAGCGTCTATTTTGGTGGCGTACATGCCATCTCCATAGATGGAAAAGGAGGCCTTCAGGCTGCGGCTGATCCACGCCGTGGCGGAGCAGTGGCATGGGCATGAAAACAGCTTACATTGCTCTTGGGGGGAATGTCGGAGAGGTTGAGGCTTGTTTCATTCAGGCGCGTAAAGAGCTTCATGCTTTGCCAAAGACGCAGGTCACAGCATCCTCCCTGCTGTATCAAACACCACCACTTGGCCCTGCCGGACAAACAGATTACCGTAATGCGGTGCTTGAGGTAGAAACTGATTTGCAGCCCCTGACCTTGCTTGATGCACTTCAGAATATAGAAAATCGACATGGCCGCTTACGCAATATGCATTGGGGGCCGCGTACTCTTGATCTGGATATTCTGGCCGTGGATTCACTCATAGTCGATACAGAACACCTGCAACTGCCGCACCCGCATTTGCAAAACCGCCAGTTTACCCTGCGCCCACTATGCGACATCGCTCCAAACTGGCAACATCCACGATCAGGAAAGTCGGTAGCACTGCTATTGCAGGAATTGCTGACAACAGGAGAACCGCCATTGGCAAAGGGGATGAAATGGTGAAACACATGGGAAGAGGATCTCTGGATCAATGTCATATTGCTGTGGAAGGTGCTATAGGAGTCGGCAAAACTACCTTATGCCGGAAACTTGCTGACTATCTCGGCTCAGCTGCATTTTTTGAACAAGTAGATGATAATCCGTTTATCGAACTTTTTTACCAGGATCCTGCGCGCCATGCGCTTTCAGTACAATTATCCTTCCTGTTTTCGCGCCTGAAGCACTGGCAAGGTTTGCACCAGCAAAATTTATTTTCACAGGGCGTAATTAGTGATTATATCTTTGCCAAGGATAGAATTTTTGCCACCGTCACTTTATCAGATGAAGAGCTTGCGCTGTATGATCAGGTTGCAAACCTTGTGAGTGTGGATATACCAAAGCCTGATCTGGTCATCTATCTTCAATCCGATCCGAAAGTAATCATGAGCCGCATCCGTAACCGTAACCGGCCCATGGAGCGCGGTCTCAAAACAGACTACCTGCAAAAGATTATTGCCGCCTATGATCAATTTTTTTTCCATTATCAGGAAACGCCGCTGCTGATTGTACAAACCGACCGAATGAACTTTGTTGATAATGAAGATGCCGTTGCCGCGATGATTGAGCGTATCGGCAGCATGCAATCGCAGACTGAATTCTGGGCCGATCACACATAATTCTGAAAGCAACAGTTAGCCGCTTCATTCTGATGCCAGGTTATTAACATCTATTTATTGACTACAATTTTACGACTCTCCTGCCGGGCAAGTCGCACTACGTGGAAAATCGCACATTTTCGGTAGCACAGAAAGATCAAAGCGGCCATTCATCATTAAAACCGCTGAGCTCATAAGTCCGGGTTTCAGATCAGACTGAGGAAATGCTACTCGTATAGACTGGAGACTGAGCGACCATCGTAAACGCGGGTGATGGCCTCACCAAGCAGAGGTGCAATAGCTATCAGGCGTACTTTACCAGTATTCATGATGTGCTCCGGTTGAAAAATGCTGTCTGTAATCACCAGTTCATGCAGCTTTGAAACTGTAATACGTTCAGCAGCCGGGCCTGAGAGTACGCCGTGAGAAGCATAAGCACTAACTTTGGTTGCCCCTCGTTCAAGCAGAGCGTCAACGGCACCGCAAAGGGTTCCGGCAGTATCAACGATATCATCAATCAGGATGCAGTGTTTGCCTTCAACATCACCAATAATATTCATCACTTTAGCAACATTGGGTGCGGGGCGGCGTTTGTCGACGATGGCCATATCCACATGCAATCGATTGGCCAATGCGCGTGCACGGATCACGCCACCAACATCAGGAGATACAATCATCACATCGTCCAGACTATTGCTTTCTTCAATGTCCTTGGCAAATAACGGCACAGCAAAAATATTATCGACTGGAATATCAAAAAAGCCCTGAATCTGTGCGGCATGCAGATCCATGGTTAAAACACGTGTTGCGCCTGAACGGGTAATCATATCAGCAACCAGTTTGGCCGAAATCGGTGTGCGTCCGGCACTTTTGCGATCCTGGCGCGCATAGCCAAAATATGGGATCACAGCACATATATTTCGAGCCGAGGCACGTTTGGCCGCATCATTAAAAATAAGCAGTTCCATCAGATTATCATTGGCGGGTGCTGATGTACTCTGAATGAAGAAAACATCCAGTCCGCGAATAGTTTCCTTAACCTGAAGAAATATTTCACCATCTGAAAAACGCCGGATATAGATATCACCCTGCGGCAGATCAATGTGACCACATATCTCTCGACTGAGAGGAGGATTAGAGGTGCCGGAAAAAAGCCTTAGCTTTTCAAGGATCATAGTGTGATCACTCCTATTATCATGAAACAAAACAATCCATGAGCATTATGCGAACAGGATGTATACTTCACAAGCAAACCATTATCGCAAGCTTGCATGCTGGCCCAGGAATCTGTCAGGCTAACTGGCTGGGACGGCAGGATTCGAACCTGCGCATGACGGGATCAAAACCCGCTGCCTTACCGCTTGGCTACGTCCCAAAACTGTCTATCTGTACCGGATGGAGTGCGACAATTTCTCCTACATGTGTCCAACTGGCCAGCTTTTGCTGTCGTAATTTTCTGGCTATGGCTCTGGCCTGTTTCGCTTCATCAAACAAAGCCGCACAAGCCGAACCGCTGCCACTCATCCATGCTAACTCAGTCTGCTGGCGCATACAGTCCAGTAATCTCCTCACATCCGGATTCAGGCTACAAGCACTGGCTTCAAGATCGTTGCTGCCAAGGCTTGCTGAGTCGCGGCGCATGGTATCCAGAGCCCCAGATGGGGTCAATGTATGATCAAAATTGTCAAAATGGCGGAATACATCTACAGTAGACAGACCGCTACCTGGCCAGGCCAGTAACAGCGTCTGTTTGGGCAACAGGCCAGAATAATCTACCAGCTTTTCACCAATACCATGGGCCAGGCTGGCTCTGCCGTACAGGAAGCAGGGAATATCTGCTCCAAACAGAGTTGCAAATTCAATCAAGTCTTCAATACTGATATGGGTATTCCATATATGATTTGCCGCCAGCAGAGCTGTTGCGGCATCTGAAGAACCGCCGCCAAGGCCGGATTTCTCTGGCAATTTCTTCTCAATATGAACAGCCAGACCCTGTTGAACATGATGTTTTATTCTAAAGGCCTGAAGCAGTTTAAATACCAGGTTTCTTTCATCTGAAAGATGTGGCTGCGAACAGCTAACTTGAAGCGAATCACAAGCTTTGATATATAGTTCATCACAAACTTGAGTAAAAGCAAAAGCTGTCTCCAGTTCATGCATGCCATTGCTACGCCTGCCTGTAATATGCAGATACAGATTAATTTTTGCCGGTGCGGGCAGAGTTATACCCATTATTGAATAATGAGCGTGGCCTGTCGACCATGTTTGATATCAGTCAGGGAAAGTTTTTGTCTGCTTGCCTGCCAATGCACACGAATAATATTACCTGATTCTCTGCTTTCCCATGTGTCATCATTTTTCCATTTAAAATGGGCAGGCATATTGCCCAATAAAATACTGGCCAACTGCTGTGGCGGCACAACAATTCCCATCTCTGTCAGTTTTTGTTGTCCAATGATCTTCCAGTTTGGATGTTTATTGTCACGCACCTGAATCTTCTCATGCTGCCATTTCAATTGAACCACCATATTTGTGGCTGCATGGGTAAAGCGCACCTTGCCCCGTTCGGCAGTTTCAGCCTGCCATTTCAGCAAAACCTGCCAGCGCCGTGCCCGCTCAATCACAATCAGCCGGCCGGAGAAATCGTGATAAGGCCCAATCTCGGATTGCAGACTGGCCGGACGCTGCCCGTCCGGCGCAGTAGCACAGGAGGAAAGGCTTAGTAAAAGGACAACTATCAGGCTCGTGGAAAAGGGAGAGTTGCCGAATAAAGTCATTTAGATTCTTTCAGACCTTCGGAAATTTTCTGCTTTAGCAGGGCGGGGTTCTCGGATTCCAACTCAATAGATTTCTGCCAGGCATTACGTGCAGCCTTTTTATCGCCTGTTCCCCATAAAATATCACCAAAATGTTCAAACATAACGGCATCATCGGTAATGATTCCCAGAGCTTTCTTCTGTGTGCGCAGGGCTTCGATATAATTACCATTTTTGTAATAGACCCAGGCCAGTGAATCCATGTAGTAGCCATCATCAGGCTTATGCACAAGGGCACGTTTAATCAGAGCCTCTGCCTGCTGTAATTGAATCCCCTGCACCGCGTAGGTATAGCCCAGAAAATTCAATGCCTCAGCATGTTTGGGATTGCGAGCAAGAATGCGCTTGAGCATCGCTTCGGCTTGCTTGTAATTTTTAAAATGATCGAATGCCACAGCTCGATTGAGTAGCAGTTGCTCAGGCACTTTCTTCAAAGCAAGAACGATTTCACTTTCATCCAGTAGTAACTGAAATTTTTCCTGATTGATACGAACCGAAGATAACATTAAATGCGCATCCAGATGTTTGGGAGCCTTCTTCAGGATACCTCTGAGCCGCTTTTCAGCTGCACCGATATTATTCTGGTGAAAATCCATACCGGCCAATCGAATCTGTGCATCGGCAAACAGAGGCGAATCTTTTTTAATAAGTACATACGTTTGGCGAGCTTCATCATCCCGTTTCTGAGCCTCAAGGCTGGCAGCCAGATAAAAACGGTTATTATTATTAGGCCGGGTTTCAAACAGTTTGCGAAAAGTATCTTCAGCCAGCTTATATTCCTTATATTGTAGATAGAGCAGACCAAGTGTTTGCAAAACAGAAGGGTCATTACCAGTTTGTGTGGCCATATTGCGATAAACGAGAATCGCCTCCGCCACTCTGTTTTGCTGTGTCAAAAATCTACCCAGAGCATTGCCGACAGATAGAGAATCAGGATGGTCATCAAGAAAATCACGCAGTACTTTTTCAGCCAACTCCTGTTTATTTTCATTGATGGCAATCGAACTGAGCATCAATATCGGAGTCTCATCGTTCGGAGCCAGTTCCCGCATACGCTGCAGAGATGATTTTGCCCCGTCCGTATCGCCCTTATTGATGAATAGTTGAGCCTGTAACAATCTGAATTCAGAAGTATCTTTGGTATGAATCGCTTCATAGATAGCTACAAGTGCTTCATCAATGCGTTTCTGACTGGATAAAACCCTGACCTGAAGATTACGGGCCGCTATGTTTGCCGGATGTTTTTTGAGGAACAAATCCAGTGTGGCAAGTGCCTCATCCATATTGCTTTTGCCTACCTGTGTCCGGGCCTTCAGGAGGCTCAAGTGTTCAAGCTGCTCGGATGTCAAATCCTTGTTTTTAAACAAGTCATCAATATGTGTTATCGCCTTGTCAAACTTTGCCCCATGCAGCAGCAACTTGATCAGTTGTAGCCGGGGCGTAACAGCAGATGGATCTTTCTTGACCAATGCTTCCAGCAATTCGACAGCAAGCACCGGATTGCCATCTTTCATCGCATTCTGGGCAGCCAAAAAAAGAAACGGGGACGTCATCTCGCTCATGGGTCGACTTTGTACAGTAGCAGTCTTATTCTCATCTGGGTTAGCAGTGGATTTCTTAGGTACACAGGCTGTTAAAGCCAGCATAGAGATGAGAAGAATCGACACTATAAATGCTCTAATTATACTCACGATATTGTCTCCACAATCAAGGCTTCCCGGAAGCGTTTACCCTCAGCATTAAGCGTCCAGCATCGAACTTCCACAGCTTTACCGTTGCAAATACTGATAATGGGGTAAGCAAAACCTTCCCATGCACTGGTTAGATCGGTCGGTGATGGTTTGGCAGGGCAATCCGGATGTGAATGATATACTCCGATAATTTCAGACCCTGTGCCACGCAATTCCCGGTCAATAGACTGGTATGCTGCCGGGTCGAGATGAAACCGGTCGGCAGCACGCTCTGTATTCAGATTGGCAACGGGCCTGAATTGCTGAATATTCCAGTCGCCATCGTTGATTGTGCCAATCAACAACCCACAAACTTCCAGGGGATAGCCTGTTTCAGCCACCCGGCGTAAATCACTCAGGTTTTTCGCTGAAATATGCAGCTTTTCATTCGTCAATGCTTCATCAAACACCGCAAGGTAGTCAGGACTGCGGAAACGCTCAGGCTCAATTAATGTAGTTATCAAATGGGTTCTCCATCACTTTCACGCAAGACTATCGCTTACCGGTAGCTTGCCAACTGCTCATTACGTTTAAAAAAACAAAAAAGGGAAGGCCGAAGCCCTCCCTTGTAAAATGTAAACAATCTGAAACTTAACGTTTCGAAAACTGTGGAGCTTTACGCGCTTTTTTCAAACCAGCCTTCTTGCGTTCAACTTTACGGGCATCACGGGTCAGAAAACCGCCAGCTTTCAAGGATGGGCGCAGCCCTGAATCATATTCAAGCAATGCACGGGCAATACCATGACGAATTGCCCCTGCCTGACCGGAAATACCACCGCCAAAAACGTTGACACGGATATCAATACGACCGGAGAGCTGCGTTTCAGTCAGAGGCAAAATAGCCTGCTGACGGATAATCTCAACTGGAAAGTAGTTATCCAGTTCACGACCATTGACGGTTATTTTACCCTGGCCGGGTTGGAGCATAACTCGGGCTACACTGCGTTTACGTCGGCCTGTGCCGCGATAAAATGTTTCTGCCATTTTTTCTTCCTCTTAAATCTAATCTGCGACTAATTCAGTTTCATTGTTTCAGGCTGCTGCGCTGTATGAGGATGCTTCTCACCAGCATAAACCTTTAGCTTTTTCAGCATGGAGCGGCCCAACGGGCCTTTCGGCATCATGCCTTTAACAGCCAATTCAATAATGCGTTCCGGGAATCTTTCACGTTGCTTTTCCAGCGTAATACTCTTCAATCCGCCTGCATAACCAGAATGACGATAATAAATTTTATCGCTTTCCTTGTTGCCGGTAACGCGAATCTTTTCAGCATTAATGACAATAACATGATCGCCACAATCAGCATGCGGTGAATACTGTGGACGATGTTTACCGCGTAGTACAGTAGCAATTTGAGTTGCAACACGGCCAAGAACAAGATCATTGGCATCTACAATGTACCATTTGCGCTCTATGTCGCCGGGGCGAACTGTCCAAGTGTTCATATGTTTCTCCAGTATTACGATTGCCCTGCAGATGATATAAACAGGGCTTTCCCTTGCAAAGGCGGCGCATTATAAGATGGGTGGTATCGATGTCAATTACCCTATGCGTCCACATGGAAAAGGCCGAATCTTTCAGGAACCGGGATGTTCCGCTATCATGCCGCCCTTCCCCGGCCAAAAGGGGAAATGCCGGAGGAGATAGCTGCATGAGTAAACCCTTGAATGAACGAGTCCTGGGTGAAGGTTTAACCTTTGACGATGTACTGCTGGTGCCACAGGCAAGCAGCGTGATGCCACGCTCAGTAGACACCTCTTCTCAACTGACACGCAAAATCAGATTGAATATCCCGGTGGTTTCAGCCGCCATGGATACAGTGACTGAATCCACGACAGCGATTGCACTTGCTCAGGAAGGCGGTATTGGTGTTATTCATAAAAACATGACACCTGAAGAGCAGGCTGCCGAAGTCAGGCGAGTAAAGCGTTATGAAGCTGGCGTGGTGCAGGAACCGTTCACTGTATGCCCTGATTCGACTCTGGCTGAAGTCAGAGAACTGGCTGAGGAACATGGGTTTTCCGGCTTCCCCGTGCTGAACAATGATGGAAAAGTCTGCGGCATTGTGACCAATCGCGACATTCGTTTTGAACGCGATCCGGGCAAAAAAGTTTCACAAGTGATGACCGTTAAAGAGAAACTTGTTTCTGTTCGCCAAGGCACTGACCTTGAAACCTGCAAGGATTTGTTTCGCAAGCACCGCATCGAAAAATTACCTGTTGTTGATGATGATGGCCGTTTGCAAGGCATGGTGACGGTGCGCGATATTGAGAAATCAACGGCCAATCCCAATGCCGTTCGTGATGATCTGGGGCGTTTACTGGCGGCAGCGGCAATTGGTGTTGGCGATGCTGAACTGCAACGTTTTGAAGTACTGTATGCGGCTGGCGTGGATGCTGTCATTGTTGATACTGCTCACGGCCATTCGCAGGGCGTGATTGATCAGGTATCTGAACTCAAACACGTGTATGGTGATAAAATTCAGGTTGTTGGTGGCAATATCGCAACAGCTGAAGCGGTCTTTGATCTGGCCGATGCAGGCGCTGATGCGGTCAAAGTAGGCATAGGTCCCGGTTCTATCTGTACCACCCGCATGGTTGCCGGTGTTGGCGTGCCACAGTTAACCGCTGTGCTGGAATGTGCGAAGGCAGGCCGGGCTGCCGGTGTGCCGATTATTGCTGATGGTGGCATTAAGTTTTCCGGTGATTTTGCCAAAGCTATGGCGGCCGGTGCATCCACCTGCATGTTTGGTTCAATGCTTGCCGGTACGGAAGAAGCGCCGGGTGACAAAATTCTTTATCAGGGCAGAACCTATAAGGCTTATCGCGGCATGGGTTCAATCGCGGCAATGAAACAGGGCAGCAAGGATCGCTATTTTCAGGGTGATGTGGATGCCATGAAACTGGTTCCTGAAGGTATCGAGGGCCGTGTGGCCTATAAAGGGCCAGTGGGTGATATTCTGCATCAACTGGTTGGTGGCCTGCGCGCGGCCATGGGTTATACCGGCGCAGCCACGCTCGAAGATATGTATGCGCGGGCTAAATTTATACGCATTACCGGTGCGGGTTTGCGCGAGTCACATGTACATGATGTGACCATTACCGAGGAAGCGCCGAATTATCGTCTGGACTCCTGATTCCAATTCTGAATAACGTGGTGGTAAGAAAATAATGGAAAGAATCCTAATTCTGGATTTCGGATCACAATATTCGCAACTGATTGCGCGCCGGGTGCGTGAAGCAGAAGTGTTCAGTGAACTGCACCCCTGGGATATGAAGGCGGATGCAATCCGCGCCTTTAAACCATCGGGCATTATTCTTTCCGGTGGCCCGAATTCGGTTTATGAGGAAGAAACTCCGCAGGCGCCGCAAATCGTATTCGAACTGGGTGTGCCAGTGCTGGGTATCTGCTACGGCATGCAGAGCATGGCGGCGCAACTGGGCGGCACAGTTGAAACCGGCCAGTCCCGCGAGTTTGGTTATGCCGAAATTCTGACCAGCGGCGACTCCCCACTGCTGCGCGGCATCGAAGATAAGGAAGGCGGCGTGCTTGATGTATGGATGAGTCACGGCGATAAAGTGACAGGCCTGCCCGACGGTTTCCAGATGATTTGCAGCAACGATTCCACCTCGATTGCCGGCATGGCCGATGAGACACGCCGCTTCTATGCCCTGCAATTTCATCCGGAAGTGACTCATACCCAACAGGGTACGGCCATTCTCAGTCGTTTTGTACATGAAATATGTGGATGTGGCCGTGACTGGACTATGCCGCACTACATTGATGAGGCTGTCGCTTTTATCCGCCAGCAGGTGGGTGATGAAGAAGTGATTCTCGGCCTTTCCGGAGGTGTCGATTCTTCGGTGGCTGCCGTGCTGTTGCAACGCGCCATCGGCGATCAGCTGACCTGTATTTTTGTTGATAACGGTCTGTTGCGCCTGCATGAGGCGGAGCAGGTGATGGAGACATTTGCTGAACACCTTGGTGTGAAAGTTGATCATATCGACGCATCTGCCGAGTTTCTGAAACACCTGGCCGGTGTCTCCGATCCGGAAGCCAAACGCAAGATTATCGGACGTGAATTTGTGCATGTGTTCCAGGCAGAGGCTGAGAGAATGCCGAAAGCCAAATGGCTGGCGCAGGGCACAATTTATCCGGATGTGATTGAGTCAGCCGACTCCAAAACCAAAAAAGCGCATACCATCAAGAGTCATCATAATGTCGGTGGCCTGCCTGATACGCTGCATTTAGAGCTGCTGGAGCCACTGCGCGAGCTGTTTAAGGATGAGGTACGCGAGTTGGGTGTGGCACTGGGTCTGCCGCGTGAAATGGTTTATCGCCATCCCTTCCCAGGGCCGGGTCTGGGTGTACGCATTCTGGGTGAAGTAAAAAAGGAATATGCTGATCTGCTACGCCGTGCCGATGCTATCTTTATGGAAGAATTGCATGCTTCTGGCTGGTATGAAAAAACTTCACAGGCCTTTGTTGTTTTCCTGCCGGTCAAGTCGGTGGGCGTGATGGGGGATGGACGTACTTATGAATGGGTGGTAGCTCTGCGCGCTGTTGAGACACAGGATTTCATGACAGCGCACTGGGCTGAGCTGCCGCATGCCTTGCTGGCCAAAGTATCCAATCGCATTATCAATGAAGTGCGTGGCATCAACCGTGTCGTATACGATGTTTCGGGGAAGCCTCCTGCAACTATCGAGTGGGAATAATTTAATATATATGATAAATAAAAAGGAGAATAATATGAAGAAACTAATGATTATCAGCTGCTTATCAATTCTGATGGCCTGTAGTCAGGCTACCGAAACAATTGCTGAGGCACCGCCCTTATCGCTGGATAGTGATAGGGCTAAATTCAGTTATGCCATTGGCGTGGATATCGGTAATTCATTGTTGCAGGTAGGTACCAATGACCTTAAAAGAGATGCACTGATTGCTGCTCTGAATGATACGCTGGATGGGAAAAAGCCTCGTATATCTGCTAAAGACATGGGAACAGTTAAACAGGCATTCTTCAAGAAACAGGCTGAAAAGAAGGCTGCTGAACGAAAGATAGCAGGTAAAAAGAACAAGGCTGAAGGGCTGAAGTTTTTAGCCGAAAATGGCAAAAAAGCAGGTGTAACTACAACTGCCAGCGGCTTGCAGTATGAGATTCTCAAACAGGGGAATGGTACCAAACCAAAAGCTACGGACAAAGTCAAAGTGCATTACAGAGGAACATTAATTGGTGGTAAGGAATTTGATTCATCCTATAAACGCGGCCAGCCTATTTCATTTCCGCTTAACGGTGTGATTCCGGGTTGGACAGAGGGTGTTCAGCTGATGAATGTCGGCTCTACATTCAAATTTGTAATCCCGTCCGAGCTGGCATACGGAGATCGCGGAGCTGGCAAGGATATTGGTCCGGACAGCACGCTTATTTTTGAAGTCGAATTACTTGCTATTGAGACAGCAGCGATGGCAACCAAGTAAGCGATTTGCCAATCTGAAACAGCTGATATTTTCCCACAACGCCCCGCATAAAGCGGGGCGTTTTTTATTTCGTTCGATCAGCCTGCAGTTGCAAAGGTAAATTGGGGATATATGCCTCCCCAGCAGAGCTGAGGGATCTTCTATTTTAGTTTAGCAAATCTGCGAAAATTGTATGAAAAAACTGTCACCCATAGTGCAGGCTAATTATTTTGGTCAAATTTCTGGATTCGATGATTACCCCAATCTGTCACCAGTATAGAGCCATCAGAGGCTATGGCGACTCCTGTAGGGCCGTTAAAACTTCCGGCCCCGCCCCATGCAGCAATGTAGCCCCCTTTTTTATCAAAGTGCTGAATACGGTTATTGTAAAAGTCCGCCACAAACAAATCGCCGTAAGCATCAATCGCAAGGCCGGATGAGATACGGAAACGCCCGCCCCACAACCCCATTCCGCCTATGCTTTGAATGAAATGACCTTGTGAATCAAAAACCTGCACACGGTTATTGTATGCATCAGAAACGTACACTTGGTCATTCGAATCAGTTGCGATGCGTGATGGGTAATAGAACTCACCATCATGACCATCGGATATAAGAAAGTTCAGGGCTGATCGAACAACATTCACTTTACCCTTCTTGCCCCACGCCAGTAAAAACTTTCCGGCATCTGAAAACTTCTGAATTTTATGATGATATTCATCCACTACATAGATAAAGCCCCTGGAATCGACTGCAACATCGGCAGGTGAATCCAGTTCACCCGGCTTGTCACCCGCTACGCCCCATGAATCCAGAAGTCTGCCCTGGCAATCAAAATGAAAGATTTTATCCTGATCAAAATCAGTAACCCAGACAGTATTATCAGGCCCGATGGCAATGCCGGAAGGTTTTTCAAACAGGTTTTGCCCAAAGGCAATCTTGAACATCCCGTCTGAATCGAACTTTTGCACGCGCTTGTTACGAACATCCGTGACGTACATGAAACCCTGCTGGTCTATAGCAATATCAAAGGGTTCATTGAACTCGCCTAGTGCGTCTCCCTGCCCGCCCCAGACCTGCACTTCGGGAAGTTCGCCCGTACAGGCCACAAGCAGTGAGGCCAGTAACAAGGCAAGGAACGTGTTCAATCAGGGGTTGCCCTTGCGCTTAATATTCTGCGCTGTGAAGCCGGCTTTCTTCACAGCCCGGCGCAGCACTTGATCATCGACATTCGCGTCCGGCTTCAAAAAAGCCGTTGCCTTGCCGGCTTTTATATCAATCTCAACGCGCTCGACTCCCGCCACTTTTTTCAGGTTCTTTTCCAGGCCATAGGCGCAGAACGGGCAGGAAAGGCCATCCACCTGAATGATGACGGTTTGTCCTTTTGCCTCTTCCGCAAACGCGCTGGTCAGTGGCGCTGCCAACATAAAACCCATGACAAATAAAGATAGAAATATACGCATGGCGACTACTCCTTAATAATTCCAGCGGAAACCGGCGGACCAAACCCAGTCTGTTTCCAGTGCCGAACCGTTCAATTGTTGTATGGTCGGAATTTGAACCGCTGTTTCCAGCACAAAGCGGCTGGTTACATATTGTAAACCCGGAACAAGATTCCATGTTAGCCCTCCGCTATTCACATCTGTCGCTCCTCCAACTCTGTTCTTGCCGTTGTA
>JAJRTX010000133.1 GCA_021545665.1 Zetaproteobacteria bacterium
AGGGTTATCGTGTCAGTGCACAATTGATTGAGCGGGTGCGGAATCAGAGCTGGAACCCGGACAAAGACGAAGATGACCGGGGACAGCGCAATGCCATGGCAGCGCGCGGCTACTATCAGGCCTTCGAGGCCGTCAAAGAAAGCATTACAAAGGTCCTCAAGAGAGAAAACCCCGGTAGCGTTGTAGATGATGATCACAGCACATGGTACCGGGAGCTGTTTGCCCCCAGCGTTACAGCAGGTATTTTGCAAATAGCAGACCTTGCAGGCTACCGAAACGATCAGGTCTATATCCGCTACTCCCTGCACACACCCCCAAAACGGGAAGCGGTACGTGACCTCATGCCTACACTTTTTGATCTGATCAAAGAAGAAAATAACCCGGCTGTCCGGGTTGTACTGGGGCATTTCATGTTTGTGTATATTCATCCTTATATGGACGGCAACGGGCGTATGGGGAGGTTTTTAATGAATGTCATGCTGGCCGCTGGCGGCTACCCGTGGACGGTCATTCCCGTAGAACAGCGCAGCGCCTATATGGAAGCACTCGAAGCCGCCAGTACCGATGAGGATATTGGTCCTTTCACTGACTTTCTGGCCACTTTGGTCAGAGATAACCTTGAGGGTAAACCAGGGCCAACAATGCCCTGACCACCATCAAAACAACAAGCGGGAGAGACAAAATTCGACATCGGCCAGTCTGCCACTTGTTAATATTTGCAGATAAAGGGGATATATCCCACTACTTCCCGCATTATTATCAAGCACTGCCTTATTAACTCTACTTTCTTCGCATAAAGCTCTATTATTCAGGCAAGGGGGAATTCCTGAATAGAACCAGAGTAAGTATATGGCCGTAGAATGTGAATTTTATAATGTAATCGTTCCCAAGACCGTTCTGGAGTCAAAATACCCCGGCGGCGTATCCGCCTACCGGGGAGACTGCCCGAACGCCAGTTTCGTTGAAGACGAACACCTGACGCGTGTTGGCTTTATGAATCCAAACGATACCGGCAGCTTTATGGAAGGCCTCATTTCAAAGGGACTGGACTATCTGGATGAAAATAGATGCTCTAAAGATTTCGTTGGCATGATGATGTTTGCCTGCTTTGAGCCATGCGACTGGATCGAGACAGAGCTTGTTGATGGCATCAAGTGCTGTTGGCTCAAGGGTACAGAGCCCCACCCCATCAAGCGAATATGTAGATTACAATAAGTTCAGTTATGAGTAATAAGGCTCAAAGATCAATAGTTTATAAAATTAGGAAATATCGCTCTCTGGTACAGTTTAGTATAAAGAATACTATATTAGCAGCCGCAAATATTAGAAACAATTGCTCTCTGACTCCGTGTGTTAGCGCATCCTTTTTACCCTTTTTACCCTTTTTCATAGTGCTTGGCTAATATTAGAAAGTACCACGCTCTGACACGGTTTTGAATATAAGATGCTATATGGGCAGCCTCTAATATTTGAAACAATTGTTCTCTGGCCCTGTTTATTCTGTTGTTGGAGCATCCCAGGCAAGTGAAAGGGTTACAGCCACCTGATGCAGTCGCTTGTCCCGTGTCCAGATTCTGGCTGTCCCATCCAGCGCCACAGCGGCCAGTAAATGCGCATCAATATACCCAATGCCTTTACCCATCAGTGAGCGCTGTTCGATAAAAAACTGCACTTCTTCATCAAGTGCTGTTGTAATCTGTGGAAGCGCTGCCAGCAAATGGAGTACTTCTGCCCTATTCGCCAGATTGCCGCAGGCGAGCTCACCCAAAATATAAGGATGCATCAACACCTGGCTATTATTCAGTAAGGCCGCCAGCGTATCATCGTGATGCCGAAGGTGATCAACCCATACCGAGGTATCAACCAGAATCATGCTGAGCGCATCATTCTGTATCGGATTGACGACGACTGATTGAAGTCAGTTTTGGCTCAGAGCCCCCCAGTTTTGCCAAACGGCGGGCGCTTTCCCGTTCTATCAAGGCATGTAAACCTTCACGAACAAGCGCCACTTTCTCCGTTAAATGGCTCACCCGCTGCGCTTCTGCCAGTAAATCATCATCTATATTGAGTGTTGTACGCATCATACGCCTCCGGCGTTTTGGTTCGGACACATCTAAATATACATCATTTGATGCGCTTTTTCATGCTTTCGAGTTAATCAGGTCGTTTCTGGCGCAGGGCAAGTCATCTCATGATCCGCCTGGTTTCCATGCTTATGCGCGGGAACCCATGTGGTGGTGTTGAAACAAACAGGTATGCGTTCCCAGCAGAGCGTGGGAACGAGAAATAAATTCCACCTGATACTACTACCTTATTGAAAGAGCACCACGCAAGACCTAATGGAATGGTCCACCTCTCCTCAAAAGGCTTCAAATGAGCCATGATGTAAGTACGAACAAACATCAACGAAAGAGAGGCAGACCATGAATCATAGTAACTCAAAAAATACGGTAGCGGTAATGGGAATTGACTTAGCGAAACAAAGTTTTCAACTCCATGGTGTGGACACTACTGGTGCTGTTATTCTGACGAAGAAACTTAATCGCAATAAACTCCGTGAGTTCATCGCACAGCTCCCCCCATGCATGATAGGCATTGAATCCTGTGGCGGTTCAAATTACTGGACACGTGTTTTTTGAATATCACGGGCATACCGTACGCATGATTGCACCACAATTCGTCAAGCCGTTTGTAAAGTCTAATAAAAATGATGCGGTTGATGCAGAGGCGATTTGCGAAGCGATACAGCGCCCCTCAATGCGATTTGTACCGGCCAAGTCGGTTGAGCAGCAGGATATTCAAAGTCTACATCGAATTCGCAGCCAGGCTGTTGGAAGAAGAACAGCTCAGGCTAATCAAATACGTGGATTACTTATGGAATACGATATTATTATTCCCAAAGGTATTTCGTATGTGCGAAAGGAAATCCCTTGCATCCTTGAAGATGCTACCAACGAACTCACATTTGTATTTAGGGAATTGTTAAGCGGATTATATGATGAAATGGTGCATCTGGATGAACGGATTAAAATGCTTGAAAACAAGCTGGAAACGGTGTGCAAGAACAATGAAAACTGCCAACGTTTACTTACCATACCCGGTGTTGGCTTACTTAGTGCCACGGCCATGGTGGCGGCAATTGGGGACATTGGCGCTTTCAAAAATGGGCGTGAACTTGCCGCCTGGCTGGGACTGGTACCCAGGCAGCATTCAACGGGCGGAAAACCGACACTGCTAGGGATCAGTAAACGTGGTGATACCTATTTAAGAACATTATTAATACATGGTGGGCGCACCGTGGTAAGGGTTGCTGCAAAATATCAGGACAAACGAAACCGGTGGATTAGTCAGCTGGATCAACGCCGCGGTAAAAATATTTCGGCTGTTGCGGTAGCCAATAAAAATGCACGAATCGCATGGGCTATTTTAACTAATAAAACAACCTTTCAAAAAAGTGCGATTTGAGCAGAAGGATATTTACTGGAAACGGTAATCAACGAGTTGCGAAGATAGAGTTCAAGTGATGGCAAAAAAGGTAACACCTGCATATCTACCAATCTGACGGGGTCTCGGGCTCGATGAAGCCGAAGACTTGATGAGATGGATATGCGCAGATTCCATCAGGGCCAGAAGCTTAGACCGTTTCAATAAAAGGCCGGATATATGGAAGCAATACTTTTTAGCTAACTGAAGTTTTATCTTGCAATACGAGGTGGACCATATATGACCC
>JAJRTX010000134.1 GCA_021545665.1 Zetaproteobacteria bacterium
AGAGGGTTGATCTAATCAGCCAGAGTCAATTTTCACGTTTTCCGAACAGGGCGTTCATTACCCCCATGCCCGGGCAGAAGCCTGTAATGGCCGCAAATATGAAAAATGTAGCCGGTAAATACAAAAACCAGTGGACTGTGTCAAACCCGGTTAGCCAGATGCCCAACCAGACCATGCTGCCCGCCATCAGTAAAAACATGCGCATGGGAGAACCGACTCTCAAGTTGATCATTTATGTATCTCCTTACAGGGCGGTCACAAAGGTTCTAGATAAATAAGCACACATCAGAATCTTTAGCAATCGGCAGGAAGTAGGTCGCGCCAACATAGTCACTCACCTCAGGAATAAAGTCATCCTGACTGAAACCAAACACATCAACCGTCATCTGGCAGGCAACCATTTTGACATCGGCTTCGAGGCACAGGCTACGCAGTTCTTCGATGGTTGCGACGCCTTTATTCTTGAAGGTTTTCTTCATCAGGCCGGTTGCCACATTTTCGAAACCTGGAACACCACCCATGAGAATATTGGGCATCGGCCAGTCAAAATCCTGGAACCACTGTGGCCCAAAGGGCATTTTCATCGGCATGGCGGGATTACCCAGCGGGCTGACTTTGCAGGGCAATTCTTTTTTCAACAGCAACAAACCGTAGAAGGTAAAAAAGATTGACGTATCCCAACCCAGCGCAGCGGACGTCGATGCGAGTATAAAAGGAGGATATGCCCAGTCGAGTGTGCCTTTGGTCGCGATGATAGACATCGACGGGGTTCGGGCATCATCAATTTTCTGGAGTTTTCCGGGTAGTAAGTCATCGAGTTTGTCACTCAGCCATTGATCCATATTACTATCAGCTACTGCATTCATGGTATTTCTCCTGCTTTGAAGTGATGAGATGTTCTGACAAAATCAGGCATGTGTCTTGTAACTATACTTGCCAGTCCATTGGCCAGAACGGTGGTGAATTTTAATCCAGTCCGGAACAAAACGACCGGGTTCCTTTATCGGCATAGCCTTCAATAGTGGGCCGTCCGGATTATCTGCAATTCGGCATTCTTTTGTAGTGACGGGACTGAAACTGATAAACAGGCCTGGCAGGGCTTCGGCTATATTTTCAGTCTGTTGGGGATTTTCCGGGAGCGGGGTGAACAGGACGCGTTTACGAATCAGGCAGCTAAAATACAGCTCCATCTCCACAAGTAACGGATTATTCAGCAGGGCTAACTGGCCAAAGGCCTCAGGGCTAACTGAAACCGCTACAGTCCTGCCATAAATATCGATATTACATTCAAAATCAGATTTAACTAATTGATTATTATTCTTATCATCTGGCAAAAATCTAAAGTTTGGAAAATGATCTGCTATTCGCACAGGTTGCTCCTTGGTAGAATAAACCATTATCTTGCAATCATCCCAGCTAGTCTGTAAGTTACATACCAGCCAGTATGTTTGTCAAGTAGCCTGTTCAGAAGTTCCAGTCCATACAGATAAACAAATAGACTATTTTAGTAAAGATGGCAATAGCTCAGGCACAAAAAAGTGAACGAAATCCGGATGCAACACGGCAGATTATCCTGCAAGCAGCATTTATGGAAATCTATCGCAAAGGCTATCAGGGCATGCGGCTGGATAAGGTGCTTACCGAAACGGGAATGACCAAAGGCGCCCTTTACCACCATTTTACAAACAAGCAGTCACTTGGTTATGCTGTTGTAGACGAAGTCATACAGCCTATGATGAGATCCATCTGGGTAGAGCCTCTGGAATCAGCAGATGACCCACTGGCTGGCCTGATCGATGTCATCGAAACATTACCGGACAAAAAACCGCAGGAACTGATTCAGTTTGGCTGCCCGCTGAATAATCTTGTGCAGGAAATGTCGCCACAGGATGAAGGATTTCGTGAACGTCTGGACGCGGTGATGGCCATATGGCATGGCGGGACGGAAAAAGCACTGCAACAGGCAAAACAACAAGGGTTAATCCGCACAGATATAAACTGCTATGAAACAGCTACCTTTGTAATGGCCGCCCTGGAAGGGTGTATTGGAATCGCAAAGAGTGCACAATCAATTGAGCAACTGCGCTGTTGTTTGCGTGGTTTGATCCAGTATTTACAGTCACTGCAAACCTGACACCGGTGGCAACAGGGCTTTACTTACTTACCATGAATAAATCACTGGCTGAAGCCATCCTGCGGTTCCGATGGTTGGGGTTTTTATTGGTTGTTGCTACCGTAGCAGCAGCATTTAATGGCACCCGTTTTCTAAGCTTTTCCAATGATTACCGAGTCTTTTTCAGTAAAGATAATCCTCAGTTGGTAGCTTTTGAAACCCTGCAAAACACCTACACCAAATCGGATAATGTGCTCATCGTTATCGCGCCGAAAGATGGTGACGTGTTCACGCCCAGGACTTTGTCGAGCGTCGAATGGGTGACCCGGGAATCCTGGCAGATGCCATATTCAATACGGGTTGATTCAATTAGTAATTTCCAGCACAGCTATGCAGAGGGCGATGACCTTATTGTTGAGGACCTGGTTCTGGATGCTGCTGATTACAGCCCATCCAGACTGGAGGAAGTGAAAAAAATAGCAACGAATGAGCCACTGCTGGTCAAGAGATTAATCTCTCCTTCTGGCCATGTCACAGCCATCAATGTCACCGTTCAGTTGCCAGCCATACACCCGGATGAAGAAGTACCAGAGGTCGTTGATTTTGCGCGTCAGCTGGCTGAACAGATACGCCAGCGTGATGCAAACCTTGATGTATACCTCACCGGCGTTGTCTTCATGAATAATGCATTTTCCGAAAACTCAGTGAATGACATGAAGACACTGGTTCCGGTTATGTTCCTGATCATTATTGTTCTACTGGTGCTGATGTTACGTTCAATCTGGGCAACACTGGCTACCGTGGTTGTCATCATGTTATCAATAATAACGGCTATGGGAGCGGCCGGCTGGCTTGGCATCACGGTTACACCGCCACTGGCCAGTGCGCCTACCATGATTATGACACTGGCAGTTGCCGATTGCGTGCATTTATTAGTGACTTTCATGCAAGGATTGCAACAGGGTAAAAATCGCTTTGACGCCATGAAAGAATGCCTGCGCATAAATCTGCAGCCGATTTTTCTTACCAGCATTACCACAGCAATCGGCTTTCTGAGCATGAACTTCAGCGATGCCCCACCTTTCAGGGATCTTGGCAATGTAGTGTCCATTGGCGTCATGGCTGCTTTTGTATATTCAATCATTTTATTACCCGTGTTCATGCTGCTGTTTCCAGTCAAAGCAGCAATCAGGCCGCCCAGGACTGTAAAGATGATGGACAGAATCGCAGACCTGGTTATCAGCAACCGGACAATTTTACTCTGGGGTATGGGTCTGTTCGCGCTACTAATGATTTCGTTCATTCCAAAGAACGAACTGAACGATCAGTTCGTCAATTATTTCGACGAGCGTGTTGATTTTCGAAATGACACAGATTTTACAACTCAGAATCTGACTGGCCTGTACAGCATTTCCTATTCGCTCAATGCCAATAGCTCTGGTGGTATCAGTGAACCAGCTTATCTGGAGAGTATGGAAAGTTTTGCGAACTGGTATGCACAACAGGAAGGCGTTATACAAATTACCACGCTGACGGATACGATGAAGCGCCTGAACAAGAATATGCATGAGGATAAACCGGACTGGTATCGCACGCCACAGAACCGGGAACTGGCCGCGCAATACCTGTTGCTATACGAGATGTCACTGCCCTACGGACTGGATTTGAATAACCAGATAAACATCGATAAATCAGCCACGCGTTTCGATGTATTCGTCGGGAATCTGACCAGTAATCAGTTAATGGCGCTTGAAGACAAGGCGCAAACATGGCTGGAAGAAAACGCACCTCCCGGTATGCAGGTTAGAGGAGCGAGTCCTGCCGTCATGTTTTCGCACATTGGCCAGCGCAATATCCGCAGCATGCTGATTGGAACCACCGTTGCACTTATCCTGATTTCCCTGCTGCTGATGTTTGCTCTGCGTTCATTCAAAATTGGTTTGTTAAGCCTGGTTCCTAACCTGGTTCCGGCCGGTCTGGCCTTCGGTTTGTGGGGAATAACTGTAGGGCAGGTGGGGCTGGCACTGTCGATAGTGACCGGAATGACACTTGGTATCGTGGTTGATGATACAGTGCATTTCCTGAGCAAGTATTTACGCGCACGCAGGGAAGAAGGTATGGATGCAGCTAATGCGGTGCGTTTTGCCTTTCATTCAGTCGGCACGGCGCTGTGGACGACATCAATAGTATTAATAGCCGGCTTTATGGTGCTTAGCTACTCGCCGTTTGAATTAAATGCCGGCATGGGATTATTAACAGCTATTACAATAGCCTTCGCGCTGGCGGCAGACTTTCTATTGTTACCTCCGTTGTTAATGGCGTTGGACAAGGATACAGAACCAGCGGGCACGGTTCAGCAGGCCGCTGCCAAAATCTGATGCGTTCCATTTAACGGTATTATCGTATTTCCTCGATTGAAAACTTCTTTGACATAACCTGGGGAGTAATAAGCGCGTAGCCCTGCAACTGCCAGTGAGCCAGTTCAGTTATAGCGGAGGGGGTCAGTTTAATAAATTCCTGGAAGTCTTTCAGACTGTAGCCATAGTCCTGCGCCGCCAATCCGCAAACACGAAACTCAACACCGAGGCTTTCGTAGTAACGCATCCGTTCAACAGCATCCCTGTATTTTCCGTAGTTCTTTTTAGCAACGGTCACAATCTCCGTGCCATG
>JAJRTX010000135.1 GCA_021545665.1 Zetaproteobacteria bacterium
ATCTCTCCTCCTGTTTTGGCTTTCACCCAATGGGCGAGCCAAAACAGGAGGAGAGATTATGAACATCAAGCTGAAGCTGACCGGCTCAAAGCCGGTGGTTTTACTCCTGAAGATAGATAATAAATGATCCGTAACCATTCAGTATAGTGCAAGTAGCTGTTCAGCCTATTTCCGGACAGGTTTTCTTCCTTTCCCGAACCGGGGCTTTTGAGCATGCTGTTTGCGTGCAGGTCTTCCACTCCCCTGCCTGCCCATTGGCCTCCGATGCTCTCCAGAACCATCTGAATGCTCTCTCACTGTTATTTTTGAAGCATCCACCTGTTGCCCCGATATTCGGATTTTCTTCAAGGTAGCAAAGATAGCTTTCGGCATGTCTTCGGGTAGATCCACTGTACTAAAATCATTCTGGATATTAACCTGATTTATAAACTCACTGTCGATACCTATTTCATTGGCAATCGCGCCGACAATATTGCCTGGCTTTACTCCATGAGTTTTGCCCACCTCCAGGCGATAGCGCTCCATGCCACGCTCCGGTTTTGGCAGATCACCAACTGTGTCTCCTGAACTTCGTCTTACTGGTCTGGCCTCTTTTCTTCGTGAAGAACGCCCTTCCGGTCTGACATCTCGAGAGCTACCGGATGCACGTCCGGATTCCGGAGCTAGAAATTTAGGCATCTGTTTTACCAGTAGCGGCTTTTCACCCTGTACCATTCGAGCCAGAGCCGCAGCAACATCCAACGCAGGCACATTATGTTCCTGCGTATATTGCTCAACAATCTGGTCGAACAACTCCATACTCCCTTCGGCCAGCGTATCGGTAATGCGCTGTTTAAAATCGGCAATACGCTTATCATTGATCGTTTCGGTAGTTGGCATTTCAAGCAATTCAATCTTCTGTCTAGTAGCACGCTCAATGGCGACAAGCATGCGTTTTTCACGGGGCGCTACAAACAAAATAGCATCACCTTTCCGGCCTGCCCGGCCCGTCCTGCCGATGCGATGCACATAGGATTCCGTATCATGCGGGACATCATAATTAATCACATGGCTAATCCGATCCACATCCAGTCCTCGAGCAGCTACATCCGTAGCCACCAGAATATCCAGTTTCCCCTTCTTCAGACGATTAACTGTCTGCTCCCGCTGTTTCTGGGGGATATCACCATTAAGCGCAGTTGCGGCATAACCGCGCGCTTCCAGCTTTTCAGCCAGATCTATGGTGGCTGTTTTGGTACGTACAAAAACAATAATGCCATCGAATGGTTCAGCTTCGAGAATCCTGGTCAGCACATCCAGCTTATTTTTGCCACTTACAGTCCAGTAACGCTGGCGAATGGTTTCTGCCGTGGTGGTACGAACTTTGATGGAAATCTGCTCAGGGTTGTTCAGATACTGCTCGGCAATTTTACGGATTACCGGTGGCATGGTGGCAGAAAACAGTGCGATCTGACGTGAGGAAGGTGTCTGCTCAAGTATCCATTTCACATCATCGATAAAGCCCATGCGCAACATTTCATCTGCCTCATCAAGCACTAATGTCTTTAGATTGCCCAGTTTCAATGTCCCGCGACGCATATGATCCATCACCCGACCAGGTGTGCCTACTACGACATGGGTGCCACGTTTCAACTGGCGCAACTGAATGCCATAGTCCTGACCTCCGTAGATTGGTAATACGTGGAACCCCTTCAGGTGGTGGGCATAGGTCTGGAAAGCTTCCGCTACCTGAATTGCCAGCTCCCTGGTTGGTGCCAGCACCAGTACCTGCGGGTCATGCCCGTCCAGATCAATGCGGGATAAAATGGGTAGCGCAAAAGCTGCAGTTTTTCCCGTTCCTGTCTGTGCCTGCCCCAGCACATCACGCCCCTGCAGAAGTAAAGGAATAGTTTGAGCCTGAATAGGGGTAGGCGTTTCGTAACCCACATCATCCAGTACTCTGAGTACGGGAGGAGTGAGGTTCAGCTCACAAAAAGCGGGCTGAGAATTATTTTCTAATGACATGAGTAACACCTGCGGAAGTAGCCGAGTTGCGAAGAGTGCCTGTATTGGCATTAAGAAACCATAAGGAAAAATATATTTGAAAATCTTGTTCAGCTCGTAAATCTAAAGTTCTATAAACCCCCTGGTATTTTCAAAACACTTCTTAAGCAGTCAGTTCAGCTTCAATTTCAGCAATTTGTCCTTCTTCATGGCTAACTTTGCCCAGATTAAATACAAACGGCCAAAAGCATGCTTCGCGAACAAAGTAAGCAAGATTATCCTGATAATGAACACAGATGCCTTGCGGAGTATTTTCAACTGCAAAAGCGTGGATGCGGGAAAAGGATTCGGAAATTCTGCGGGCTCTACTGGTTTCCATGGTAACCTCCTGCTGATCTTAAGTCGTCTTTGTTATCTATCGCTTACGTCATAAATAACTTGAGCAAGATCGATGCCGTTATGCCAGCATAGGCAGATGAAAATTATCAGTTGGAATGTAAACTCACTACATGTGCGTCTGCTGCATGTACTTGAGCTTCTGACCAAACATCAACCAGATGTGCTGGCACTTCAGGAAACAAAAGTACCGGATGAGAAGTTCCCTCAGGCTGAAATAGAGCAAGCAGGATATCAGGTCGTCTTTTCAGGACAAAAAACCTACAATGGCGTAGCTATATTAAGTCGTCAGGCAGCCTCAGATTTTGTATTCGACATCCCCGAACTTAATGACCCGCAACGACGCATACTGACTGCAACAATCAATGGCATCCGCATCATTAATATTTATATTCCAAACGGTCAGCAGGTGGATTCAGAAAAATATGATTATAAATTCCGCTGGCTGAGTGCATTTCGCAATTACCTGCAGCAGGAAATGTCTGAATATAAAAAACTGGTAGTTCTTGGTGACTATAATATTGCCCCGGTTGATCTGGATGTACACGATCCAATCCGTTGGCAGGGTAAAATCATGTGTTCCACAGCTGAGAGAGCAGTGTTTCAGTCACTGGAAGATATGGGGCTAACTGATTCAGTACGTCAACTGCATCAGGATAAACCTATGTTCAGTTGGTGGGATTATCGTATGAATGCATTCCGGCGCGGCTGGGGAATGCGCATCGACCATATACTTGCAAGCACTGCCATGCGACCTGTTCAGGCAGGAGTAGATGTTAATTTCAGGGCAAAGGAACGCCCGAGTGACCATGCGCCTGTATGGGCCTTATTTTTTACCTAACGCGCATGGCTCGGCAAAGTTTCTAACGCTGATATGCACTTTTTCAGGTAAAGGGCGGTGAGTCACAAATTGATCAGCACTTCCCTAACCTGCATAATTTAATATATTATTAGAATTGCCATCAAGTTCAATTGGTGCACTATATGTCTTGCAGGTTTAGATTTGTTAGCTACATCACTTTACCTGCTTACATTATGCAACTAGCTTCCGTACCCAGTTTATTTCGATAATAGGTAACCTACATGCTTCAACGCCTTTTTGGGATTTTTTCCCGTGACATTTCTATTGACCTCGGCACTGCCAATACGCTGATCTATATGCGTGGTTCAGGTATTGTGCTCAATGAGCCTTCGGTTGTGGCAATCCATGTAGGCGGTGGCAGGCAACATCGACGCGTATTGGCTGTAGGTGCCGATGCGAAACGTATGCTTGGTCGAACGCCTGACTCCATTCAAGCCATCCAGCCATTGAGAGATGGTGTGATCGCCGACTTTGTCGTTACTGAAGAAATGCTAAAACAGTTCATCCGCAAAGTGCATAATCGCACGTGGGGGATTCATCCGCGTATTGTCATTTGTGTGCCCTATGGAGCAACTCCCGTTGAACGTCGAGCTATCCGCGAATCCGCCCTTTCAGCAGGTGCCCGTGAAGTTTATCTTATTGAAGAACCTATGGCGGCAGCAATCGGTGCCGATTTACCCGTTACTGAGGCATCAGGTTCGATGGTCGTGGATATTGGTGGTGGCACCAGTGAAATTGCTGTTATTTCCTATGGCGGCATTGTCTATTCGCGTTCGGTTCGCGTCGGTGGCACCAAAATGGATGAAGCTATTATTAATCACCTGCGCCGCAAATATAGCCTGCTGGTCGGTGCTCCGACGGCCGAAAAGATCAAAATGGAACTGGGCAGCGCTTTTCCGCAGGAAACACGGCGGGAGATGGAAGTTAAAGGCCGCGATCTAATCAATGGTGTGCCGAAAAACCTGCTACTGGATGACTCGGAAATTCTTGAAGCACTGACCGAATCGGTTAATGCGATTATTGAAGGTGTTAAGGTTTGTCTGGAACGTACTCCTCCAGAGTTGGCTGCTGATATCGTCGATAAAGGCATTGTCCTGACGGGAGGCGGCGCATTGCTGGTTGGCCTTGATCAACTGCTGCGCGAGGAAACCGGCCTTCCAGTAACCGTCGCTGAAAATCCGCTGGATTGTGTAGTTCTTGGCAGCGGGCGTGTGCTGGATGAACTGGATCGCATGCGGGGCGTTCTCTTCGAGTAATAATCCATGGTCATGATCAGACGCCGTTACAGGCTGTTGCTGGTTATTGCATCTGTCCTTGTTTTTCTTCTTTCTGCATCCCGGATATCTGTGGGTTCATGGCCTATGTTAGCCATGTGGCCAACACTAGAGGCCCTGCATGCTCCGGCCCAGTGGTGGGAATCATCAAGTCAGTGGTTTAAAGATCGTGAGTTACTGCAAACTGAACGTCTGCATTTTCAAAAACAGGCACAACAACAAGCAGCGCTGGTTCAGGAAGCAAACAGCCTGCGTGAAGAAAACCGGCAACTGCGGAAAATCCTCGATATTGTCGGAATTCGGGGTTATCGCTGGCATGCTGCTAAAGTTCGTGGTCGGAGTCCTGAAACCATGAGTCAGAGAATTTTGATTCAGGTACATGGTGCATCTATTGATGATGTCATTGTTTCAAGTGAAGGTCTGGTCGGAATAGTCGACAGCGCATCAGAACATCATGCTACAATACGTACAATTTTTGATGCCTCACTTTCTGTCCCAGTGACAATCCAGAATACAACGCTGGCTGCACTCTCACGCGGTGAAGGTGATCGACTAACTATTAATTTTGTTCCCAGACAGGCCGCTCTCAAGGTCGGTGAAATACTTTACACCAGTGGTGCCGGAGGAATATTTCCTCCGGGTATTGCCGTCGCCCGCATTACCGACGTGCAGCCTGTACCAGGACAGCTGTTTGTCAGCGTGATTGCCGAGCCTGTTGCGCATTGGCAACGTGATAATTGGCTGGCTGTCGCATCCCAATTGCCTGAATTCTCACAATGATCGCCTTTATTGTTCTCATTCTGGTCTTTTTCGGCATCAGTATGAATCTGACTTTCTCCAGTTCCCTGACTCAACCTGACTGGGCACTGGCACTGCTGCTGGCCAGCCTGCTGGCACATCGAAATAACTGGATATGGGTACTGCCGGGAGCCCTGCTTCATGATGTCATCCTGCACTGGACATTTTCCGCATTTCTGCCAGCATTGGCTATTATTCCATTTGCCATGATCTATTTTGACCAGCACCTTGGAGTAGGGTTGCCACAGCGTCTTGTCCTGATGCTACTGACAATACTGCTTCTCCTACCTTGGGGATGGAGCCTGCAGGCATGCCTGTTAACACTCTGTTTTTGCATCCCGGCCTGGTATCTACTGACAAAACAATATGCACAACAAACAGCTTAAGATTCGTCAGCGCTTTGATACGCGTATGTTTTTTTTCTATGCAATGCCACTGCTTTTGGTGGTTATACTGCTGCTGCATCTATTTCAACTACAGTGGTTTGAACATGAGAAACTGGCACTGCAAGCCAACCAGAACCGACTCAATGTTGTGCCGCTTCTACCTGTGCGCGGTGAAATCGTAGATGCCACTGGCCGAGGTCTTGCAGTCAATAAAATTGCTTACCGCATATTGCTCATTCCAGAGCGTGTTGAACAACTTGAACAAACGCTGATTTTTTTGTCTGAACAACTAAACTGGAACAAAAAAAAACTGACTCATATTCAAAAACGCATTCAACATTCGCGCCCTGACCGCCCTGTTTTGCTTGATGATAAACTACAGTGGGAACAGGTCTCACCGATTGCTTCCAGACTGCACCATTTGACTGGTGTAGATGTAGAGGCAGGCAGTTACCGGCACTATCCCTATGCTGAACTGACTTCCCATCTCATCGGTTATTTATCGCTGGCACGAAAACAGGATATTGAAACCGGTTATGTTTCAACTGAATTTATAGGACGCACTGGTGTAGAAAAATCTTATGAGGAGAAATTACGCGGCACCCTGGGATCACAGTTGGAGGAAGTAGATGCTCATGGGCGACGCATTGCCGTACTCAATCGCTCTGCTTCTATTATGGGAGAAAAAATACAGCTGGCACTGAATGTTGACATTCAGCAGGCAGCTGCCGAGGCACTGGGTGACCGAACAGGTGCAGTTGTCGTTCTTGATGTCCGCACTGGTGGCGTAATAACTCTGTTAAGCCAGCCAGGCTATAACACCAACATGTTTATTACAGGCCTTGAATCAGAACAATGGAAATCATGGCTGAATAATCCTGAGAAGCCCTTGCTCAATCGGGCAACGCAAGCAGCATATCCACCTGCTTCTACTTTTAAACTAATCTCCGCTCTTGCCGGTTTACAGAAAAACTCCAGTCTGGCTACCGGCCAAACCTTTTGTCCTGGCTATGTGGAACTTGCTGATCGAAAACTAAGATGCTGGAAACGGCGCGGCCATGGTTATGTATCACTGCAAAAGGCAATAACTCAATCCTGTGATGTGTATTTTTATAAACTTGGCGATCAACTCGGAATGGCTGGTCTGAGTGATACGGCACTGCAATGGGGATTCGGAAAAAAAACAGGCATTGCATTATCTCCGGAATCCCGTGGCATAATTCCGGCCCAACGTCCACATATAATGGCAGCCAGGAACAGCGCTTCTAATAAAAGAAGAAGATGGTTCAGGGGTGAAACCATGATTACAGCTATCGGTCAGGGCACACTAACAACAACAACACTGCAAATGGCCCGTTTTGCAGCGGCTATTGCCAACGGAGGTACAGTGCTAGTACCTCAACTTCTGGCCAATATTGATCCGCAGGTAGTCAATAAACCGGAAATAAGACCTGAATACCTGGAACGTGTCCAAAAGGCTATGCGCAGTGTTGTAGCTAGTCCCCGTGGTACGGCTCACCGGGCACTGGGCTCCATGCCATGGGATACTGCCGGTAAAACAGGTACAGCTCAGGTTGTAAAAATGGCTCAGGATGATGATAAAACCAATTCCACAAAGAAGAAGCTGCTCAGACGCCATAAAGATCATGCATGGTTTATGGGTTATGCACCATATGAAAATCCTAAAATAGCTATTGCAGTATTTGTTGAACATGGTGGCCATGGTGGCAGTGATGCAGCACCTGTCGCAGCAGCCATTATCCGCAGCATGGCTGCCCATAACCATAGAAAAGAGCCTGCTGACAAACCTTTAATCGCTATGGGTCGGCAATGATTCGCATACTGCGTTCAATGGATTTGGTTCTGATTGCCTGTATTCTCTGCCTTGCAATTCTTGGTATGATCACCCTGTACGCAGCCGTACATCAGGGGGGTACGGATTTATGGCATCGGCAACTCATATTCTGGGGCCTAGGTCTGCTGGTTTTCCTTTTTCTTTGTTTTGTGCCGTTGCGCATACTTGGACTGAGCTGCTGGCCTTTATATATGCTGGCCCTGCTGCTGCTGATTCTTGTACCTCTGCTTGGCGATGTGCAAATGGGAGCAAAGCGGTGGCTGGATCTTGGTATTATCAATTTGCAACCTTCGGAAATTATGAAATGGGCCTTGATATTTGTAATGGCAAACTGGTTTGCCACCCGGGAAGCGAGATCGGTGGTTGATCTGAGTTTTGCACTGATGTTATTCATTGTACCAGCAGCACTGATCATGAACCAGCCCGACCTCGGCACTACCATAGTTATCCTGTTTGCTTCCACAGCTATGTTGGTTGCGGCTGGCTTGCCATGGCGCTGGTTTGGCATGGCCACGATTGCCGCGTTTGCCACCATCCCAGTACTATGGCATTTCATGCATGGTTATCAGAAAAAACGGGTGCTGACCCTTCTGGATCCTCAATCTGATCCTTTGGGGGCCGGTTATCATGTCATTCAATCCACGATTGCCATTGGTTCCGGCGGTTTATTTGGCAAAGGTTTTCTACAGGGGACACAGGCACGCCTTCACTTTCTTCCAGAACAACATACAGATTTTATTTTCTCGGTACTTGCCGAAGAAGGTGGTTTTATTGCTGCAACCCTGCTGTTACTACTTTATGCTATTCTAATCATACGCATTCTGGTGATCAGTCAACGCGCACACAGCCGTTTTGCTTCTTTGCTCTGCATTGGCATTGCCTCGGTGTTTATGCTGTATATCATCGTTAATATTGGTATGGTCTCAGGTTTATTACCAGTAGTTGGCCTACCACTCCCATTTATCAGTTATGGCGGCTCGGCACTGGTTACCATGATGGCAGCTCTGGGGCTGGTCATGCGTGTCGTCATTGAGTCAAAGGAAGAAATTCCCTGGCAACGCCCCGGCAGCCCTCTTGCCTAGGCATTTCTCACAGCCAGCATATCAACGCAAAAGTGTGAAAACGCTGAAATATGGGTCAAAAATATCTTCCTGACAATGAGCCTGATGGCTCTATTCAGGGTTTTTTCCGCCTGTCCGGAAAATGATAACAGTTCATATTGCGAATATGTGAAGACATACATGGATACCTCAGAACTTTCTTACGGCGCTTGAATCTGTTTTCCATACCTGATTGCTATTGGTGGGTAAAAAAATTGAAAAGGGGTTTTTTATGAAGCGCTATTATAAGAGCTAAGATTGTTTACAATTAGTTTTTTCAGATCACCATGACAGGTGCGTTACAATTTAATTTAATCTGTACTGATGAGACTGTAAATCCAACTGTGTAAATATTTCAAACAGCTATAATGCTGACAGGAGTATTTATGAAGAAGAAAGGAAGGCATGATCCAAAGTTAGTTGCGTTGGCCAGTGAGCTGGCCAAACATATGAAGACGGAATCTG
>JAJRTX010000136.1 GCA_021545665.1 Zetaproteobacteria bacterium
TGCCCTGCGTGAAGACCCGGATGTGATACTGGTCGGTGAAATGCGCGACCTGGAAACCATTAGCCTGGCTGTAACCGCAGCAGAAATGGGTATATTAATCCTCGGTACTTTACATACCAATAGCGCTGCTGCCACAATAGAGCGTATTATTAACGTATTTCCAGCTGGGGATGAACCTTATATACGTGCTATGTTATCCACATCCTTATGTGGTGTAGTATCACAGCAACTGGTCAGACATGCCGACGGGCGAAGTCGGGTAGCCGCTGTCGAGATCATGCTCAACAACACAGCGGTATCGAATATCATACGAGAAGGCAGACCCGAGCAACTGCAAAACGTTATCCAGAGTGGTTCGATGCAGGGTATGCAGAGCCTGGATTCAGCCCTGCGAAAATTACTGGATGAAAAAACCATAACCGGAATAGAAGCATACAAAAAGGCACACCATAAAGAGCATTTTGAGCAATACCGTTTACTTCAAGACGAAATGTTCACTTAAAAAAGCGGGACTAACACCATGGCAGCAAAGCTAATTTTAACACTTGATGGCGCCGTGATACGCGAGTATCCAATCGAACGGGAAAGCATCAGCATCGGCAGAAAGCACGGCAATGATATACAGTTAAACGACATGACTGTCAGCGGCCGTCATGCGCTGATCACCACCCTGGTCGGCAATACTTTTGTCGAAGATCTGGGCAGCTCAAACGGCACACTGGTCAACGGCAGCCCGGTCAGTAAGTTACTTATCATGCACGGTGACACCATACAGGTCGGCACACACCAGTTCACCTACTACAACGAAGACAAGGTAGACTATGAGCCGACCATGTTCGTGAAGGCTGAATTTGCTGAAACCCAGGTTATTGCAAACAGCCCGGCCAATGCCGAGAACGTCAAAGGGCTGCCGCTGGCCGGCGTCAAGATTCTTAACGGTCCCTTCGCCAATTCCAACATGGAGATGCGTAAGCCCTTCAATACACTGGGATATAAAGGGATAAAAATGGCAATGATCTCACGTGGCAACATGGGGTACAGCATATCCAGCATCAAATCCAGACGCGGTAAGCGCGCCAGTGATACACCGCTGGTCAATGGTGTACGTATCGGTGGTGACCCACACCCGTTAAAGGAACACGATATCATTGAAATGGCCGGATTTCAGATGGAATTCTATTATATTCAGTAAATTAACACCTCTTAGATGGTGTTTTTCGATAAACACCAGACAATTAGCCGTTCGCAGTGCTTAAGTAGGGACAGCAAGCTGCCGAAAACCTTTAAATAGTGTCAATGTGATACGGCCACCAGCCAATGGCCTGTACCCATTGATGTAACACATTTAGGAGGTTGGTTTAAGAGACCTCTGAATTAAAAGATTCTAAGGCAAATGCGACAACCCTACAGCATCAGGTCAAGATACTTTATAGCCGCCTTTCTGGCGGCATTTATATTATTAAGCGTCATCCTGATAGCACAATACAACACCTCCAGAACCAGCGAAGACAACCTGATCAGAATCAGGCTGCGCGAAGACGTCAGCCAGCACACCAGCATGATACGTCTGGGTGTATTAACCGCTATGGACACCCTTACCGATCACTTGCTCAATCCGCAAGATGAAACCAAAGCCCTGTGGCAACGGGAAATTACTGCCGTTCTTGATCATATTTACATGGTTGACAAGTCAGGCTGGGGTAACCATACCAACACCAGTGAACTGACCCGTAAGCTGGAAAGAAGCATTACATTACTTGACGTAAAGGCACTCAAACTGATTCAGATGCGACGTAATGCAGAACAAACCAACCCGGCTCTCTACTATGCCCGGCAGACCATGTTACCGCTGCAGCAGTCCGTTATTACCTTCCTGAACCAGATACTGGATGAGCTGACTGAAGACGATAATTCCGACTCGTTCCACCATTACGTGAAAGTTGCCAAGGTGCAGCAATACTGGATACAAATTATCGCCGCATTCCGGTTATATGTTGTTAACCGGCTTGGCTCCTTTGATGACTCCACACTGGCACAGCAGGCACAGGATATTGAGCTGATCTACGCAAGTCTTGCTCCACAGATCAAGGAGCTCATTAAATCAGGTGAAAATGAGGAACTTGGGCTGACAGGTTATTCAGCTCGTGAGGATTTGTATGAGAAAACGGAGGCCTGGCACAAGGACTTCCAGACGGTCAGGGCAATATTTACCAGTAAGCACTGGCGCACTGACATTATTATTAAAAACGAACAACTCCTGCCTTTGATCACAACCATTATTGAGCTACTACAGGACATGGAACGAAACATAGAGTCATCTGCACGTAGAGACTTGCAGTTTCTCGAACACATGGCTGACGATAATATTAAAATCCTCTGGTATATATTCAGTATTACTCTGGTACTTTTCGTGGCGGGCTATGTGTATTTTGACCGATCCATACTCAGCCCTATCAAGCAGGTCTCAAACGCACTGCTTGATGAAACCAGAGGGGCTACTCGATCGCAGATTACTCATGGCAAGACGCGCGAATCACAGGCGCTGATAGATGCATTTTCACAAATGCGCAACAAGGTAAGCAGCCGACAAATGGCTCTGGAACACCAGGCCCTGCACGATGCGCTGACAGACCTCCCCAACCGGGTTCTGCTCAATGATCGTTTGAAACAATGTATCCTGTCATCAACCCGTGAAAAGCATTCACTTGCACTGCTTATTATGGATCTTGATCACTTCAAGGAAATCAACGACACACTTGGCCATCAGGTGGGTGATGAAATTCTTATCGCCATTGGAAAACGCCTGAAAGGCCTGCTGCGGGTATCCGACACCGTCGCACGGCTGGGTGGAGATGAATTCGCGATAATAATACCTTCTTCTGACCCACCTCACGCGATAAAGGTAACCAATAAAATACTCAATGCACTGAGCAAATCATATAATGTCGGTGGTCACAAACTGTATATAGGGGCCAGTATCGGAATAGCCATGTGCCCGCAACACGGTGACTCGGAAATCGAAATAATTCAGCGTGCCGATATTGCCATGTATGCTGCCAAACGAGAAGGCTGTGGATTCTCCATGTACGACGCAAAACTGGACGATACCAGTTTGAGCAAACTGGAACTGGCCACAGACCTGCGCCTTGCGCTGAATGACAGAGTGCTGGAAATGTTTTACCAGCCCAAGGTCAACATCACCACCATGCAGGTAACCGGCGCAGAAGCCCTGTTGAGATGGCAACACCAGAAACATGGCTTTATTCCGCCTGAGCAAATCATTTCACTGGCCGAACACACCGGTCTGATACGCCCGTTAACCTACTGGATCATCGAACAAAGTGTTGCGCAGTGCGCCCTGTGGCAGCAGCAACAATTTGGTATAAGCATTTCTATCAATCTATCGGTGCATAACCTGATGGATGACGGACTGGTGCCTGTGATCAAACGCGAGCTGGACAAGAATCGTGTGCCGCCCGATAATCTAATTATTGAAATTACTGAAAACGTAATGATTACAGATCCGGAACGCGCCGAAAATACGCTTAACCAGCTGTCAGATATGGGCGTACACATTTCGATAGATGACTTTGGAACCGGCTTTTCATCCCTTGCTTACCTGAAAAGATTACCCGTCGATGAACTGAAAGTAGACAAGTCATTTGTTATTGGTATGCTCAACAATGAAAATGACGGCATCATCGTCAGGTCTACCATCGATCTGGCGCGCAACCTGGGGCTGGAGATTATTGCAGAAGGTGTTGAAGACATCAGGACACTGGAACACTTGCACGCCCTGGGTTGTAATACGATACAGGGTTACTACATTAGCAAACCTATACCGGTTGCAGAGTTTGAAAGCTGGTTCGAGGCATGGAATAGAAAATTATCAAGTGAGCAAAGCAATAAAAATACTGAAGCGTAGCAGGATTTTTATTGTTACCAGCCTGCTTGTCCTTATCACAGTCATTTTTTTTACACAGACTGGCGTATACATACCAGGTAATCACAACTTGTTACCTGAATATCAGGAAAAAGATCTACTGCGACTGACTAAAAGTAAACAGGGGGCAGAAATAACAAATCCCTCTAACAACGCATTATGGCAGTTAAGCAATACAGCAACATCAGGAACCCGATGGATAGATATGGATATCAGTTCACCGGCGCACTACGATGCGCTTTATCTCAGCGCTGATATAAAAGCCGCAATAGAACCCGAACATACATCAGGCCAGCAGGCCTCTGCCAATCTTATGCTGCTTTCACAAAACAAGCAGCAGGAATGGGACTATCAGACGCCACATCTGTTAGCCATGATTACCTCGACTCAGGACTGGACTCATTACGAAGCCGGCTTCAAGATGAATTCTGATGCCACTTTATACAGAATATCAGCCAATCTGGCTGGGCTGACGGGTAATCTGTTAATCAAAAATATTACCCTGTACTCTGCTGAAAAAAGTGCTTTTTACCGCGTTGGGTTTTATAGCTTGCTATCAGGCTGGGTGTTGCTGCTGCTCTATCTGGCCACTTACCTATCGAAACACCTCACCGGCATGTGTGAGTACTGGCCCTTGTTTGCCGTATTAGCATTCATCATAATCGGCATACTGTTACCGGCAGATATGAAATACAGCCTGCTCACTCAGGTTCATGCATTGCTCAACACACTGGGTATAGATTTTCCGCTACCCGGCGTGAATACAAACGCACATCACACCACCAGACCCCTGCTGCCGCTTGATAAAATCGGTCACCTGATTGCATTTGGCAGTGCGGGATTTATACTGGCATGGAAAGGCAAGTCCGATTATAAAAAATATCTCCCGATATTAATCCTGTTTGCAATAACGACAGAGGCCTTGCAATATTTCATCCCTGGCAGGAACCCGCTAATGATGGATGTTGCTATCGATACAGGTGGAATTATTGTCGGTGCCAGTCTGGCATATTTACTTAAACGACTGGTCTAATATGCAGTCCACAGCAGGACATATCGGACCATCTGGTGTATTATCAGCGTACGAGATTTTACCGTCTCGTCTGTTGCACGTTTAATACTCAAAACCGGGACCAATCAGTCATGGAAAAGCCGAAACTACCCGTCGTACTTGTCGTAGATGACTCACCTACCAATATCGACGTGCTCAGTAATTCATTACGTCCGGATTATATCGTCAAGGCAGCTACCAACGGCAAAAAGGCATTACAAATAGCCTTTTCCGACAACCAGCCAGATATTATCCTGCTCGACATCATGATGCCTGAAATGGACGGCTATGAGGTATGTGAACGACTGAAAAGTGACCCGGCGACCCAGAACATACCTGTTATATTTATTACCGCTATGTCCGAGACGGTAGATGAAGAAATGGGACTGGCTCTGGGTGCAGTGGATTATATCACCAAGCCATTCAGTCCCGCGCTAATCAAGGCCCGTGTCAGAAATCATATAAAGCTCAAGCAACAACGTGATCAGCTTGAAGACCTTATTATTCACGGCAAACCCTGAAGCAGCTCTGAACAATTCATGGTAAACAAAGACCAACCCGTCATACTCGTCGTTGATGACACGCCAACGAATATTGATATTCTAAGCAATACATTACGGCCGGACTTCAGGGTCAAGGCTGCGACCAGTGGAAAAAAAGCACTGCATATCGCTTTTTCTGATAACCCGCCGGATATTATTCTGCTGGATATTATGATGCCTGAAATGGATGGCTACGAGGTGTGTGAACGCCTGAAAGATGATCCTGCCACACAGGATATACCGGTCATCTTTATTACCGCCATGACAGATGAGTTAGATGAGGCGCGTGGCCTCAACCTGGGTGCAGTCGATTATATAACCAAGCCTTTTAGCCCGGCACTGGTCAAGGCCCGCGTGATAAACCATATAGAACTCAAAAAGCACAGGGATGAACTTGAAGACCTGGTCAGACTACGCACAAAAGAACTCGAGTTAACACAGGAAGTGACTATCGAAGCAATGGGAACGCTGGCCGAATACCGTGACCCGGAAACAGGTGGCCATATCAGACGCACCCAGAATTATGTCAAATTACTTGCCGAACACCTGAGCCATCACCCAAAATTCAGCGCATATCTGGATAATACTACGATCACCCTGCTATATCAGTCTGCCCCCTTACATGATATTGGCAAGGTAGGCGTCAAAGATAACATTTTATTAAAACCTGGCCGGCTCACTGAAGAAGAATTCGTCGACATGAAAAAACATGTGGATTTTGGTGGTGCAGCTATCGCATCAGCTGAACAGCGACTGGGTGATAATTCATTCCTTCATTTTGCACGTGAAATTGCCGAAACGCATCATGAAAAATGGGATGGCTCCGGTTATCCCACAGGTATCAAGGGAGAAGCAATCCCGATATGCGGTCGCCTGATGGCCATTGCGGATGTTTATGATGCATTGATAAGCAAACGTGTGTACAAGTCCCCCTTTACTCACAAAAAGGCAGTTGAATTTATTACTCAGGGACGCGGCAGTCATTTCGACCCGGATATGGTTGATGCCTTTATTGAACTACAGGAAGAGTTCAGACAAATAGCACTGGAGTTTGCCGACCATGAGGAAGAGCGAATTGCCCTAGCTGAACACTAATGCCCTTGCAAGGGTCTGCAACATCACTGTACCTGCCTCGCAGGGATCTGCCCCAAAACTGATAATGCCATCCTGATGCCCGGCCATCGAAAGAATCCGCTGCTGTGCAAGATCCCCCTGCTGGAACAATAGCTCCACTGCTTCTGCCATCTGTGGAGTACCGTATGGAATACTGGCTGCTGTTACCGGCAGACCCAGTTGGTCCGCATGATTCCATATCACCGACGAATGCGCATGTAATACACAGCCTGTTTTCGTACTCTGCCGGTAAATCATGCTATGCGACATGGCTTCTGATGAAGGCCTGACGGGCCCCCGTGCCACGACTTTATTTTTCCTGAGCTTACAAGACAAAACAGTTGTGTAATGTTCAGCGCCTAACTCGGGTATACCGCCTGTTTGCGTACCACAGATCACAAAAGAGGGATTTATTCCATCGCTACAGCCAGGCAAACGCACACTAACATTGCCGTAGGCATAACCATCATACAAGTCTGGCTGCTGCCCGATCAGGCCAGTCAGATACAGTATCCTGCGCCACGCATTCAGTTCACTCAGTGCATCCCATTGCGGTGCAGCAGCCAGTGTGAATTCAAGCTGAAACTTAATGACGCCTTCAATTTCTTTCATTAGCAGGTAAACTCTGAACAATCAGGCCGGTTTCCGTTATACTGTTGATTATACATATTTCATATGGTCTTTATGCTACAGAGATTGTTAACAACCGTACTCGTTACGCTACTCCTGACAGGATGCACCAGTAAACCACGCACACTTCTGGAAAAAATTCAGAAAGATGGCGAACTGGTCATACTGACACGCAACAGTCCTACAACCTATTATCAGGGGCCCCACGGACCTCGCGGGGTTGAGTACGAACTGGTGAAAAAATTCGCTGACTCTCTGGGTGTGCGCCTGCATATCATTGTACCTGAACATTTTGATGACATTATACCCATGCTGGTTCGGGGCGAGGCGCATATGGCCGCTGCCGGACTTACCGTAACCGATGCCCGTAGCAAACTGGTTCGCTTTGCGTCGGGCTACCAGACTATAACCCAGCAGCTGGTCTATCGTATGGGCGATAAACGCCCGAAATCAATCGAAGATATTATCAATGGCCAGATAGAAGTCATTGCCGGTAGCAGTCATATCGAAACCCTGGAAAACCTTAAAAGAGTTCACCCCGACCTGAAGTGGCAGGAATCACGAAAACTGAGCAGTGAAGAAATTCTGAACCTGGTGCTGGAACAGTTGGTTGATTACACCATTGCGGATTCAAATGAGTTGACCCTGAATCAACAATATTTCCCCAAGCTGCGTGTTGCATTTGATATTTCAGAACCTCAGCAGCTGGCATGGGCCTTCCATTACTCCAAAGATGACAGCCTGGTCAATGCGGCTAATCTGTTTATTAAACAAATACGGGATAGCGGCATTCTGGATCAGGTGCTGGAACGATTTTACAGCCATGCCGACCGACTGGGTTTTGTTGGCACCCGATTATACTTACGCCATACCAGTAAACGCCTGCCAAAATACCAGCCCCTGTTTGAGGAAGCCGGGAAACGCTATGGTCTGGACTGGCGTCTGCTGGCAGCCATCGGTTATCAGGAGTCGCACTGGAAGCCCAATGCCAGATCGCCCACCGGGGTACGCGGCATGATGATGCTGACGCTGAATACAGCGAAATTACTAAAAATTAGTGACCGACTTGACCCTGAGCAAAGCATTATGGGTGGTGCTCGTTATATCAACATGATACGCAAAAAAATATCCGTTCGTATTCCGGAACCTGACCGCACATGGATGACGCTGGCGGCCTACAATGTGGGCTACGGCCACCTGGAGGATGCACGTAAACTTGCACAGGCTGAAGGTAAAGATGCTGACAAATGGATAGAGGTCAAAAAAATATTACCACGCCTGAGCCAGAAAAAATGGTACAAGAAAACAAAACACGGATACGCACGCGGGCGTGAGCCGGTTATGTATGTTGAAAATATCAGGAGTTACTATGACCTGCTGATCTGGTCAGATGAAAAAGATCGGTCTTTCAAAAATACGCCGGCTATCAATGTGCCGGTGATTGATTCGCCTATTTTGTAACGTGTGTCATAGCGTGGTGAGAAGTAGTCTTTTTGCATGGCTGTCAATTTCATAAGATTGCCACGCAATGACAACAGCATGGTTTATTCCTGCTTAAGAAACTCATTCTCTATTGAAAGATACACCTGATAGGCATTGCGCCGATTGGCTGCTTCGAATGCAGGCAACTTTTCAAACTCGGACCAGTCTATGCCGTCATACACTTCATCAAAACTGTCCATGTTCTCTACTGCGTCGTGCATTTTCCCACGAACAAAAGCCAGATAATGACTGGTAGCCTTGAGCGCCCGGTTGGGGTTATCCGCAGCGGGGCCGTGGCCGGGTATCAGCGCGACCAGACTGCTGGTTTCCATCGCTTCCAGTGTGGCAAGCCACTGACGTGTGTTGGCATCACCCAGATAGGGTACTCGTCCTTCAAAAATAATATCGCCAGACAAAAGCACACGGTCCGGCTCGACATACAAGGTCATGTCTCCATCTGAATGGGCAGCACCCAGGTAATTCAGTGTGAATTTGACACCACCTATTTCAAATTTTGTTGTTTCGCTGATGTAACGATCGGGTGAGACCAGCCGGGTTTGTTCATTCACCCACGGCTCAAGTGAAAAACGTCGTTCTTCCAAACGCCCCGCCGCTGCATCGGAGTCCAGATATACCTCTGTCCCGGCAGGCGCGATAATCTCTGCACCCATGTCTTTGAATACCTGTATGCCGTAGATATGATCGGCATGATAGTGACTTAGAATCAGTTTGCGTATGGGCTGATCCGTCACCTCACGTAGTTTCTGGTAAAACTTGTATGCCAGACTGGGTGTTCCCAGCGCATCAAAAATAACAACCCCGTCATCGGTGATAATGGCAATAGCATTAGAGATAAAACCGGCATTATCCGTAGCAATGCCAGCCTTGCCCCTAACATAGTATACGTGCTCAGATACCTGCTTGAGCACAATATCCACATCGACCGGGGTGTAGTCCGGTTGTTTAACAGGCAACTGCTGAACTGCAGGCTTGATGTCCTGGCCAACTGACATTTTGTTGTCAGTCGAGTCACAGGCACTTGCCAGTATTGCGATCAGGCTGATTAGCCGCAATGTGATTTTTTTATTCTTCTGCATATCTCTTTATGCACCTTAAGGGTTATTACACAAGTCCCTTCTCCGCCAGGGAGAAGGCTAGTATGAGGGGGTATAAAGAAAAATTCCTGATAATATCCTCTCACCCTGCCCCTCTCGACTCGGGTTCCAAACTTCGTTCTACCTCCTCCATCCATGGAGTCGTCCCTGGGGGGAGAGGGGAAAAAATACTTTTTCAACGTTTTCCGTTACCGAATCAGCGCCTCTGTTTAAAAAAATCTTTCAGTATCTGTCCACATGGTTCTGCAAGCACCCCGCCCTCAACCACGACAGAATGATTATGCCAGGACTCTGCATACAGATTAGTCACGCTCTCGGCTACGCCAGCACGTGGATCTTTTGCACCATACACCAGTCGTTCAATACGGGCATGGATCATCGCACTGGCACACATCGCACAGGGCTCCAGCGTGACATACAGGGTAGTGCCGGGTAAACGATAATTAACCTGTGCCTGGCCTGCCTTGCGCAGGGTTACAACCTCGGCATGGGCTGTCGGGTCATGCAGACCTATCGGCTGGTTCCAGCCTTCGGCAATTATCCGGTTATCACTTACCAGTACGGCACCAACCGGCACCTCGCCCGATTCTGCCGCCTTTACAGCCAGTGACAATGCATGCTTCATCCAGTAACTATCGTCTTTCACTTCTGTCTCGTTATATAACATAGCGTAGGATGTGCGACCGAAGAGCCATGCATCAGGATACCTGTAAACGGTCAGTATAAGTATATGAAGGATAAACGTCATTTTTTATAAAGTCCATGAGTAATAATCAGCTATTTTTCTGTCAACTGGTTTATATTCTGATACCCTGTATTTTATATTCTGGTATCTTGCTCAATAAAAAATACGTGTCAATTATAACCAAACCCTCTAATATTCAGGTGCGGTACAATATTTACGTATACCTGAAATGAAGAGACATAAAGAATAATGAAATGGATTTCAATATGAAAAACCTTAAAATATCCGCTCTGTATATAGCTATTTTAGTTTTACATTCCGGCGCTTTTGCACAAACAGCTTTAGAGGAAGCGGGTAATGAGTCGCTGGCCGCTCTGGCCGCAATCGCACATGGTACCGAGCTAGGACTGGCGGAGGGATGCAGATTCCCAAAGACGGTTGAATTTCGGACACGATTCAAGGAAAAATTATTCGAAGTCAAAATATCCCAGCTAAAGAAGAATCAGTTTCTGGCCGGATTCGAAGAATACCGCAAGGAGTCACGTGAAACGGTGATGCAGGGAGAACCGGAATTTCGCGAGCTGTATTGTGCTGAGTCGAAAGATATGTATCTGGAATCAAATGTCTGGCAGGATGATTGGGTTATTGGTGGTAACTAGAAAA
>JAJRTX010000137.1 GCA_021545665.1 Zetaproteobacteria bacterium
ACTTTGCAGGACGGTAAAAAAGTCTGGATGGAAAAGTTCGTAAACTGTAGTGACCTGACAGAAATGCTTCCGCATTTCGGATAACTGTCAGATCAGGTCGCGACTACTACACATCATGCACCGGCTCAATCATCGGCCAAGAAAAACGCTGGGCTACAGAACACCCCATGAAGTGTTCTTCAATACCAAAACTCAACTCACTGAAGTTGCACTTGGCAGTTGAATCCGCGAGATATTATAAGCCCTGATCCGACCAGATTGCATATTCGTTACCATTCGGGTCGGCAAAGCTCGGCGGGTATCTTTACCATCCAGCGCCCCTTGCCGTCCATGCTGATCCTGATGCCATTCTCCTTGAGCTAGCCGGTGAATGCTTTGCCCGTTTCCAATTTACATCATGACCCTGCTTGATCAGCCAATCCCGTATACTACGTGCGCCATAAAACGGGTGGCGCATCAGCTCAATATTTTCCGCACGCTCACCTTGTAACTCCGGTCGATAGTAACTGGATTGAGGCAGATTAATCAGCTCGCACTGGCGTGTTATCCTCAAGGCCTTATGGGCCTGATCAATATGTGTCCGTTTTTCCGCGACACACTCATTTCATCGGCTCTGTGACTTTTTTAACCAGTCCATCTCAACCTGAAGCTGCCCGACTTTCTGGTATAGACGATCCCGCTCACTCTCAAGCTCCTGGACATCATTGATCTTGCCTCGTGCAAATGATTTCGCCATGCCCTACAGAGCTTTCTTTTTCCACTGACCAATCTGATTCGAGTAAATATTATATTCAGAAGCTATCTCACTAACTGTTTTCTGGCCTTTGAGGGCATCCAGCGCTACACGCGCCTTGAATTCCTTGCTGTAACTTTGTCGTGCCATATAGCTCTCCTTCTCATGGGAAAGCACACCTTAATCAACATTGCAATATTGTCTTGTTCTTGGGGACCACTTCAGTTTAGCCCGAAAGGCATGAAACAGATTGTCCAGCAATAAACTGATTGCAACACCGGGAAGAATACGACCATAAACCAGCGCATCAGGCATGGTCAGCAGTGTCGTACACAGAGCAACAATCAGGATAAGCTGAATCAGATTGCCGACAAACAGACCAAAAAAACCGTCCAGATCACCGCGCTGCCACCAACTGAAGGCGTTGTGAACACTCATGGCTTCGTTCCTGTCTAATAATCAGGCTTGTCAAGGCGGAAACGCAGCAGCTGAGTTCGCTACTTACAACTCAGGAGCGGTAGGCTGTCGCCCCTGTAATATAGGTTTTTTTCAATGCCCATTTACGGATTTTCGCACCCGTACGGTTAGCCTTGGTCAGATTTGCACGTTTCAGACTGGCACCACGAAAATCGACATTGGTCAAATCGGTAAAAGAAAGATCGGATTCATTCAACACTGCTCCACGCAAGTCTGAATCTTCCAGATTACAACCCTGAAGATTGGCGTAAGCAAGCTTGGCATTTCTCAAATCCAGTCCAGAAAGATCCATGCCGGAAAGGTTCACACCATCCAAAACCGAACCACTGCGGATACGTTGAATCAGGCGATCCAGGTCGATACGAATACCCTGCTGATTGGCAGCGATAAAGGAAGTATCATAGAGTATAACATGACTCATATTAGCATCTGTCAGATCTGCCCCGTTAAATGTGGCATAGCTGAGATCAGCACCGGTAAAATCAACACCACACATGCTGGCACCGAGAAATTTACACCCTTTCAAATTTGTATTTGATAAATCAGCTCCGGATAAGTCCTGTTCTGAAAAATCCAGTCCTGACAAATCAGCAGCCGCCAGACTTTTCTTTTCCCTGATATCCCTGAGCACATCTGAAACGGTCATAAAACCCTCCTGTTATTCATCTTTCCCTTCTGCTCGCCGCTCTTTTTTGGCACGAATACGAGCCTTCTTATCATCTTCGGCATGTGCATCCCGAGGTTTTTTCGGCAAAGCCCGATAAATTTCTATCCGATCCCCTTCCTGCAAAATGTGATCATTTTTTACCAGCTTGGCAAATATACCGAGCCTGTTTACCGACAAATCAATTTCCGGGTGTTTCTCCAACAATCCGCTCATGTGCACTGCTTCCTCGACCGTTGCCCCATCTGGCGCATCAACTTTGTTGATAAATTGCTCATTTGGCAAAGCGTATATTACGTTGATTTGCATTGATAACCCCTCCCGGATCTATTTATATATGTTACCTGGCAACTTCAATCTGCATTGTTAACTGGCCCCAGTGCAATAACCCGCTGTTCAAATGCATGCACCATCGATTTGCATGCAGTAGAAAATATCGGATTGCCAACTATACCCAGCATCATACTTCGAAATTCAAACTCTATCGAGAAATGTACCTTGCAGAATCCATCATCTCTATCTTCAAATGTCCAGACACTTTCCATGAAGCGGAACGGCCCCTCCAGCAGACGGATTTCCACCAGTTTATCAGGAACAAAACGGTCAATCGTACGAAAACTATGTTGCACTCCGGCTATATCTGCAACCAGTTCTGCAGTCAACTCTCCGTCTGTCCGGCTTAACACGGCGGAATTGGCTACCCAGGGTAAAAATTCAGGGTAAGCCTCAATATGCATAACCACATCAAATATCTGCCGAGCTGTACAGGACAGAATATGCGTTTCTTCAAAGCTGCGCATACCTTAGTGCCCTGTCCCGTAAATTTTCCTGCCATCAGAGCTGTCCCAAAGCACCAGAGCAAAGCGTGGCCCGCAGATAATGTTATACGGGGAACAACACCCCAGGGTACTCTCTCGGGTTTCGCCATTCATCTTGCCCCGAACTGGCTCTTTGCGCTGACTCTCTTCGAGCAAGTTCTGGCAGGCGTTCGGTTGCGTCGCACCTGTTTGAATTGACCACACTCGTGCATCTTGCCGCATATTCCACCAGAACTCGCTGATAGTCTGCGAATTTACGGGACGGGGCACTAGCTCTTCTTCTCCGGTGCATACGGGTTCTTACTACCGGGAAAATTGAAACGTACCGGCACACCATCAAGCTTGAATGTGCTGCGAAAAGATTGTTCCAGATAACGTCGATAGCTTGTCTTCAAACCTTTAGGACGATTGCAAAATATTTTGATACTGGGCGGACATGTTCCGGTTTGCGATGCATATTTCATACGCACTACAGCACCATGATCGCTGGGCACATATTGAGCTTCCTGCGCACTTTCCAGCCAGCGGTTCAACTCTCCCGTACTGAGTTCGAAATGATTGCGTTTTGCTGCCGCCAGTGCTTCCCTGAGCAACTTCTTCACCCCTTTACCCTGATTGGCCGCAATGCGAAAAACAGGAATGGCAGACATGCCACGCATACGAAAATGTAAACGCTCGGCATAATATTTCCAGTCATCATTACTCAGTAAATCGATTTTATTGACAGCCACAACCAGCGCACACCCTTCATCCAATGCCAATTGCATCAACCGCATATCCTGTTCAACAATTCCTTCGCCACCATCAAGCACCATAACTGCTGCATCGGCACGTTTAAAAGCCTGCACAGCTTTAACTCGGGCAACAAATTCAATAATATCGGAAATACGGCCGTGTTTACGCTGCCCGGCTGTATCCACCAGTCGCACTGTGCCGCCCTGATAGCTAAGTTCGCTGTCAATGGCATCACGAGTGGTTCCGGCAATATCACTGACGACCATACGCTCTCGTCCCAGCCAGGCATTAATCAAAGTGGATTTACCCACATTCGGACGCCCGATCACGGTAATGCTGGCTATAGGCTTTTCACGAATACAATCGTCCAGAACAGGCAGAGATAAAAGCATGGATTCCAGCTTACTGATAAAATCACGAACGCCTTGCCCGTGGACAGCAGAAACAGGGAAAGGATCTCCCATGCCAAGACTGTAAAACTCCATATCAGTATTGGGCTGTTCCGCTTTATTCACCACCAGCGCTACAGGTAATTGCTGGCGACGCAGCTTATCAGCAATCGCAACATCGACAGGCGTTACACCTGCCTGCGCATCAACAACAAACAGCACAATATCGGCAATTTCCAGAGCTGCTTCAACCTGCATATCAATAGCCGGTTGCATGGCATTATACGTACCTTCACCGATACCCCCGGTGTCAACCAGTACAATACCATGTTTTCCCATCTGGCATTCACTCTCCAGCCGGTCAACCGTTACTCCCGGTTGATCACCAACAATAGCTTTTCGCTTACCGACAAGGCGATTGAACAGGGTTGATTTACCAACATTGGGGCGACCGACAATAGCAAGAACGGGTAAATGGGCGGTACGAACCTGATCAGATAATAGAGTTGAAAACATTATATATAAATGGGATGACTTAAGACCTAACCGGGTTAATGCAGCATGTAGATCGTGCCCAGGTGATTACGCACCAAAACACCATTTGCAGTAACGACCGGCTTGCGGTCAATACGACCGGAAAGTTCGATTCCTGCCATCACGTTACCATCAACACTCAAGCGATAAACCATACCTTTATTATCGGCAACCCATAATGATTCCTGCCACAAAACAGGGCCGGAAAGTTCACCCTCGGAAACCTTCTGCTTCCACAATGTTTCGCCATTCAGGGTATCCAGAGCGCTTACTGCTCCACTTGCATCGGCCACATACAGGTGCTTACCATTGAGCAAAGGCGATGATTTCAACGATAAATTACGCTGACTAAGGACAGTACCATCCTGCAATGAAATAAATGACATTTCTCCCTGAAAGACGGCAACAGCCAACACATCCTCATCACGCCCTGACTGGCTTGCAGGAATGATTGTTGGCGCTGATACAGGCACCTTCAACTCACTCAAAACCACAGCTTCTGTATTCAGAAGAAGCTGATGTTTCCAGAGAAAACTACCGCTATCCGCTTTCAGCGCGATAACATCTCCATTACTGAATACAACAAATATATTATCACCATAAACAGCTGGTGATGCACTCAAATGCATGCCCAGTCCACCCAGTATGCCAGAATAACTCCAGACTTTCTTACCTTCAGCCGTCATCCTGTACACATGATTGTCGGATGTTTGAATAATGAAGTCGTCACCCACAGAGACAGGGCTTGATAAAAGCACCGATGATAAAGCAAAACGCCATGCGATTTTCCGCTCTGCCAAATCGACCCCATATAATATTCCATCAACATCGCCGATAACCACAAGTCCATTGCTCAATTGTAAAGCACCGGATTCGCCGGGAGCATCCAGGGCAATGCGATCAAGTTCGCTACCGTCTGCATTATAGATTCGGATACGTTTATCCTGAGCCCCGGCAATAATAAGTTCGCTCTGGCCACTGTGAACCACGGCAGGCAAACTAAAACCTTCCGGAGCTGCAGGCCGACGCTGATCCAGATTAGCCTGCCACAAAATTGAAATGCCGGTACTGGCTGGCCTGAAACTTACCTGTTCGGCAACTGTCTCACTTCCTGTATTTTTATATTCTTCAGATACCGGTTTGTCTTCAAACCACATAGGTATCTGTAGCGAGCAGGCTGAAATGAATACCAACACCAACAGAATCAAGGCATATTTCATGCGCAGCATCATGTACGACATCAAGACGATTTTGTTGCCAGCTGATTTTTTATTTTACGTTTTAGATCTTCATCCAGAGAAAGTGCATCCAGAGCCTTTTTCAAATGATCCGCTTTTTCTGCCGCATCCACCGAAGTTTCAGCCATCAAATAATGGCGGAGCTGTTCATATTGCTTACCGACAGGCTGTTCAAGATATTTCCGGGCAGCCTGAACATCACCCTGTTCAATAGTAAGTTCTGCCAGATCCAGGCGCGCCTGCCAGACCCATTCTTCCATAGCTTCACCGTGGTTAATCAATGCTTTCAGGTATGCTGCCGCATTGTCGGCATCTACGTGAGCCAACTGCATCAAAGCCAGTGCCCCGTAACTGCTACCAGAGAAATCACTCTTTATATTTTCCAGCAAAGTTTTCTTTGATGCTACATCCTGTTCAGACAAGGCCTGTTGATAGAGAATTGCTGCCGATGCACGATATGAACGTTCATTTTCAATCCATAAACCACTGGCAAGCAAAGCCAGCACCAGCAGTGTCAGACCTGCCAGTAGAGACTGCTTGTTATCCTGAATCCAGGCCGTCCATTTGGCTGAACGCATTTCACGCCTCAGCTCATCCATTTCTGCTTTCAGAGCAGAATGATTCTCAGTTTCCATTGAATCATCCACTGGCTTTTTATCAGTCATTCTTCATCTCCGTACGCATGGAATGATACTCTATTTACTTTGCTTACCCATCAAACCCCGGCGCAGCCTAGAAGGCACCCGCCTACTGTCAATGTCAGCCTTCTTTCAAAGCTGCAACATCCTGTCGTCGTTCAAGTACAATCGACAGCACACTCTTGACCAGTGCAGCCAGTGGAATTGCAATAGCCACACCTATAATTCCCCACAGACTGCCAAATACAAGTATTGCCACAATGATGGCAATCGGGTGCAGATTAACAATTTCCGAGAATAGCCATGGCACAATCAGATTTGCATCAATGGCCTGCACAATAGCATAAGCGAGAACGCTGTAAGCCATTGTATCTGTCCAGCCCCACTGAAAATATGACAACAGAATAACCGGAATCGTCACCACAGCAGCTCCAACAAAAGGAATCCACACCGATATGCCAGTTAATACACCAAGCAGAAGCGCGTACTCATGATCCATCCACCAGTATACCAGCCACATGCTTAGACCAACAACAAATGCTTCCCAAAATTTGCCCCGAATATAATTGCCGATCTGAATATCCAGTTCAGACCAGACTCGATTGAGTAAAATCCTTTCTTTTGGTAAGAACTGTTGTGCCCAGTTTATGATAAGCTCTTTATCTTTGAGTAGAAAGAAAACCAGTACCGGAACCAGCACAGCATAGACAAGCAGCGTAATCATGCCGGGAATAGAGGCAATAGAAAATTTCAGTACTGCCCCACCAAGCTCCTGCAATTGAGTTGCAGTATCAGCAATCATTTTCTGTAAATAGTCAGAATTCACCCATTCAGCATAGTTGGTCTGCAATTGATACAGGGTGTCCCGAATAGCCTGAACATATTGCGGGGCATGGGAAATAAGTCTGCCGATCTGTTCTGTCAATAGTGGCAGAACAGCCAGCAAGGCAAACAGTATCAGTAGAAATGCCCCGCCGCCGGTCAATGCTATAGCCAGCATTCGTGGCAAACGACATCGCTTCAACAGTTCAACAACACCATCCAGCACATAGGCCAGCGCAATAGCCAGTAGCAGTGGCGCAAGGACTGGGGCAAGCACTGCCAAGAGTAGAAAAATAATCAGTAACGCACTCAGCAGCATCACCAGCTCAGTGTCTGCCAGGCGCTTTCTAAACCACTCCAGGATGACGGTCATGCTCGCTCTGATATTGGTTTACAACTGGTCGAACCCGTACCCAAAGCAACCAGCAATCCGGCACATAACGTAGTCAACATATGCAATAAAGAAGCGGCACCATGCCACATACCAAATAACTGACGCCGGGGATCATCCTCGGGCACACGACTTATCACTCCCATTTGCTGTTTTAAATCGGCCATAACGGGAGCCAGAGCAAATTCATTTGCAACCACCATCAGTACCACTGTCAGCAATAACAACCAGCGTAATTTTCCAATACTGATTCCTGCTGAAGCCATGCGAAACCAGAAAAAAGCAACTGCGATAGCGAGCAGAAGCAAGCCTGAATTGGCTATATGAAATAGCTGCCCTGCCAGCATGCCTGCCATTTCTGCGCTGCCAGCCTTATCAAATAGAATCGGCGTAACCACGTAGCCTGACACCAGCAATAAACCAAGCATCAGTGCCAGACAAATACGAGCTGCACCGATACGGATGCATTCAATCTTCATTTATCGCCCCTCCAATTGTGGTAAATTCGGAGCCAGACAGTCGGTAAGATGAGGTAGGATAAATTCTCGCAAAGGCGCAAAGAATATAAAGCCGAACCTTTTTGTTTTTCACCCTTTGTGCCAAAGTGAATCGAGCTTGCGAGTGAGAGGGCACTCTGGGGTGCTTTGCGTGCCATCCATATTCTGCTTTGCATAGAATTTTGTTACCAAGCGACTAAACATATTTAACCATTTGAATTTCAAATTCGCGTTCACCACTTGGCGCCTGCACAAGTGCAACATCGCCTTCTTCCTTGCCAATCAGGGCACGTGCAATTGGTGAAGTGATAGAAACCTTGCCTACTTCAATATCCGCCTCATCAACACCGACGATCTGATAAGTCACTTCCGTACCTTCATTCATATCAATCAACTCTACAGTAGCGCCAAACACAATCTTCTCTGCCGTAATCGAGGCAGGGTCGATAAGATGAGCTCGCGCGAGTTTATCTTCTATATCTTTCACCCGCGCCTCATTCATGCCCTGCTCTTCTTTGGCAGCATGATATTCTGCATTTTCAGAAAGATCGCCGTGCGCTCTGGCTTCTTCAATAGCGGCAACAATCCGGTGCCGCTTCTCGCCTTTCAGATAAGCCAGTGTATCACGCAACTTTTCTGCACCAAATCTGGTCATAGGAACTCTGTCCATGTTCTACTCCTTACCCCTAACGTGCATGATATTCCTGTATACTTTTTACATCCGTAACATCCGAATGCCCGGCAATGGCCTGAGCAGCAGCAAGGCCTCCTGCAATGGTGGTAAAATAGGCTATGCCGCGATCCAGAGCTGCCTGGCGGATGGACTTGGAATCCCTGATTGCCTGTACACCCTCTGTGGTGTTGACAATCAATTCAATCTCATCGGAAAGCAGGCGATCAACAATATGCGGCCTTACCCCATCCGTAACCTTGGCAACAGCTTGGACATCCACACCGGCGGCAATCAGTGCCCTGTATGTGCCTCCGGTCGCCAACAACTCAAACCCGGCCTGACCAAGTAATAAACCCAATCGCACAGCATCATTCTTATCAACATCACGAACAGAGATAAATACCCGACCCGATTTCGGCAGAATTACCCCGGCAGCCAGCTGGGCTTTGGCAAAAGCCGCCGGAAAACTATCAGCAATACCCATCACTTCTCCGGTCGATTTCATTTCCGGCGACAGCAGGGTGTCCACGCCACGAAACTTCACAAATGGAAACACGGCCTCTTTTACCGCTTTGAAGTTAGTTGGTTGTGGAATCTCATCTATCCCCTGCTCATCCAGACTCTGGCCTGCCATAATGCGTGCCGCAATTTTGGCCAGCGGTTTACCCGTTGCCTTGGAAACAAACGGCACTGTGCGCGAAGCTCTCGGATTCACTTCCAGAATATAAATCGTTTCACCCTGAACAGCAAACTGGATATTCATCAGACCTTTGACATTCAGCGCCATGCCCAGCGCCACAGTCTGACGTTTTACTTCGGCAATAATAGCATCAGAAATCGAATGCGGCGGCAAGCAACAAGCCGAATCGCCTGAATGCACACCGGCCTCCTCAATATGCTCCATAATGCCGCCGATCACCACACGCTCGCCATCAGCCAGCGCATCAACATCCAGCTCAATGGCGCAATTTAAAAACCTGTCCAGCAATACCGGATGGTCATGACTCACCGATACGGCTTCACGCATATAACGCAGTAATCCTGTTTTATCATGCACAATCTGCATGGCTCTGCCGCCCAGCACATAGGAAGGACGCACCACAACCGGATAACCCACACTTTCTGCAACCGCCACAGCCTCATCGACGGAGCGCGCCGTTCCATTCTCGGGCTGGAGCAACTTTAGATCATGCAACAGCTGCTGGAAACGCTCGCGATCTTCAGCTAGATCAATCATATCTGGACTGGTACCAATCACCGGCACACCAGCGACCTCCAGCGGTTCGGCCAGTTTCAACGGTGTCTGGCCGCCGAACTATACAATCACGCCATCGGGTTTTTCCTTATCGACAATAGCCATCACATCTTCAAAGGTCAGCGGCTCAAAATAAAGGCGATCAGAGGTGTCATAATCGGTGGAAACCGTCTCCGGGTTACAGTTGACCATAATGGTTTCATAACCATCTTCAGACAGTGCAAAAGCGGCATGCACACAGCAATAATCAAACTCAATGCCCTGACCGATACGATTCGGGCCACCGCCCAGCACCATGATTTTCTTTTTACTCGTAGGGCGCGCCTCACATTCATCTTCATAGGCCGAATAGAGATACGGCGTATGCGCTTCAAATTCAGCCGCACAGGTATCCACCCGTTTGAATACCGGCTGAACCCCGGCCTCCATACGTGCCTGGCGAACACTATTTTCATCTGTCACCAGCAACTCTGCCAGTCTGAGATCAGAAATGCCTTCGCGCTTGGCTTCGCGCCACTGCCCGGCTGTTAAAGTGGTGACATCGCGGCCACACAATGAAGCTTCAAGCAGAATGACAGCTGTGATTTCGCGGATAAACCATGGATCAATACGGGTTACATCCACAACGCGCTGCTCCGACCAGCCAGCACGAAGCGCCTCGCCAATCCACCACAGGCGTTCCGCCCCCGGCACAGCCAGCTTCTCCTGTAGAAAACCATCAACGGAGACTTCCCTGTTTTCATCCTCCGGCAGCGAGAAATCAAATCCGTTGCTGTCTATTTCCAGCCCGCGCATGGCCTTGCCCAGCGACTCGGTGAATGAGCGGCCAATGGCCATCACTTCACCCACCGATTTCATCTGCGTAGTTAAACGGGCATCGGCTCCTGGGAACTTTTCAAAGGCAAAACGCGGTAATTTGGTGACCACATAATCAATGGTCGGCTCAAAAGCCGCCCATGTTTCACCGGTAATATCGTTGCGGATTTCATCCAGCGTATAACCCACTGCCAGTTTGGCGGCAATTTTGGCAATGGGAAATCCGGTGGCTTTCGAGGCCAGTGCCGAAGAACGGGATACACGGGGATTCATTTCAATAATAATCAGACGGCCATCTTCCGGATTAACCGCGAACTGCACATTCGAGCCGCCTGTTTCCACTCCAATCTCGCGCAAAATCGCAATTGAGGCATCACGCATGCGCTGATATTCCTTATCGGTCAGCGTTTGAGCCGGTGCCACTGTAATCGAATCGCCAGTATGCACCCCCATGGCATCGACATTCTCGATAGAACAGATAATAACACAATTATCGGCCCGATCCCGCATCACTTCCATTTCAAACTCTTTCCAGCCGATAATCGATTCCTCAACCAGAATTTCATCGGTCGGTGATGCATCGAGGCCGGAGGCGGCAATCTGTTCAAATTCTTCCGGATTGTAGGCTATGCCACCGCCGGAACCGCCCAGGGTAAAAGATGGGCGGATAATGATCGGATAACCAATATCGTCAGCAAGATCACGTGCTTCCTGCATGCTATGGGCAAAACCGCCGTGCGCCATTTCCAGACCGATATAATCCATAGCTCGTTTGAATTGTTCTCTATCTTCAGCCTTATCAATGGCCTCCGGCTGCGCACCAATCAGTTTGACACCATATTTTTGCAAAATTCCATTTTTATTTAACGACAAAGCGCAGTTTAATGCCGTCTGTCCACCCATGGTTGGCAGAATGGCGTCAGGCCTTTCCTTTTCGATAATTCTGGCCACCACTTCCCAGGTCACAGGCTCAATATAGGTGGCATCAGCAAACTCGGGATCGGTCATGATTGTAGCCGGGTTGGAATTTACCAGAATCACCCGGAAACCTTCTTCTTTCAACGCCTTGCAGGCCTGAACACCGGAGTAATCAAACTCGCAGGCCTGACCGATCACAATCGGCCCTGCACCAAGAATCATAATGGATTTTAAATCGGTACGGCGTGGCATGTAGTCAGCAACTCCTTGGGAATCTATTTCATTAGGCATCATATTTCAGGCAAAAAAAGGGACGAACTCACGGCTCACCTACCAATACGCCAACTCTAACGCGACAACCTCCGCCAGAAAAGGTACAACATGGTAATGATCGGGGTCTACCATTGGATTTTGCATGATGGCGGGGTTCATTCCTTCTTGTTAAAGTATTGACTTGGCGGGGGTGTGGCTCTTGGGGTCGGCAGGCTATTTAGCTCTGCTCAGCTTCTGAAATGCCGCCCCCGCCATTCATGTATCATCCGATAAAGTCTTCCGGGATGATGCCAATTCTTATGTGAATAGTGGCTCTGTGTTGTAGACGAGACATTGGATGGTGATCTTGTTTACAAGGAGTCTTTCATGGAACAATTATTGGTAGGGATCGATGTTGGTTGTCGCCGTCACCGTGTGGCGATTGGCATGCCGGATGGAACCCTGGTTGATCAGTTCGATGTGGATCATCAGTCCGCTTCATTTGATGAATTCTTTTTACGTGTTGATAAACAGGCTGCGAAATTCAGTTTGCCTGTCAGCGTCGGCATGGAAGGTTATGGTGGCTGGGCGCGGCCTCTGGATGAGATGGTAATCGGCAAAGGTTGGACGCTGCTCAATGTGAATAACCTGAAGCTTGCCCGGTACAAGGAAATATTTCCGTCACCGGCTAAAACTGATGCCATTGATGCACGTAAGATTCTGGAGTTGATGCGCCTTCGCCCATTATTGCCGCAGGCCAAGGATATTCTGAATGAAGTGGTTCCTGCTTCACAGGTTAACCACGACATGAAGCTTCTGACTCGCAGGAGACGGCAGTTGGTGAATGAGCGCACGATGGTCAGCAACCGTATGCACAGTGACTTACAGGCTATTGCGCCAGGGTTACTAGAGATTACGCGGCAGGTGGATAATAAATGGTTTCTTGGCTTTCTGACGGCCAGGGACACATTCGATCAGCTTACGCGTATGCATCAATCCAGTATGATGAGAATCAAAGATATTGGCGTGAAATATACAGGTCTGATTCGTCAGTGGCAGAAAACTGCCTTATTATCCTCTGATGTACTTCTTATTGGTGATATGGTGATCGAAGATGCCAAGCGCGTCCTTACCCTGGCAGATAAAATCAAACACATGGAAACCAGGTTACAGGAACTGATGCCTCAATCAGCATTGGCCACTGTCATTGAATCGATCACAGGTTTTGGACTTATTTGCTCGACTGAACTGGCGGGTGAAATCGGCGCAATAGGACGCTTCGCATCTGAGCAGGCATTGGCACGTTACATCGGCATGGCTCCACTGGATAACAGCTCTGGCGTCTACTCTGGAAGCAAGGGTGGAAAGCAGACCAACCGCCGTGCCAAAGCAGCCATGATGACTGCTGTGGCCAGACATTATTGGCATACGCCCCAGTCAAAAAAATACTATGAGAAAAAACGCGCTGAAGGCAAAAGACACAATCAGGCAGTTCGATCACTTGGAAGACATCTTACACGTGTGATCTGGTCTCTCATAAAAAACAATCGGCTGTACGAATGTAAGGAGATGTCATCAAAAATTGCTTGAAATTCTAGCGGGATGTTCAGG
>JAJRTX010000001.1 GCA_021545665.1 Zetaproteobacteria bacterium
CGGCGCTTTGTACGAGAATGCCGCAGGCCAATGGAAAAGTAATCCCAAGATTGGTTTCGGTGAGTTTGGTCTGATCTCATCCGGCGCCTATGATAATTTCTCATGGTGGCTGGATGCCAGTCTGGCGGGTGCCGATACCGGTATAGGTATGCTCGAAGGTATTTATTATTTCAATGATCTTTTGAAAGTTCGATTTGGACGCATACAGAATAATGTCGGTTACGGCATGACTATGATGTCACACCGGCCATTGGGTTGGGGCTGGGTTGATTCGGCCCAGATGGCTGGAGCTACCATGCTGATGATGACCGATGGCGTGAGTATTCAGGGCACAACGAATGGCGATTCCGGTGTTGGCACTGCATATACATTTTCTGTTGGCACATCCGGTAAAAACTTTGCCCAAAATAATCAGAACTCATATAATTTCTATGGTCGTATATCGCAGGAAATTATGGATAATCATATTATTGGCGTGTTTGGCTATAAATCAAAGAACTATAGCTCCGATGCATTCGGAGGCGAAGGCGCCATGCTGATGGCGATGGATCCACTCGCAGGCGGTGGCGGCGTTATAGCTGTTAATCCCATGCAGTTTTCCGATGTTAAACGTTACGGCATCGACTTTGCTATCAATTATGGCGAACCTTTACAGGCTTGGGGAGCGATTACATATGGCAAGCAGACCAGTTTTTTGACTGGTACAAAGCTGGATGTTATTGCTGCGACGGTTTCAGCTGAATGGAACTTTGCCGATGCATGGCTAATTGGTGCAAAATTAGACTATAGCAGAACTGATTTACAGATGGGGACGGCAGGGGTTCTGAGGCCAGAGGCGACCACGAATTTAACGGTTTTCGGTATTTACCAAATCGTCCAGAACGTACAGATGATTGCTTCATTCACAAGGAGTAAAAATGTGGTGAACTTTATGGGTCTGGCAGCTGGTCGTACAACGGTTGATCAGCAGAATATCAATACAGGTCTGCTGGCAATTGATGTAGCTCTTTAATAGCAGATGAGAAATAAAAAAGGGAGGGGGCCCCTCCCTTTTTACTTTTGCTAACAATTGAATTCATGCCATATTTGAATGCACCTCTTTTGGGCATGAACCAGTAATAAAAAATGATCAATAACGACTTATTCATTTGCATTTCGAGCTGCATTTGTTTCACTGAAGGAGAAGTCAATGAGTCATGTACAGGAGCTTGTAGGGGTAGTGCGGCATGGTTTGCTGATGGCAGTTCTGGCACTTATATGCGGTGCCTTGTGGGCAGCATATCTGGCGACCCATCATGAGCAATTTCACAGCGCTTTCGAGATGCAGGAAGCCGAGATCCAGTTAGCAAAAATGGACCACTTGATGGAAGATATGAATATGGACGCTATGCAAATGGGGCATGTCCATGAGGAAGGGGCGACCGCAGATCATCAGAACCATGATGCAGGAGCACATGCTACGGGTGAGCAACACAGTCATTCCGGCTCTCTGTCCAAAGATGCCATGCAGCGTCTGTTACGCGGACATATTCATTTTATGGGTATTGGGGTTCTGGCTGCCGTTTTGCTGCTTGTTACGGCATTTACATCGCTGAAAACCTGTTGGAAGAAAGTGCTGGGCTGGACACTCGGCCTTGGTGCGCTGGCCTATCCGCCCGCATGGATATTGATGGGTTTTCGCACCGTAGAACTTGGCCCGGAGGCAGCTGAGGCTAGTGTGATATGGTTATTCGGCCCTGCTGTCGGCCTGTTACTGGCATCAATGTTAGCTCTGTTTGTAGTGCTGCTTCTTGAAGCCATCAATTTACAGCATCGCCTGCCGGTGGTGAAACTGTTCTTTTCAGACAAGCAAACAACAAACACCTTTCCGTGAGAAAGATATAGCTGGCAGGTTTGTTGGGTGAGGAGATCCATGATGAGTGAAACTGAAACACAAGAACAAACCAGTTGTTGCTGTCACGATAATCAAGCTGTATTTTTAGACCGGGCGATTGATCGAATGAATCTCAATATGGCCCAGCGGCAGTTGCTTTTACAGTCATTCCGCGAAGTGTCGGTGCAAATTCCACTTAAAATTCATAATGGTGACACGGAAACACTACACACCTTTACCGGCTACCGGGTGCAGCACAATCATGCACGTGGCCCGTTCAAGGGCGGCTTGCGTTTTCACCCTGATGTTCGACTTGAAGAAGTGAGGGCACTGGCTCAGTTGATGACCTGGAAAACCGCTCTTGTTGATATTCCATTTGGAGGTGCAAAAGGCGGTATTACAGTTGACCCCTCGACATTGACGGAGCGGGAACTGGAAATCTTGACGCGGAGATTCACGCAAAAAATGTCTCCCATATTTGGTGTCGATGAAGATATACCGGCACCGGATGTTAATACCAACCCGCAAGTTATGGCATGGATTTTTGACGAATACAGCAAATCCAACGGTCACACTCCGGGCATAGTAACGGGTAAGCCAATAGAGCTAGGTGGACTGGAGGGCCGACTGGAAGCAACGGGTTATGGCGTGGCCTATGTAACAGCGATGGCCTGTGATTATCTGGATATTCCCTTGCAGGGCGCAAGCGTGGTTATTCAGGGATTTGGTAATGTCGGATCATTCGCCGCTCTTCGCCTTGAGGCTATGGGCACCCATATCGTAGCTATTTCTGATATGTATGGCGGTTTATTTAATGCGCAGGGAATAAATATTGAATCTGCGATTGAACATGTCCGGAAAACCGGGAGACTGGAAGGATTCGCCGATGCACAGCCTGTGTCGAATGAGTTATTATTGGGGCTGTCCTGTGATGTGCTGATTCCTGCAGCCCTTGAGGGAACAATCAATTGCGATATTGAAGCAGCTATTCAGGCAAAGCTCATTGTGGAGGCGGCAAATATGCCGGTCACGCATATGGCAAGTGACAAGCTTCAGAATCGGGATGTTGTTATCATTCCCGATATTCTTGCCAATGCAGGCGGCGTAATAGCTTCGTAGTGTGAATGGGTGCAAAACATTCAACGCTTTTCCTGGGACAGGGATGTGGTTTTTGAGCGGATGGAGTCCCATTTATCCCGCAGTTTTGCCGAAGTTCAACAGTTGGCTAAGGCCTCGCATGTGGATTTCCGCACTGCCGCCTATGAACTCTCAGTGCGACGAGTGCTGCGTGCTGTTGAGTTAAGAGGGTTTTAATGCATCTACTGAAGATGCTTGACTTGTGTGTAACACATAGGGTGTAAAATTATGCATGAGACCACTATTGGCTGGGTAAGAAACGTTACCAGGTTGAAAAGAGGTGATAAATATGAATAAAAATATGACATGCCCCGTATGTGCGATGAACGTAGCTGATGATAAGATTTCGATGCAGTATTTTGGCATCCATTACAATTTCTGTTCGCAACAGTGCCATGAAAACTTTCTCTCCCAGCCAAAGTTGTATGTTGGCAAGGATGCAAAAAAAGCCGGGCGGCAGGAAGTTCTTAAATGCAGGAAATTTAAACTTGGCCAGTCGCTGACAATCCTTCAGATCAAGAAGGTTGGTCAGGAACTCGGGCAGTTGATGGGTATCAAACAGGTGGACGTTCAGAGTCAGGCTATTGCTGTCACTTATGACCTGCGGCAATGCCGTGCAGAACAAATTGAGACATGCCTGGCAGGAGCCGGGATAAAACTGGGAGAAGGATGGAGTGACCGCCTGCGTTTGGGTTGGATTCATTACACCGAAGAAAATGAATTGGACAGCCTGGCTGCTCAACCGGGGGCATGTTGCAATCGTCCGCCGAAACAAGGTTAAGGAGAACGTGATGAAATCAGAATGCATAATGACGATGGGAAAAGTCACAGCTACTTTTCGGCAAAGTATGCTGGGAAAAGTTGAACAAGCACTTCAGGAGCATGGTACTCATGGTTTCAGCATCACTTCTGTCCAGGGCTGTGGGGAGTATATGAACTACTATAATCAGGATTGTACAAGCAGCCATTCACGTATCGAAATATTTGTGGAAATGGATAAGGCTGAAGATCTCGCCGATGCGATTATGGAAGCCGCCCACATTGGCCAGCCCGGCGATGGCATAGTGGCGATAATGCCAGTCGAAAAGCTGTATCATATTCGCACAAAGTCTGAAACTGTGTGATGTTTACTGTCAGCCAGTTGGCTGTTCGTTGCGATGTAACCCCTGAGACAGTACGCTATTACACCAGAGTGGGGTTATTGCATCCAGAGCGGCATCCTGACAATGGATACAAGCTTTTTGAATTTGATGATGTGCAGAAACTCCGTTTTATTCGGCGGGCAAAACTACTCGGCTATACTCTGGCTGAAATCGAACAAGTTCTTCATCACAGTATGCAAGGTGATTCTCCATGCCCTATGGTGCGCGATTTTATCCAGCGTCGAATTGAATCAAACAAGGCGAAAATTAAAGAGTTAACCACTCTGCAAAAACGCATGGAAGCAGCGCTCAAGGCATGGGAAAACAAACCTGACGGCATGCCTGATGGGCATTCAATCTGCCATTTGATTGAGTCGTTCACAGAAGATGCTTGACCTGTGTGTAACACATAGGGTCTAGAATAGCTCATGTGGTTACCTTGGAAAGGAGGCTGGCATGGATAGTTTAGGTTCTTTTCTTCTATTTGCTGTGTTGTTTTTTGTGATGGTGCGTTATGGCTGTGGCGCACATATGATACGTAGCCATCATTCCAGACACAGTGGGCACAATGCGGAAGGTAAATTTATTGACCCTGTTTGCGGCAAAGAGGTCAATCCTGATCAAGGTTATGGCATGATGTGCGAAGGTGATCTTTACCGCTTCTGTTCTCGGCGATGCCTGGATCAATTCGATGAGCAACCCGAGTTATTTATTGCAAAAAATGCACTTCGTCATGAGTAACAGACTTTCTCTGGCCGCTGCCGGCCATGCAAGCAGTCTCTTTCCAGCTTTTACTCTTGCGATGAACTCTCAAGTTTTAATTGGTCGACGAACTGGAACCTGTCAGCCGCAATTCACCCCCAGAGAGTAAGTCATGAAGTATATTCTGATCGTTAGTCTATTCGTTTTAAGTTTCGCCGCTATATCTGCTGTCGCCAATGAGGTGCGTCATCCGGCTGGTTCGGCAACAGAGCAAGCTGGCAGTTCCGCTGTTGTGCAGCCTGATGGCATGGGTATGGGGGTTTGATCAAAATGCAAGATGCAAAAGATGAGAGGGCGTATGATAAGTCAGCAATCCATGATGATGGATATGGGCGGCTGCTGATTCAAATGGATGCTTTCATACATTCAGCTTGCTGTCGTAATCGCATCTGTTGCGAAAGCTGTTTAGTTTGAAAATTAAAGCGGTTCTGTTGATTCTGATTGGAGTGGGCTTGATTGGCTGCGACATCGGCGCTGGC
>JAJRTX010000138.1 GCA_021545665.1 Zetaproteobacteria bacterium
AGATATAGATAATATATTCTCTAGCCTATCCGTACAGATGGACGATACTCTTGCAGATGTGGCGACTTTGGCTAACGATGCTGGCATGCCGAAATCCACATCGGAACCAATCCTTGCAAACGTGAAAAAGCGAGCAGAAATGATATGACACCTGTATAGGTACACTTTTGGGACATCCACTAAACAAACTTTAGCCTAGTTGCTCAGGAAATAATCCTGGCATCCACCTTGAAGCCAGTGAGGCTGGGAATACTAGCCTCCATGGCGCCCTGCTGGTATCAGATTTAATTATTCCAAATTCACTTAATGCCTCTGTGACCCGGCGCGCATGACGTGTGCTGGCACCAAGAATGCCAGCTACTTCGCTGCGAGGTAGCACTCCTCTATACAATATTGGCTCAAGAATACTTTTGGTCGGCCTGGGAAGATTTCCTAATGCGATTTCTTCATCAGCCCATAACAGAATACGAGTTCGTAATTGATCCGGCTTAATCAGCTGCTCCATAAAGTTAACCTGATCAAGACAGGCTTCAAGAAAAAACTTTGTGAAGGCCGCCAGCGCTTCTTCACTCAGATTCCCTCGGCCATCCAAGTCATTGCGCCGTGTCAGGTCACAAGCTGACAGATGTTTTTTATATTCGGCCTCATTGCGTGCCAAACCACGCGATATAGACCATATACCACCGGTATCAAGTGTTTTCAGAAGCATGGCATGAGACATAAGCCGGGCAACACGTCCATTTCCATCAAGAAATGGGTGTATCCAGACTAAACGATGGTGTGCTGCTGCAGAGGCAATAATTGTCTCTGATATACCAAGTCTGCCATAGGCATCACTGAATCGTTTCATGAATTTTGGTACCACAGCAGGACTGATTGCTATGTGCCCGCCAACCTGAACATCTCGTTTACGTAGTTCGCCAGGTGTTATTTTTATTTTTTTTCCTGTCGAGGGATCTTTCACCCATTGAAGCTCTTCTGGCAAATGCTCACAAAAACGCCGATGTAATTCACAGACCCCTTCATTTGATGTCTCTTTGCCACTGAGGCCGCCCTTGTCAATCCATAGCTGCACTTCGATGTGCGCTCGAGCTTCTAACTGCAAATCTCTTTTCTTACTATCAGCGCTGTAATCGTTACGAAGGGCCTTCTCAATATCCACTGGGTGAGTATTGTGACCTTCGAGTAAATTGCTGTAATAACAGTTCATGGAGCGAACTAAATCTGCAAGTGCGCTAGCCAACCCCTCAGGCAAGCTGTGGTAAAAGCCAGCAGACCGAGCTGCTAATTCAATGGCCAGGTCAGCGAGTGCAGACCTATGCCTGGATTGCTCCGAGATTAATAAGTGCTCCATCATGCTGACTGTTTCATGACCATTCCTGGCCTCAAATATGTCCGCTTCTTTGTCCGGTTTATAATCTTTCATTCGATTATAAATATCATAGTGTTACACTAAATACAAGAATTTAGTGGCCGACATATAGTCCGGTTTAATGCCCGCTTCATGAATGGTACTGCTGTGTGGAGGGGCGCGTAAGATCCCATGGCATCAGAAAAGTTCAATCGGCAACTAATTTGGCATCTGCATTAATTCAGATACTTCAAGCGTCCCGCCTATCTCAAGAAATGGACAGGCCTGTGCGATAGACAGTGCATCATCTAAGGAATCAGCTTTAATGATGGTAAAGCCGGACATTGCGCTCCCACCCCCCTCTCTTATTTCTCCAGCTGGATTGACTGTATGGGTGTTCTTTAACGGAATTGTCGGGCTTATTACTGAATCACCAAGTGAAGTCATCCACTCCATATACTTCGTATAATGATTTTTAGCTTCCTCGGGGCTAGATGGCTCGTTTCCACCCAGGTAAACAAACACGAATTGTGTCATGTTGATATCCTCTTTAACTATATTTGGTTTTTATTAATATATACTGCACTGACAATAATACTATCGTGCGCACTATACCGCTTAAAAAAAACGAATTCATCTATCCTGGCTTCAATCCTTGATTACAATCCTGGATCAACTCCAAAATTAATTTCTATTTTTGATAGTAGAATTTTAATTTCCGTCTATAGTTAAGTTAACCAGATAATTTCTTCATCGATGAGGTGCTAAAAATGGTCGGTTACAGTTGCTCTACAGGCAAGTATCAAGCAAGCCTTCAAATCCTGGATAAACTCATATTTCTCGGCGAATTTACATCATACAAAGAAGCAGTATTAGTCGAAAAAAAGGCATCAAATGAAACCAGCCAGATTATTCGACGACATTTACCGTTTAAACTAAGCCTCAAATAACACCAAAATCCAACAACACCATGTTCTGATACGTGTTGGTATTCTACTGTTTTCGCTTATGGTCAAACTATTGGCGCGCAATGTCATGATGACCTTGTAATATTTCTGTAGTATTTGTTTTCACCTACTCCACAATGATGCAGAAACATGAAAAAACCTTTAGTCACGGATTTATATGAAGAAATCGAATTCTGGAAATCTTTAATCGACAACTGGGAAAGCTCCCAGAATGAACCTGTCCACGCACGAATTAAAGAAGCTTTAGCGCTCGCAGAATACAAACTACAGCAACACTCTGCCGCCAACAAAAAAATGACTCTGCACTAAACTGCAGCAAAAAAAAAGCCTGATATCACTATCAGGCAGAAAAAAATAAATTAATAACTAGCTGCTCACAAAATCTATTCTTCCATTTCAAATGTTCTATTAACGCCAGTATCAATATCGTAAAGTTCGATCTGAACAGCTTTACCGAATCCATAAACAGAAGTAACTTCAGCTGTTACATACTCTTCCTTGCTGTAATCGTAATAGATAATTTCTTTTCCAGGGGTAGCGTTATCCCTGCTGCTAAGCATTACATTTGTCCCCTGCTCTGCATCGTGGCCATTCCATGCCAGGGCTGGTGATACTAAAAAAGCCAGTAGTAATATCGATATGATTTTCATTGCAATACCCTCTTTCGTGATGACGACTGTCTGGCTATTATTTGTATTTTTTATGATGCCATCAGTATAGTGCCGTTGCTTTAACTCTAGTCTTTCTACGCAAATATGCAAGCAGAGATAGTATGTTACAGAGTAAATATATATTTTTATAATGAAAACAATTAGATAGGGGAACACATATTGTCGATAATAATGCCTTTTTGAGGCCTTTGGTCGGTAAAAAGGCACATTTCACCCGTAGATTTCACCCTGCTGACAGGGAGATCCTTCCCCTGCTGCCACCCATTTAATGCTTCTTTTTTATTCTCACCGGTCACAAGAAAAACGACTTTCCTACTATGACCTAATTTCGAATAGTTTAAGCTCACCCGCTCTAAAGGCGGTTTAACTGCGTCATAAATCGCTAACACATCGTCCTTTACAGAATTTACTGAATACTCTCCATTCGGAAAAAGACTCGCGGTATGACCATCTTCTCCCATACCCAGCAGCACCACATCAAACATTGAAACAGCTTTTAACTCCTTCGCATAAAGTTCTGCCGCACGTGCCGGGCCAAGCTCTGCAGGAATTATATGTATCTGGCTTTCCGGTATCGCAACCTTACTGCTTAGCGCCCGATTTACCATCTCACTATTTCGTTGCGGGTCATTTCTCGGCAAGCACCTTTCATCACCAAACCAGAGATGCCATTTCCCCCATTCATTATCTACTTTAGCCAGCAACTCATAACATCGTTCCGGGGTACTGCCGCCTGCGAGCAACAGGTGAAAACTTGCGTGATCGGCTATCGCTTTCTCCGCAGCACTACACAGATACTCGCAAGCCGCAATAGCCACAGCCTCTGCGTTGTTAAACACCATCCATTTCATCATAAGCGATACTGTCTCGATCAATATTTATATCGATATTGCCCTTTGATTATTGCCTGATAACTTAAAAAATACCTGAATAAGCTATAGAATCAACCACACAACTTTTTTCCAATCTTTTTCCTCTATACACAATATCTTTTATCTTATTCTTAATGATAAAACATCTTTAAACTGGAGATTTTCATGAGTGATGCATTAAATTATCTTATCGCGGCCCGCCCTGATGCGGTGTTGCCCTATTTCAAAATGCTCAAAGAAGCAGGCAAGCACCTTGATATACGCACACGGGACCTAATTTCTGTCATCACCAAGGTCGATGCGCAAACTGAAGGCGGCTTTCGTCAATATTTAACCCGAGCTTTGCGCAATGGTGCGTCTGCTAATGAAGTTCTTGATGCCCTTTTCATGGCTATGCCAACACTGGGCTTTGCCAAAATTGTCTGGGCAACAGAAATATTACTCGATATGGACATCCCCGAATTTCACCCTGACAACCTTGATGCGGTTGCCGAATGGCATACTATCGGCGCCGTTGAAGAATTTACCGAGGGTGAAATCAGTTATCGTGACAATGGCAGTCGAAAATTATATATATACCGCGAAGGCGATAAGTTCCGTGTTTACGATAGTCGTTGTCCACACCAGGTCACAGATATTCCTCACCTTGCACTTGACGGCACAAAATTAACCTGCCCGAAACATCACTGGGTATTCGAAGTCACAACAGGAGAATGTGTCGATGTCGGCAGCCGTCCATTAAATGAATTCAAGTACCGGATCGAAAACGAGAAACTTGAAGTTTTCTGGTAAATTTTCATATAAAACACGTTACCCGCTATCACGCCTCAGTCCGGCTCAAGCTTATGTCGCCAGCGGGTACTCACCTTATCAAAAATACCCCTGCTCTCCGGTGGCCCCCAACTGCCGGCTGGGTAGCGTTGTACTGGAGTCGCTTCGTTTGACCAGGCATCAATTACCGGGTCGACAATACGCCATGCGTACTCCACTTCATCATCTCGTAGAAATAAAGAGCGATCTCCACTCAATATATCCAGCAGCAAGTCCTCATAAGCATCGATCTTGACTTCATCTTCATCCATCAGCGAAGCATTAAGGCTAACCTGCTGTGTTGCCATCTCAAGGCCCGGCTGTTTTACCGTGACTTCCATGCGTACACAGTTGCATGGCTGAATGCCGAGTATCAACCAATTCTGCTGCATACCATTCTTACTGATATCCCGGAATAATTGCTGCGGGGGATGACGAAAGCAGATAGAGATCATTGACTGCCGCCTGGCCATACGTTTTCCTGTACGTAAATAAAAGGGAACACCACGCCAACGCCAGTTATCAATATACAATTTTAAAGCAGCATAGGTCTCGGTGGTACTGTCGGGTGGTACGTTCTGCTCATTCAGATAAGCAGGAACTTTTTCTCCATCGATATCCCCTGCATCGTATTGCGCGCGGAAAGCGCGGGTAGATATATCATCTTCAGTAATCGGACGTATGGACTTCAACACCTTTACTTTTTCATCACGCAGGTCTTCTGCATCCATGGTTGCAGGTGGCTCCATCGCAACTAATGTCAGCAATTGCAGCAAATGGCTCTGTATCATGTCCCGCATTGCCCCACTGCCATCATAATACGCAGCCCTGGTTCCAACACCTGCGGTTTCTGAGTGGGTAATCTGCACATGGTCTATGTAATTTCGATTCCATAATGGCTCCAGCATAGTGTTCGCAAATCGAAACACATTAACATTCTGTACCGTGCCTTTGCCCAGATAATGATCGATTCGAAATATCTGCTCTTCAATCAAATACTGGCTGATTTCCTGTTGCAGTTTTTTTGCACTTTTCAGGTCATAACCGAAGGGCTTTTCTAATACCACCCTCCTCCATCCGGAATCCTGATGCAATAAGCCGGCTTCACCGAGGCCTGCGACAACCAGACCAAATTCTGCAGGCCGTATCGCCATATAAAAAGCGATATTTGCGGATATATTATCTTCTGCTATTTGCTGCTGCAGATACTGTTTTAACCCTGACCAGATTTCGAGCTGGCTGTAATCTATCCTTACATAACTTAACCGCTGTGAAAAATCTCCAAAAGACTCTTCATCGAAGCGTTCTGCTAAACCGTTTTCAAGCCAGTCATGGACTTCTGTAATGTTTTTCTGCTCATCCCAGTCACGCCGCCCGCTAGAAATAATTTTCGTATCAGGATGTAGCTGACCTGCTTTATGCAATAGATACAAAGCAGGCATCAGCTTTATTTTTGACAGATTGCCTGTAGCACCAAAAATCACCAGCGTCGCTGCAGTATTCTTCATCTCACTCATACCTGATACTGTCCGGATGCAGTGTCTCCACCTTCACCTGTCCAGTCTGTGTGAAAAAATTCTCCACGCGGGCGGTCAACTCGCTCATAAGTATGTGCACCAAAATAATCCCTCTGGGCCTGAATCATATTTGCCGGTAAGCGTCCCCTGCGATAACCGTCATAGAATGCCAGCGCCGATGACATAGCCGGCAGCGGAATAGCAAGTTTGACACCAAGGATAACCGACTCCCTCCAACCCGCCTCTGAGACCTTTATTTCACCGATAAAAAACTTGTCCAGCAACAGGTTACTTAATGCAGAATTTTCATCGTAAGCCTGTCTTATGTTTTTCAAAAAACGGCTGCGGATAATACAACCGCCTTGCCACATTAACGCAATGTCAGAAAAATTTAACTGCCAGTTGTACTCCACCGCAGCATCCCGCATCAACATAAAGCCCTGTGCATAGGAGATAATTTTAGAGGCATACAATGCATCGTGTATAGCCTTCAACACGCACTCTTTATCGCCATCAAATACCGCATGCGAACTAGCCAACAGAGTATCGGCCTTCATGCGCTCCTCTTTAATCGCTGACAAACAGCGAGCAAAAACTGCTTCACCAATCAACGTCAATGGCACGCCTAGTTCAAGCGCATTAATGCCGGTCCATTTTCCGGTACCTTTCTGGCCTGCCGCATCGAGAATACTATCAAGCACAGGTTGACCATCTTCATCGCGTTGAGCCAGAATATTTGCGGTAATTTCGATTAGATAGGAATCCAGCACGCCGCGGTTCCAGTCGGCAAATGTCTGTTGAATTTCATCGACACTCATTTGCAGCCCGTCAC
>JAJRTX010000139.1 GCA_021545665.1 Zetaproteobacteria bacterium
ATCCTCTCCGCCCATGGATGGCTCACTGATTTCAACCAGTTTCACATCCGGAATAAGTTTGTTGAAGGTATGACGTGCCTGTGAAAGCAAGGTGGTATCATTATTCAGAACGGGTGTGGCCTGTTTGAGATTAAAGCAGGCTGTTGCACCCCAGGTTTCTGCGGTCTGGCGGATAATATGATCCATGCAACTGCGGATTTCCTCATGGGCTTCCAGGTGCAAGCTGCGGAAGGTGCCGGAAAAGCTCACATGATCCGGAATGACGTTACCTGCATGACCACCGTGAATCTGACCGATGGTCAGTACAGCCGGATGCAGGGGGTTAACGCGGCGACCGATGATGTGGTGCAGCGCCTGGATCACATGTGTGGCAACCAGAATCACATCAATACACTCCTGTGGGCGTGCCGCATGACCGCCATGGCCTTGAATACTCACATCAAACATATCGGCTGCAGCACACATTACACCTTCTCTGAGACCAATCGAACCTGCCGGCAGATAGGGATAAACGTGCAGGGCGTAAATTCTCTCAGGTTGAATGGCTTTGAAGATATTTTCGTGTAACATGGCGGCAGCCCCTTCGCAGCTCTCTTCAGCAGGCTGAAAAACAAAGGCGACATTGTAAGGCAGAGGTTCTTTTAACTGGCTGAGTAGTTGAGCGACACCAAGCAGCATTGCAGTATGAGCATCATGACCGCAGGCATGTGAAATTCCTCCGCTTTGTGATGCATATGAGCATTGTTTTGTATCCTGAACAGGCAGGGCATCCATATCAGCGCGAAATGCGATCCAGCGATGTGTTCCGGTGGTTTCAATCGTGGCCAGTATACCGTGGCCACCAATGCCTTGTTCTACTTTTAGCCCCAGTTTGAGACAGGTGCTGGCTACCAGCAATGCCGTTTGTTCTTCCTGTCCCGACAATTCAGGATGCTGGTGTAAATGACGCCTTATACGGATGATCTCCGGCATGATTTTATCTACAGCACTGGCAAGCTGTTCAGTCGTAATCTTCATAATTTCCAGCCATCCTGTTCCCGCATGGCAGTAATCATAGTTGAAAAATCAATATTTGTGTCATACAGCCGCTTCTGTAGTTCCGCACCACCGCCATGCTTGCGCCATTGGGGTATTTGCCTGGCAACGATATTCAGTTCACTTGTGTCGGCTCCGTGCCCCGCAAGGTATTCCAGTCGTGCCTCCAGCCAGTCGAGAACAGGCAGAAGATTCTCAGTCACCGGGTCAATCATTGTGGCAGCCATACCGTATCGACAAGCTCGCCAGCGGTTTTCACGAATCAGTGATGGATGTACATAAGGAATTTCAGACAGTGACATTGCAGCGATGGCCTCCGCCCGCACATAGGCAATATATGCTGCTGCATCTTCACATCGGGCAGGCATATCACCGACGCGAATTTCCAATGTGCCAAAAGCAGGATGCGGCCTCATTTCCCACCAGATATCACGTATGGAATCAATACTACCTGTTGCCAGCAAGCGACCGGCACAGTGTTCAAAGTCCTGCCAGTCTTTGAAATAGAAAGGCATGCCTCCCTGACTTAAGCCTTCAAAAACTTTAATGCGGCTGGCAGCGAGACCGGTATCTTCTCCCTGCCAGAAAGGCGAGTTGGCCGATATGGCCAGAAAGACCGGCATGATAGGTAATAAGTGATTCAGAGCCTGAATACAGGTATCACCATCAGGCATGCCGACGTGCACGTGGATGCCAAAAATATTAAAGCGCTTTGCCATCCATTGCAGGCGATCAAGCAGTTGTTTATAACGTGGATCGTCAGTGATCTCAAGATGGCGCCAGTGCGAAAAAGGGTGTGTGGCGCTGGCCAGCAGGGCAGCATTCCTGGTTGATAAGATATTCGATACAATTTGATAGTGTGCGCAAAGTTCTTCAATACATGCCAGCGTTTCACTATGAATTTCAGAATTAATTTCTATAGTTGATGTGAATAACTCAGGTTTGATGCGTGGGGATGGCCCCAGAATCTGGAATACATCCGGGGCAGCAGGAATCTGGGCTCCTGTTTCAGCATCCACAGTAAGCCATTCCATTTCCACGCCCAGCGTACCGGGTATGGAGTCATGAAAAACAATGGAGTGCAGATTTTCTGACATCACAGCTATTATAGCGGTTAATCCCATGATGATGAAGCTTAAATCTTAATTTTTCTGACATGTTGAGAAATAATACCTGTACGTTATTATCTGAATCAGGTTTGAGAGAGAGAAAGGAGTGGGGATTAGGCGATTCATGGTACATTTATGCCAGTGATTTTTCGTAGCTTTATGGCAGCCGCCCGTCCATTGCTTGAGGCTATTCGTGATCTGGCGCCGATTATTCTGGTCATCCTCTTTTTTCAGGAAGTCGTGCTGCAGCAACCCATCCCCAATCTGGAAAATATGTTTATGGGCCTGGCTCTTGTATTGACAGGCCTGGCGTTATTTGTCCGGGGTCTGAAAATTGGCCTGTTTCCGGTCGGCGAAGCAATGGCAAATGCATTTGTGCGCAAAGGTAATGCATTCTGGTTGCTTTCATTTGCTTTTTTACTTGGTTTTTCGACCACAGTGGCAGAACCGGCCTTGATCGCCATTGCCGACAAGGCCGGGGAAATAGCTGCGCAGGGGGGCGTGATTGAATCGACGCAGCAAGCTATGAACTCCTATGCCTTCGGTCTTCGAATCACTGTCGCATTATCCGTTGGTCTCGCTATTTTGCTGGGTGTGATGCGTATCCTTTTTAACTGGCCTTTACATTATTGTATTATCACCGGTTATTGCCTTGTCGTTGCTATGACTTCTATAGCACCGGATGAAATTATTGGTATTGCCTATGATTCAGGTGGTGTGACAACATCAACAATAACTGTGCCGATGGTGACTGCTCTGGGTATAGGTCTGGCGTCCTCCATTCGGGGACGCAATCCTATGCTTGATGGCTTTGGTCTGATTGCATTTGCCTCCCTAATGCCTATGATTTTTGTTATGGCTTATGGAATATGGGTATTTTCTTGATAGTAGAATTGCTGCTGATGTTTTATGACACTCTGCTGGATACATTAAGGGATATCGCCCCAATTATTATGATGCTGCTGTTCTTTCAGTTTGCTATCCTGCGTGCACCGATGGTTGCGCCAATGCGAGTGCTGCGCGGTTTTGCCTATGTGATTCTTGGCATGGTGTTTTTCCTGATGGGTTTACAGGAAGCTATTTTCCCGCTGGGAGAAGTTATGGCCCGGCAATTGACTGATCCGGAGTTCATTTATGGAACAGCGAGTCGGAGTGCGGACTATGTGCAATGGGATGCCTACGGTTGGGTTTATGTATTTGCTTTTGCCATCGGGTTTTCAACAACACTGGCCGAACCGGCTCTGATCGCAGTGGGTATGAAAGCTGAAAAGATTTCAGCTGGTACTATTTCTGCCTGGGGCTTGCGAATGGCTGTTTCTCTGGGTGTGGCAACTGGTGTTATGATTGGTTGTTTTCGGATCATTACCGGCACTGAACTATGGATGTATATCACCATCGTCTATGTTATTGTCATTATACAGACAATTTTTGCTCCACGCATGATTATTCCCCTTGCTTATGATTCAGGTGGTGTGACAACGTCAACTGTGACAGTGCCGCTGTTGGCTGCTTTGGGGCTGGGACTGGCATCGTCGATTCCCGGGCGTAGCCCGCTGATTGATGGTTTTGGCCTGATCGCTTTTGCCAGTGTGTTCCCGATTATGACCGTGATGGCCTATGCATGGTTTTCAGAATTTGTAGAGAAATGTCGCAGAAAAATTGAATCAGTCACACAGGAAATGGAATGACTCAGGAGGTGAAAGATGCATTTTAAATTGATCATTGCTCTGGTGGATGATGCCAGGACTCAGAAAGTTATGGATGCCGCACGCGAATCCGGCGCGACTGGCTCCACACTTGTTGGAGATGCACGAGGCGAAGGGTTGAAGCCGAAGAAGACATTCTTCGGCCTGACTATGGAGGCATCGCGCGACATGTTACTGTTTTTGGTTGAAGAGCATTTGAGCCGGAAAATTCTCGAACGGATTGCTGAGGAGGCTGGTTTTGAAGAACATCCGGGTTCCGGTGTGGCATTTCTGATTGATGTTGAAGATACAGTCGGCCTCGGCAGCCAGATTGTATGCCTGATGGATGAAGTGGAGGAACAGATATGAGTGACAAGTCTGTGATATATGTAAAAGATGTGATGAAAGAGCAATATGATATGGTTGAGAGTGTGGCCACGGTGCGTCAGGCACTGGAAGTGATGTGCTTTGTGGAGACCAAATGTCTGATTGTCGATAAAGGCCACAACAAGGATGAATATGGCATCGTCATGATTTCTGATATCGCCAACAAAGTGCTAGCTGCAAATCGCAATCCGGATCGTGTCAGTATTTATGAGGTAATGAGCAAGCCTGCGATTACTGTACACCCGGATATGGATATTCGTTATGCCAGCACTCTGTTTGCCCAATTTGGCCTGTCGCGTGCACCGGTGGTGGATCAAAATGGCAAAGTGATCGGCATCATCAGCCATACAGATATGGTCATGAAAGGCTTGTTGAAGTTGATATGAGATATGGAGTTTATATTTGAGCCTGATTATCAGCAAAGCAATTTCGCAGCTGTTGTTGCCACCGGGTGGACTTATTCTACTTGCTTTACTGGGTCTGATTTTCTGGAAACGGTTGTGGGGAAGGGGACTGATTGCCTTGTCCCTGCTGTCTTTCTGGTTACTTGCAACTGAACCTGTACGTGATCAATTGCTGTCTCCGTTGGAAAATGAATATCCGGCTTTGCAGATGTCCAGTCTTCCGGCTGATATGCTCTCCGATGGCAAGCTGACCATTGTTTTGCTGGGTGGTGGTATTTATGAAAAGGCTTCCGAATATGGTGGGCGCGACATGCTTAAAGGCCATGCATTACAGCGCACTGTCTATGCAGCTGATCTGGCTCTGAAGACCGGACTGGAGGTCTATAGCACAGGTGGAACGATGTCCCCGGAATTCACTGAACCTGAAGGTCTGATTATGAAACGCCGACTGGTTCGTTTGGGCGTACCCGCAGGTCGAATACATGCTGAAACAGCTGCTGCCAACACTTGGGAGAATGCTTTCAATATTTCAATGTTGATGAAACAGAAAGGCATAAAAGAGATTATCCTGGTTACAACTGCCGGTCACATGCCACGTTCCGTCTGGGTATTTAAAGAACATGGCATGCGTGTGATACCGGCACCCTGCGCCTATGAAGTTGAGAAAGGGCCATATGATCTGCGCAGCTTTCTGCCGCGCTGGGATGTGTTTGCAGATTCAGGGGATGCCCTGCATGAATATTTGGGGCTTTTCTGGTATCGTTTTCGCTATAGTGATGACTATACATATGAGGGATAGTTCTGGCGATTTGTGTGTGGAAACATCCTGGATGAAAAGAATTACTGCTTTGGCAGTATTCGAGGCGGGCTGGATTCAAGTATTTTCTATGCTGATTATACCATTGTTTGCATGTCTGACTGGACAGACAGGACGACAAAACAGGACAGTTACATAGGATGTTGATGATAAACAGGAGAGAACTTGATGACGGCTGAAAACTTTTTTGTGATGGCGCGGATTTTGCATGTGATCGGTGTTGTATTATGGATTGGCGGTATCGCATTCCTTGCCCTGGTGCTGGTGCCCACATTACGTACCCTGCCAGAGCCGGAAAAGAGCTTTAAAATATTTGCCGCAGTTGAAGGGCGTTTTAAAGGTCAGGCCAAAATCGTAACTGTGATGACCGGATTATCAGGCTTCTTCATGCTGTTTTGGCTAAATGCATGGGACAGGTATCTGGACCTGTCATTCTGGTGGGTACACCTGATGACGTTCATCTGGGTGTTCTTCACGCTGGTGCTGTTTGTCATTGAGCCGATACTGATCAAACGCAATATCCACGAAAAAGCAATGCGCGACCCGGCAGTCACGTTCAAGTTCGCAAACCGTATGTTAATGGTGCTGACCATACTAAGTATGACAGCCATCCTCGGCGCGATTGCAGGCGTTCACGGTTGATCATACGTGGGAATTAGAGATGCAGTGTTTTGGGTGACGGGCAAAAATATGATACGTTATTTGGAGGTAAGGAAACGGGAATGTGTGACAGGGAAACGCTATAATTGATAGACTTGACTCTCTCCCCTTCATTCTTGTCGAGGGTTGGAGAACCATTACCCTGATCGTTGCGCGAAGCCTTCTTGTGTTGAATTGAACTGGTCTGGATACAGTTTCATTGCACATTACCATATCACATACGGCTATTTATATCACTATATCAGAGAGTTATAGTTTATTAAGGAATATCTATAAATTGATTCCTTTCATGACCCGATCAACGTCACAGAATTCACTCAAAGCTTAGTCCTGCAAAGGTTCGCCTTAATCGAGCATTACTGTGTCAGACTCCACGGCATCATAGCGCTGGTGACTATGAGCTGCGGTATTACCTTTCTTGCATACATCCCGATTGGGGCACAGTAACGCGGCTCATGAAGGACTTGTTCAGAGTTTCTATAGCCCTTTCTAATACCATGCTTGCACTTTGAAGTGCAGGCGGCTGGAACGTTTCGTATTAAACGCGGTCTGGTTCAAGAAATCGTCCACAGGCCTGCTCAGGACATAGGCATAGTATAAGTCCAGAGAAAAGCTATCCTGTCGCCAATGTATACCCGGGCTGATGGTTAGTGTACGATCTTTGTGAAAGATTTGGCCAGGGAAAGAACTATTGTTAGCCCACCATTCATAGGATGGAGTATACAGTTCAGAACTGACCACAACTCCCTTGTCAGTAGAAATATTACCGTCTATGAGACCACGTACATTCAGTTGACCAGCCGGTCTAAATTGCTCTGCAGCAAGTAGTTCAGAAGATGTAAACTGGCTTTTAGTCATCACGGCGAACGACCAACCATTGTCCTGCTTATATTTGAAAACCGGCGTAGTAACTAAAACAATCAAATTTGGCGCTGGCATCTGAAATGACGGACAGGACAAATTCCGGGCTGCTGCTAATATGCAGGCATGTCTGACAAAATATCTGAAATTGCCGAAAGCATTATATCTGATCTTACCCCATTCAAGGGGGTGAGGGTGATTGCCGCCATGAGCGGCGGGGTGGATTCGTCGGTGATGGCGGCATTGCTGAAAGAAGCAGATGTGGATGTGGTTGGCGTGTTTCTCAATGTCTGGGAATATTCCAGAGATCAGGTGAGCGGTCATGGTTCCTGCTGTTCGCTGGAAGATTCTTATGATGCCAGGCGCGTAGCTGATCACATTGGCATACCGTTTTATGCCATGGATATGCGCGAGAATTTCCGTCGTGATGTGATTGATCCATTCATTAACGATTATGAAACAGGGCGCACGCCGAATCCCTGCGAGCGCTGCAATCGCTTCGTGAAATTTGGTGCCCTGTTGCAGGCAGCGGACAAGCTGGAAGCTAAATATATTGCCACCGGCCATTATGTGCAGCGCCACGATGATGAGCATGACATTCATTTATTCAAGGGCAATGATGTGGTTAAGGATCAGAGCTATTTTCTTGCCACCACGAGCAGAGAGCAGGCCAGCCGCATCCTGTTTCCGGTCGGCGGGTTGGAAAAAGATGATACGCGCAAGCTTGCTCATTATTATAATCTGCCGACAGCGGATAAACATGAGAGTCAGGACATCTGCTTTATTCCATCGGGGGATCGCATTGCTTTTTTAAAATCCGAGGGAGCGAAAGCCGGATTTGTTGAAGGTGATATTGTTGATGGCGAAGGTCAAATCCTCGGGCGGCATCAGGGTATCGCGCATTTCACGCTGGGCCAGCGAAAGGGGTTAGGTTTACCGGATGGTCCCTGGCATGTGGTGGCGCTGGATGGGCAAACAGCCCGTGTGGTTGTAGCGCACCCTGAAGATGCGCTGATCTGGGAAGTGGAAGTCGGAGAAGTGAGCTGGATTCGTCAGCCCAAAAAAACAGAAACGATCACAGCCAAAGTGCGTTATCAGATGCAACCGGCTGCATGTCGAATTCAGTTTGATGGTGATCAGATTCGCCTGCTGTTTGATGAAGCACAGAAACCCACCGCGCCGGGACAGGTGGCGGCCTTTTATGCCGGTGATGAGTTGCTCGGCGGCGGCATTGTCAGCAGGGTCTGTCGGTAGCAAGTATTTGCATCATTCGACATCTTCATTTGTAATGCCGCTTCACTTTCTGCGACAATTTAGCAATTCGGATCGGACAGGAGTTTTTTAGATTATGCATGCAACATTACCTTTGCTTGAGAAGAGTGATTTCCCTGCCATTCGACGCGATAAGCTGGAGGTGTTGCAGGTAAACCTTGGCTATTTGTGTAATCAGACCTGTATCCATTGTCATGTGAATGCCGGGCCGCGTCGCAAAGAGGTCATGGATAAGGGCACAGTTGATACCGTGCTCGACTTTTTGCGGCAGTCGGATATTCATACGCTTGATCTGACCGGCGGCGCGCCTGAGATGAATCCACATTTTCGCTATCTGGTGAGCGAAGCGCGCAAGCTGGGTGTGCAGGTGATGGACCGTTGCAATTTGACTATACTTGAAGAACCCGGTTATGAGGAAATGGCTGAATTTCTGGTTGAACATCAGGTGGATATTGTGGCTTCATTACCTTGTTATTTGCAGGATAATGTTGATTTACAACGCGGCAATGGCACGTTTGAAGCCAGCATAAAAGGTTTGAAACGCCTGAATGCACTGGGTTATGGCACCCGGGGTTCAGGCCTGCATCTGAATCTGGTCTATAATCCAACTGGAGCCAGTCTTCCACCGGCCCAGGGAGAGCTTGAGGCCGCCTACAAGGATCAATTGGGCGAACGCTTTGGTGTGGCATTTAATCAGTTGTTTACCATCACCAACATGCCGATCAAGCGCTTTGGCAGCTGGCTGATTTCCAAGGGTGAATTTGCCTCATATATGCAATTGCTGAAGGAGGCTTATCAGCCACAAAACCTGGATTCAGTGATGTGTAAAAACCTGATCAGTGTAGACTGGCAGGGTTATGTCTATGATTGCGATTTCAATCAGATGCTGGATTTGCCGCTGATTGCCGAAGAGCGGCCAAAGACGCATTTAAAAGAACTGCTGGTGGATCAAATGTTTGGCTTGCCGATTGTGGTGAAGGATCACTGTTACGGCTGCACCGCCGGGCAGGGTTCAAGTTGCGGTGGTGCTCTGGATGGGTGAATCAGTTAATTAATATGTGGAGAAAACAGATATGAGTTATGAAAAGGATTCGGTGCGCCAGTATGTGCGCAATAGTTATGCCGAAGTGGCCGAAGCGAGCAATGATGGCACCTGCTGCGGAGAAGAATCCAGTTGCTGCGGTGTTTCTGATGATGCGGCGATTAACACGTTGATTTCCACCCGCCTGGCTTATTCAGAAGATGATTTGAGCAAAGTGCCCGAGGGTGCGGATATGGGGCTGGGTTGCGGCAATCCGCGCGCCATTGCCAGTCTGAAAGCGGGTGAGGTTGTTATTGATCTGGGTAGCGGCGGCGGCTTTGATGCTTTTCTCGCCGCCCATGAAGTAGGGGAGTCCGGTCATGTGATCGGTATTGACATGACACCTGCCATGCTCAGTAAAGCGCGCAAAAATGCTGAGAAAGGACGGTTTTCCAATGTTGAATTCAGGCTTGGAGAAATTGAACATATCCCGGTAGCCGACAACACAGCCGATGTGATTATTTCCAATTGCGTCATCAATCTGTCACCGCATAAGGAGCAGGTGTTTGCAGATACCTTTAGGGTATTGAAACCTGGTGGACGATTGGCGATTTCGGATGTGGTGGCCACAGCAGAAATGCCGGAAGAGATGAAAAATGATCCGTATTTGCATGCTGGTTGCATGGCAGGGGCTCTATTGATTGATGAGTTGGAAACAATAATGGGAGAGGCAGGTTTTGAAAAAATAAGCATAGCGCCCAAAGATGAGTCACGCGATTTTATCCGTGACTGGGCGCCGGGACGTGGTGTGGAAGCCTATGTCGTTTCTGCTTGTATTGAGGCTGTAAAGCCTTAATAAAAAAAATATCCTGAAAGAACCAGTATAAACTATAGGCGAACCTTTCCACCTACTAGTCCAACCCGGCCACCTAAAATGGAACAAATGGCCGATGGTGCTGATTGTCCAATCAAACAAGTTGGGTCAAAACTGCTCACTTGATTGAGGTGCCATTTCGTATGTGGCTGAGCATGGGTGTAAGTGGTGCGGTTTACCAAAGAAGTATGGCAACTGGCACGATCTATACCCGTATGAACTGCTGGGCCAGGAAAGGCGTCCTGGAACGGGTGTTTAATGAGTTACAAAAGGAACAAGCTATTCAGCTTAAGATTGAAGGTCTTTCTCCGGATAGTACAGCCGTCAAAGTTCACCCTGATGGTACAGGCGTTTCTAAAAAAACGGTTCGCAATCCATAGGAGAATCGCGAGCTGGCTGGACGATAAAGATTCACCTTGTTGCCGCCAATGATCGTTGCGCTGCAAGCTTTTCACTCTCCTCCGGCAATGCTCACGATGCCCCTGAAGGGCGTAAATTAATGCGAGAACTCCCCATGCAACCCATATTCGCTCCTCATCTTATTATGGACAACAGGGCATATGAAGGTGGTGAGACACGCCAATTGGCATTGGATCTTGGTTTTTTACCTGTAATTCCCCAAAAATAAAACCGGAACAACCCTTGGGAATATGATACGGAGATTTATAAAAACCGAAATCAGGTTGAACGGTTATTTATAAGACTCAAAGATTTTCGACGAACTTTTTCTCGCTTTGATAAACTTGATGTCGTCTTTTCTTTCTTCATCTACTTCGCCTTGATCATCGAAATCATCAAATAGTGTTAACAGGTTCCAGTAAATCTGTAGCCAGGCTCTACCAACTTAATGCCAAATTTAAACGGAAGTGGCTGGATTACTTTAACTGACAGCCTGGGCAAGCACTTCCCGGAACATCTTCTCTGTTAATCGGCGGGTTTGGGTGTTGTAGCGGGAGCAGTGATAGGAATCGAAGAGTTTGCGACCATCGGGCAGGATGTGTTCGGCGGCATGTCCGAATTTGAGGGCGGAAAGTTTCAGGTCATAAGCGCGGGCAATAGAGTCATGGGCGATTTTTCCCAGAGCGAGCAGGTTGCATGATTTGGTCAGGGCATTGATTTCGACTTTTAAATAGGCGTTACACTGTTTTATTTCGGATGTTTCCGGTTTGTTTTGGGGTGGCAGGCATTTGACGGCGTTGGTGATGCGGACGCCGTTTAATTGCAGGGCATCATCTGCTGAGACTGATGTCGACTGATTGCTGAATCCGAGATCGAACAGGGTCTGGTAGAGCAGGATGCCGGCATAATCGCCGGTGAACGGGCGACCGCTCCGGTTGGCCCCATGCATGCCGGGTGCGAGGCCGACAATCAGTAGCTTTGGGTTTGCGTCGCCAAAAGCCGGAACCGGTCTGGCAAAATAATCGGGATATTTCTTACCTACATCATCAAGAAAGTCGGCCAGCCGGGGGCAATCTTTACAATCCGGATTAAACGATGTCATGAGATTTCAATTGTTCGGCAAGTTTGCGAAGGGCTCGACCACGATGGGATATCGAAGCTTTTTCTTCCGGAGTTGAATCGGCAAAGGCCTTGCCGAGTTCCGGGCAGAAGAATAGCGGGTCGTAGCCAAAGCCGCCGGAACCTGTTTGCTGATTCAGAATTTCGCCGTTAACCTGGCCTTCGGCGATAAATGCCTTATCACTGTCTGGAAAAGCCAGATGCAGGGCGCAGGCGAAATGGGCTGAACGATTGCTATGTATTTCCAGTTCAGCCAGCAGCTTTTGGTTGTTGTCAGAATCCGATGCATCGGGAGCGGCGAAACGCGCTGAATAAACGCCTGGTGCGCCATCCAGAGCATCAACGCACAAACCGGAATCATCGGCCAGTGCAGGTAGATGATTGGCTTTGGCAAAAGCCTCGGCTTTTTTTCGGGCATTGCCGGCAAAGCTGTCGGCGTCTTCTATGACATTGACAAAGGTTGTTTCTTCCGGTTTTACCAGTTCAACACCGAGCGCGCCCAGAATGGCTGCGATTTCCCGGCATTTCTTTGCATTATTACTGGCTACAACGAGTTTCATATCTGGAAAGGATTCATCACGAGAGCACGAAGTAAGAAGTAAGAAGTATTTAAGCAGAGACAGCTTGCTGTTGTATAACAGCAAGCTCGGAGACGCCTTTATCGGCCAGAGCTTTGAGTTGCATGAACTGATTCCAATGTAAGGGTTTATCTTCGGCTGTGGCCTGCACTTCAATGACGCCACCTTCAGGGGTCATAATGAAGTTGGCATCCATTTCGGCTCTGGAATCTTCAGAATATTGTAAATCCAGCAAAGCTTCACCTTCTACAAGTCCGCAACTGACAGCTGCGACCTGTGCAAAAATCGGATCATGTTTGAGCGTACCATTTTCCAGCAGTTGATTGACGGCAATGCGCAGTGCCACCCATGAGCCGGTAATGGCTGCGGTACGGGTGCCGCCATCGGCCTGCAACACATCGCAGTCCAGGCTGATTGAGCGCGGTCCCAGTGCTTCAAGATCGACTACGGCTCTGAGCGAGCGGCCAATCAGGCGCTGAATTTCAACCGTGCGTCCGCCCTGCTTGCCGCGTGCCGCTTCGCGACCCCCACGCGTGTGAGTGGCGCGCGGCAGCATGCCGTATTCAGCTGTAACCCAACCCTGTTCTGTTTTACGCAGGAATGGCGGCTGTTTCTCCTCGACACTGGCGGTGCACAATACGCGGGTATGGCCAAATGTAATCAGGGCGGAGCCTTCGGCATAACGGTTGAATGAGGTGTCAATGGATATGGGGCGGAGTGCATCCGCTTTACGATCTTCACGCATATTATTTTCCTGTTTATAACTATTTTAGAACCATTTACCGCAGAGTACGCAAAGGAACGCAAGGTAAAGAAAAAACCAAATAAATTCTTCGATTACTTTCCTCTATGCTCTTTTACGTACTTTGCGGTGAAAAGCTTTTGACTGTTCCTGTTTACCTTATGTGCGTTGACTACTATTTATCAGCCAGCCACGCTTTTAAATCATCGGCGGTTTTCCAACCGGCTGACATGCGCCCGTCACCGGCAAACAGTGTTGGCGTGCCGGTCACATTCAACTTTTTACCAAGTGCGGCAATTTCATCAAGCGGCGTATCACATTTCCCTACTTTCGGGTTGGTTCTATCCAGAATAACTTTCAACATGGTTTCATGCTGGTTTTTACTGCACCAGATGGCTTCAGACTTGCCTCGGGCATCGGGGTGCATGGGTAGCGGAAACAGGAACGTGTATACTTTTATTCCTTTTACCTGCTTTAATTCCTGTTCCAGTTTCTGGCAAAAAGGGCAGTCAGGGTCAGTAAATACAGCTACTTTCAATTTAGCGTTTTTATCGCCGGAGACAATGGCTTTCTCCAGGGGCAGGATACTCCAGTCGATACGGCTGAACTCCTGCATGCGTTCGCGAGTCAGGTTACGGCGGGTGGCGGTTTCAATAATTTGTCCTCCAAATAATACATGTTCACCAGTTAAGTCACTGTAGAATACATTTTTTCCGACTCTGATTTCATATAATCCTGCAACGGGAGCTTTCTTGATTTCATCAATTTTAATGTCGGGAAATGCTTTGCTGATTTTGTCAGTGACAACTTTTAAAACATCAGTATTGTCTGCTGCTGAAGCCATAGAGGATATCATGATGGTCATGACTAATAATAGTATACGCATTCAAACTCCTGTTGTTAAGTCAACTGTTACCTGCAAGTTTTGAAGGTAGCTGGTTATATAGTCCGCATAATGCTGATGGGCAGGCAGTCTGTGAAGGGGCAGTGTTTTTACTATGGACGCGCTGAGGAATTGATACTTGCATTTTGTTGAAACAGTACGATAGTTCGCAACTATATATTAATCCGGCTTTATCAAGAGCAGTGGAGGGTTACAGGCCCTGTGAGACTGCGGCAACCGGCCAGAGGGGATCGAAGATTCCTGCGGAGAATGGTGCCAATGCCTGCCCGACGGTGGAAACCTGAGGGAGCGATGATGGACGGGTTGCTCGTTTGATGCACCATGGGTGCGCCATTATGACAACCTTCGCTTTCATCGCGGAGGTTTTTTGTTTCTGGATCTTGCTGTTGGGAGAGAAAACGCGTGAGTATTGTTCGAGCATTGAAGTGTCGTGAGTGTGGTCAGGAATATGCCATTGAGCCCACCCATGTCTGTGAGTTTTGTTTTGGCCCACTGGAAGTGGTTTATGATTATGATAAATTGCAAGGTAAATTTACCCGTGAACTGATTGAGTCGCGGCCACAGACTATGTGGCGTTATAAAGAACTGCTGCCGATTGACGGTGAACCGACGGTCGGTGTTCAAAATGGCTTTACACCGCTGGTACGGGCAAACAACCTTGCCAAGGTGCTGGGTGTGTCCGAGTTGTATATCAAGAATGATTCGGTTTGTTATCCCACCCTGTCATTCAAGGATCGCGTGGTTTCAGTTGCCTTGTCCAAAGCCGTTGAATTTGGCTTCACCACGGTAGCCTGTGCATCCACTGGCACTCTGGCCGGTTCAGTGGCGGCCAATGCTGCTGCTGCGGGGCTCGAATCCTATGTCTTTATTCCGCACGATCTGGAACAGGGTAAAGTGATCGGTGCGGGCGTGTTTGGCACCAATATTATTGGCATCAGGGGCGCTTATGACGATGTGAATCGCCTCTGTTCGGAAGTGGCCGGTAAATATGGCTGGGCCTTTGTCAATGTGAATGTGCGCCCGTTTTATGCCGAGGGTTCCAAGTCACTGGGTTATGAAATGATGGAACAGTTGGGCTGGCAGGCGCCGAAGCATGTGGTGGTGCCGATGGCTTCCGGTTCATTATGTACTAAAATAGACAAGTCGATTAAGGAATTCATTAAGCTGGGCCTGATTGAAGATAATGGCACGGCTGTTTATGGCGCCCAGGCCACTGGATGCTCGCCGATTACCAAATCGGTGAAAGATGGTACCGACCTGATTCATCCGGTGCGAGCCAACACCATTGCCAAATCACTGGCCATTGGCAATCCGGCCGATGGTTATTATGCCAATCGGGTTATCAAGGAGTCCGGTGGTTGGTCTGAGGATGTGTCTGATCAGGAAGTAGTGGATGCCATGAAACTGCTGGCTGAAACAGAGGGTATTTTTGCTGAAACAGCAGGTGGCGTGACTTTGGGCTGTGCCAGGAAGATGATTGAGTCCGGCAAACTGCCGCGTGATGAATCGATTGTGCTGTGCATTACCGGCAATGGCCTGAAGACAATGGAAGCGGTGACTGATGCCATTAATAAACCGCGCATTATTGAGGCGAGTTTGAAAGAATTTGACGCCCTGGCAGCAGCTGATGGCGTGAAGTAAAGAAGCTCATCACGAAGGATACGAAGTAATTCCAATGTTTTTTCTTCGTACTCTTCGTGGTGAAAAATAACAGGAGAGAAAAATGAGTGTAATTGTTCGTATTCCAACCCCGCTGCGCAAGCTGACCGGCGGTGCTGATGAAGTTGTTATTGGCGGCGACAATGTCGGCGAATTGATTGATAACCTGGAAGCGGCGCATGCCGGTCTGAAAGAGCGGCTGTGCGATGAAAATGGTGAGATTCGCCGTTTTGTCAATGTTTATGTCAATGATGAAGATGTGCGTTTTCTTGATGGTCGCGCCACGGCGCTGAAAGATGGTGATGAAGTGTCCATCGTGCCGGCGATTGCAGGCGGCTGTTAGTGCAGTTGCGCGTTTACCTGACGTTTAATGAGCAGACGGTTCGCGAACCGATTATCTGGAAGCTGGCTAAAGAGTTCGATGTGATCACCAATATCCGAACGGCAGAAGTGAAGAATCATCAGGGGCTGGTTGGTCTGGAAATTGATGGCGTGGATGATGACGTTGAAGCGGCTGTGAAATGGCTGGAAGAGCAGGGCGTTCATGTCGAACCGATTGAGCAAAATGTAATCGAAGGCTAGTAAGATAAAAATAGTCAAAAGCATTTACCTCAGAGGACGCAGAGAAAACCACTTAAATGATTTTGTCCTCTGCGATGAAAGGGTTATGAAGTTAGAAGGAGATGAATATGGCAATATATAATAATGCAGCAGAAACGATCGGCAATACGCCGCTGGTTCGATTGAACCGGATTGGTGCCGACAGTGGTGCGGAGATTGTGGCAAAACTGGAGTTTTTAAATCCGCTGAGTTCGGTTAAAGATCGTATCGGTAAGGCGATGATTGAAGCGGCAGAGACCGATGGGCGTCTCAAACCGGGTGGTTCGATTGTAGAACCGACCTCTGGCAATACCGGTATTGCACTGGCCTTTGTTGCCCGTGCCAAGGGATACCGATGTATCCTAACCATGCCTGAGTCAATGAGTCTGGAACGCCGTCGCCTACTCAAGTTGCTGGGTGCTGAACTGGTGTTGACGCCTGCTGAGCTGGGTATGAAGGGTGCCATTGCCAAAGCGACTGAAATTACAGCCTCCACCGATGGCGCATATATGCCGCAGCAATTTGAGAATCCGGCCAATCCGGAGATTCATCGCCAGACCACGGCGCAGGAGATATGGAGCGATTGTGATGGCAATGTGGATGCGATTGTTGCTGGTGTTGGCACGGGTGGCACAATCACCGGTGTTGCCGAGGTGATCAAACAGCGAAATCCTGATTTCAAAGCCATTGCCGTTGAACCGGCTGATTCACCGATTATTTCAGGCGGCACGCCCGGCCCGCACAAAATTCAGGGCATTGGCGCCGGTTTTATACCGAAAAACCTGAATGTGGATATTCTCGATGGTGTCGAACAGGTGACCAACGATCAGGCCTTTAATATGGCGCGTCGGCTTGCCGATGAAGAGGGTATTCCGGGCGGTATATCTTCAGGCGCAGCGGTGGCAGCGGCAGTGCAGGTAGCCTCCCGCCCTGAAATGAAGGGCAAGCGTATTGTGGTGATTCTTCCATCCTGCGCCGAGCGTTATATGTCCACTGACCTGTTCAAAGGCATTGAAGTGTAACTATTTAGATTGCCCCTTATTCGCTCGATTATGGCATTAAAATGCTCATTTATAGAATGTAAGCTGCGCGTTCTTTCCTTGTACTCGAACAAATAAGGGGCAATCTGAACAGTCACATCGTAGTTGATTTTTACCACAGCACCTTAGGGTTAACAAATGAGGTTTGGATTTTCATGATTGATTTCACAGAAGAACAGATTGAGCGCTATTCGCGGCATATTATTCTGCCGGAAGTGGGTGCTGAAGGGCAGTCAAAGCTGCTCGAATCCAAAGTGTTTATGATTGGAGCCGGCGGCTTGGGATCGCCAGTGGCCTATTATCTGGCTGCAGCTGGCGTTGGCACGATTGGCATCGCCGATGCTGATGTGGTGGATTCATCCAATTTACAGCGCCAGATTATTCATAATCGGGATCGAATCGGTATGCCCAAGGTAGAGAGCGCGCGTGAGACCATGCAGGCGCTTAATCCCGATGTGAAAGTGAATACATATAACTATTTCATCACCGAAGACAATGTACGTGAAATTTTCCGTGAGTATGATCTTATTATTGACGGTTGCGATAATTTTCCGACCCGTTTTCTGGTCAATGATGCCTGCTATTTTGAAAAAAAGCCGCTGATTTCAGGGGCCATGTTTCGCTTTGAAGGGCAGGTAGCGACATTCAAACCGCATCAGCAGAAAGACGCGCCATGCTACCGCTGTCTCTATCCCGAACCGCCACCGGCAGGACTGGTGCCAAGCTGCTCCGAGGCGGGGATTCTGGGTGCTCTGGCTGGTGCGGTGGGCACGATTCAGGCAGTTGAAGCAGTCAAAGAGTTGCTTGGCATTGGTGATTCACTGGCTGGAAAGCTGATGGTGTTTGATGCCCTGCGCATGGAGTGGAAAAAGCTAAAATTGCGCAAGGATCCAGGTTGTCCGCTATGCGGCGAAAATCCAACTATCACGGGTCTGGTTACTTATGATCAGGCATGCGAACTAAAGTTCGGCAAATAGATATTTTTTTACCGCAGAGAACGCAGGAGACGCAGAAGAATTCAATAAGAGTTTTTCCTCTGTGTCCTTTGCGTCTTCTGCGGTTAGTAGAGGTTGAAAAATGACAGAATATGATTTTGCACATACATCTGATGTCGATGAATTTGAAGCGGGGGTGAAGGCTTTTCTGGATGGCCGCATGTCCGAGGAGCGCTTTACGCCGTTTCGGCTTCAGATGGGCGTTTATGGACAACGGCAGGATGGGGTGCAGATGGTGCGCATCAAGCTTCCGGGTGGGATTGTCACCCCCGATCAGATGGATGTGATCGCCGATTGTGTGGAAAAATATACCGGGCAGTTACCGACCGATGGCACGCTGAGTGAGAACCCGGCAAAGCTGGCGCATGTGACTACCCGGCAGGATATTCAGACCAATTTTGTGGCGTTGAAAGATGCTGTGTCGTTTTTGCGCAGACTGGATGCGGCGGGACTGACCACGCGTGAGGCCTGTGGCAATACGGTGCGTAATGTTTCGGCCTGTTTTCTGGCCGGACGCTGCCCTGCCGAACATGCCGATGTCACGGTGCATGCGCGCAACTTCGCTGAATTCTATCTGCGCCATCCGCTGACGCAGCAGTTTCCGAGGAAATTCAAGGTCTCTTTTTCCGGTTGCGCTACCGATTGCGCCCTTTCAAGCATGCACGATGTTGCTTTTATCGCCATGCAAAAAGATGGCAGGAAGGGTTTTCAGGTGTGGGCGGCCGGCGGCCTTTCAACCCAGCCGATGGGCGCCATTCTGCTTGAGGATTTTATTGATGAAGCGGAAACCCTGCTGGTTGGCGAGGCTCTGATGCGCATCCATTTCAAGTATAGCGAGCGCAAAGTTCGTTCCCGAGCACGCATGAAATATGTGGCGCAGAAGTTGGGTAAGGAAGGTTTTGTTGAGGAGTATCGCAAGCAGCGGGCGGTGATTAAAACAACACATGCCAATGACGAAGCATATCCTCAGGCGAACTGGCGTACGCCGACAGCGGAACTGCCGCATTCGGATTCCGGTGTTGTTGATCAGCACAATGGCAAACATGCCATACTGATTAATCTGTTTCGTGGTGATTTAACCGCGTTGCAGTGCCGGGCCGTCGCCAGTGCGGCGCGCATAGTCGAGAGTGCCGAGCTGCGTGCAACCTGCGAACAGGGCATGGTTATTTTCGATGTGCCGGGAGAGCAGGTCAATGCTGTGCTGGCGATACTGAATGAGGCCGGTTTACAAACGGAATATGCACGTGGCATTGCTGATATTGTTGCCTGTCCGGGTACCGAAACATGTCGTCTGGGCATCACTTCCAGTCGCGGTCTGGCTGAGGCTCTGCAACCGATGATGGCTGAGCTGAAAAAAGACCGGACGCTGGCAGATCTGTCCATCAAGGCGTCTGGTTGCCAACATTCCTGCGCCCGCCACCATATTGCCGATCTCGGCTTTCACGGTCTGGCCAAGAAAATCAACAAGCAGGCCGTGCCACATTATCAGTTACATGTGGGCGGTTCCGGCAAGGCTGGCGAGAATTTGGCTTTTGCCACCGACCCGATTCCCGCAATCAGAGCGCCGGAAGCAGGCATGACCATATTACATGCTTACAAGGATGGTCGCCAGACAGGTGAGAACGTGCATGACTGGGCGACGCGTCTGGGTCAACAGGGTATCAATGCGATTTTAAAACCATTTGCGGGACAAGCAGGCGAAGTGGAAGGTTTGATCTATGACTGGAGTGAAAACGAGGCATTTAACACCAGAGGCAACAAGAAGGGCGAATGCGCCGGCGCGGTTCTATCGATGTCTGATGCGCTGTTTTCCGAGGCTGAATATGAGCTATTGATTGCGCGCGCTCATCTGGATGCGATGTTTTGGGCCGAGGCGCAGACGGCATTGCGCCGCTCCGTGCTTGCTTCTGCAAGGGCGTTTCTTGTGCCTTACGGCGAAGCACCCGAAGATGATGCTCAGGTCTTTGGCCTGCTAATGAGCAATGCCGGCGGCGATACTGAAGTGATGGGCGGCTTTAATGCTGTGCAAGCGGCAATGATGAATATTGATCTGGCTGACCCGGCGGCGGGCGTCACGAAGCTGAAAGAGGCGCAGACTGACTGGCTGAAGTTGGCGGCCTTGCGTTTCGCAGCCGTGCCTGCTGATACGCAGAGCAATCAGGCTGAAGAAGCGGTGAGAGAAAGCGTTGCAGCAAGTGATATTGCCTTGCTGGATCTCTCCGGCGTGGCCTGCCCGATGAATTTTGTTAAAACCAAAATCAGGCTGACAACAATGCCAGTCGGATCTCTGCTGGATGTGATTCTCGATGACGGTGCGCCGATTGAGAATGTGCCGCTCTCACTCGAAGAACAGGGGCAGAAAGTACTTGAGAAAGAACGAATATCTGAAACCCAGTGGAAAATCCGGGTTGAGAAATTTTCTTCGACTTAGCTGATGAACGCCAGTACTGATTTGCATCCGTTTGCCAATCCGGGACGCACCAAGTTGTCTCTGGTTAGTCGTGGTGTGGCCTTGCCGGATGGGTTGCAGCATGCATCCCGGTGGATATCGCAGGCCAATGCCATTGAGACTGTGCTGGACATCAAATTACCAACCGGACAATGGTGCACTGTGCCGGTCGGACAGCCGTATACCGAGAAAAGCAGTTTTTCTCTTGAACAGAAGGGCGACAAAGCCCTGTTGCATTGCGGCGGCGAAGTTGCGGAAGTTACGTTGCTTCAGGCTCCTGCATTCTATCAGAAAACAACACGCAGCGGCGCCCGCATGGGTAGCTTTTCCGCCTTGCATGATCGACTGCTGATCCTGCATCCGTTTCTGGGCTGCGGTTTTTTTAATTTGCCGGAAAATGCCTGTCAGTATTGCCAGTATGATTCGATGTTGAATCAGGCGGAACCGCCATTGCGCGAGCCGCTGGAACTGGTTGAGACAGTTCGTGCAGCTCTGGCCGAACGCGAAGTGGACACGGTTTATTTGTATAATGGTTATTCACCTTCGGATGATGTGGGCCTGAGGCAGCTGGTCGCAGTGATCGCACTGTTGCGCAAACATCTGGGGCATCGCCAAATTGCGCTGGAGACAGTCGCACCTATAGATGTGCAGGTGCTTGATGAGTTATATGAAGCAGGGCTGGATGTGTTTGTCTGCAATCTTGAGATCAATGATGTCGACAGGTTTGCACAAGTATGTCCGGGCAAACAGCAGGCTGGAGGGCAGGATGCAATTTACAGGACACTGCGGCATGCACGTTCAGTGTTTCGTGCCGGAGCTGTAGTCAGCCATCTGATTGTGGGACTGGAACCATTACAATCTACGCTTGATGGTATGAAAAAGCTGATTGAACAGGGTATTATTCCTATGTTGTTGCCATTTCGACCATTGCCGGGCACGCCATTAAGCAGTAATCAGTTGGCCAGCCTGGATGATGTAGAACAGGCTCTGCTTGTACAGTATGAGCTGTTGGAAAATTCCGGCATGCCAACGCATCGATTGAGAGATATGGGGCGTGTATTAACGCCAATGGAAAGTGGCTTGTTGATTGGTAAGGACCCTTATCTGCAAGAGCAGGTGGTAACTTCCAGCATGGGGCGTCACATGTCCGGCTGGCTGGATAGTCTTCGACGTTATTTGCGTTCTAACGGCAAGGTGGACGATAGCTATCAGCAATCAGGGCACAGGCCAATGCACTGGTTATTAGCTAGAGAGGGGGTACCCTATTTAGCCCTGATTGTGCTCTCTGCTCTGGCTCTTTGGGCCGGGACGCAGGATGTTCCGGCCGGTTTAACCGGGAGTGGCTGGCATGCGCTGCTAATTTTTCTGTTTTGTCTTGCCCTGTGGATCAGTGCCTTGATTCCGTTGGCGGCAACTTCCTTGTTGGGGCTGGCGTTGTTGCCATTGACAGGCGTATTGCCGGCGGCTGATGCTTATAGCATGTTCGGTTCATCCGCCGTATTTTTTATCCTCGGCGCATTCATGCTTGCCGCAGGCGCACGGGTCACAGGGCTGTCCGAGCATCTGGCGCTGAGCTTGATTGAACGCGTTGGACTGGGGCCGAAGCGGTTGTTGCTGGCGCTGCTGTTTTTGCCTGCCGTGATGGCGTTTGTGATGCCGGAGCATGCCGTGGCGGCAGTATTTTTGCCTATAACATGGGACATTGTTCGCAGTCTGGATCTGAAAATGGGTGATCGCTATGCGCAGTCGCTGTTTTTTGCCGTGGCCTGGGGAGCGATTATCGGCGGTGTTATGACATTGCTTGGTGGGGCGCGTGGCCCATTGGCACTGGGCATGGTGCAGGAGATTTCCGGCCAGTCATTCACATTTATGGACTGGACGCTTGCTGCATCACCACTGGTGCTGCTGATGCTTCTGGCGGCCATGATGGTGTTGCTTGTGATCACGCCTTTTGATGGCGTGAATGTTGGCAGGGCGCGCAGATGTGTGGAGCAGCGTCAGCTGGAGCTGGGAAACCTGGAACTGCGCGGCTGGCTGATGGGCATATTGCTTCTGGTCACTGTTGCAGCCTGGATGTTTGGCGGCCATGCTGCTTCACTGGCTGCGATCGCATTACTCAGCGTAGCGGCCATGTTCGCTTTGCGGCTGGTGAGTTGGGATGAAATCGAGCGTCATGTTAGCTGGAGCGTAGTGCTGATGTATGGCGGCGCTATTGCTGTGGGTTCGGCGTTAAGCGTCAGCGGAGCCGGGGCCTGGCTGGCGGCGCAGTTTTTCCCTGAAGGGTTGGTTGGCTTCGCACTGATTATTGTGCTGACTATTGCTACCCTGCTGCTGACTGAAGGGGTGAGCAATGCAGCGGCAGTGGCTATATTGTTGCCTGTTGCGATTCCTGTGGGCATTGCCGCCGGCATTGATCCGCTGACCATTGCTCTGGCTGTGGGCATTATTGCAGGATTTGCATTTATGTTGCCGATGGGAACGCCGCCCAATGCCATGATTTACGGCACAGGGTTTGTTCAGCGACTGGCCATGCTACGTTTTGGTGGCATTCTTTCCCTGACATCGCTGGCATTATTTATTGTTATTGCATGGGTCTGGTGGCCTATGCTTGATTTTGGCGTTGGTGGCTGAAGCCTAAGAGAAACAGGAGAGGTAAATGTCTGAACATAAAATATCCGAGCATAAGCTGACCCAGCTGAAAGCGCTGGAAGCGGAATCAATTCATATCATCCGTGAGGTGGTGGCTGAATTCCGTAATCCGGTGATGCTTTATTCGGTGGGCAAGGATTCCAGGGTGATGTTGCATCTGGCGCGTAAGGCTTTTTATCCTGCGCCGTTGCCCTTTTCGCTTCTGCATGTAGATACCGGCTTCAAATTCAAAGAGATGTACAAATTCCGGGATGATTATTGTAAAGAAGTCGGTGCGAATCTGATTGTGCGCAAAAATGAGGATGCCATTGCCAAAGGCATGAATCCGAAAGATTTTGGTGTCGCTCGTTGTTGCGGCGCATTGAAAACGCAGGGTTTGCTCGCTGCGCTGGAGGAGGGTGAATACGATGCTGCTTTTGGTGGTGCACGCCGCGATGAGGAGCGCTCTCGTGCCAAGGAACGTGTGTTCTCAATGCGTGATGAGTTTGGTCAGTGGGATCCGAAAAATCAGCGCCCGGAGTTATGGAGCCTGTACAATGGTCGTATTCACGATGGTGAGAGTGTGCGTGTATTCCCGATTTCAAACTGGACCGAGATGGATGTCTGGCTCTATATCCGTGAGGAAGGCATTCCGATTGTGCCACTCTACTTCGCCAAAGAACGTTTGATGGTGGAGCGCAAGGATTTGCTGATTCCATATTATGAAGAAATGAAAAATCAGCTGTTGGAAGGCGAAGAGCCGAAGATGGTGATGAGCCGTTTCCGTACACTTGGTTGCAGCCCGTGTACAGGTGCTGTGCGTTCGCATGCAACGAATATGGATGAGATTGTGATTGAAGCGGCAGCAGCGCGACGCTCAGAGCGTGAAACGCGCATTATTGATCATGGTTCCAACACAATGGAAGACAAGAAAAAAGAAGGCTATTTCTGAGTGGAGTGAGGGGTGAAGAGTAAGAAGTCAGGGTTTGTTTTCCTCACACCTTACTCTTCACCCCTTACTTCATCCACAAGGATGAAAGAATGACTGAATTGAATATTAAACTGGCTGAAGAAATCGAGTTGTTGCGGCTGGTGACAGTGGGTAGTGTGGATGATGGTAAATCAACCCTGATTGGTCGTCTGCTGGTTGACACCAAGGGTGCGTTCGAGGATCAGTTGCTGGCCGTGCGCAAAAAGAAGGGGCAGGAGCATCATATTGCATCAGCCGCCGAGATTGATCTGGCCATGTTGACCGACGGCCTGTCCGCCGAGCGTGAACAGGGCATCACCATTGATGTGGCCTATCGCTATTTCGCTACGCCGAAGCGCAAGTTCATTATGGCTGATTGTCCGGGTCATGAGCAGTACACCCGCAATATGGTGACTGGCGCATCGACTGCCAATGCTGCCATCATATTGATTGATGCGCGCAACGGCGTCATGCCGCAAACCAGGCGGCATACCCATATTCTTGGGCTGCTCGGCATTCCGCATCTGATTGTGGCGGTGAACAAGATGGATCTGGTCGGTCATGATCAGGCTGTTTATGAGCAGATTCGTGAAGAAATGAATGCCTACTGCGCCAAACAGGGCGTGAAGGATCTGATCTGTCTGCCGATGTCAGCACTCGATGGCGATATGGTGGCTGTGCGCGGTGATAATATGAACTGGTATGAAGGCGAGACTCTGTTAGAGACACTGGAAAGCTTGTCCGTTCTGGATGATATTGATAACAGCCCGTTCCGTTTCCCTGTACAGCTGGTCAACCGTCCACAAACCGCCGAGTTGCCGGATTATCGTGGTTTTATGGGTACGATTGCTTCGGGTACGGTGAGAGTTGGTGATGAAGTGGTAGCCGTACCGGGCGGCAATATCTCAACTGTAAAAGAGATTGTCACTTTCGATGGTAACCTTGACGAAGCATTTGCGCCGCAGAGCGTGACCCTGACCTTGAATGATGAGATCGATGTCTCGCGCGGTGATATGCTCACTCTGCTCGGTGAGAAGGCATCTGACAGCAAAGAGCTGACGGCGAATGTTTGCTTGATTGGCGATGAAACGCTGACTAATCGTAATAAATATATCATAAAACACACCACCAATTCGGTAAAAGCGATGGTCACCAGCATCGATTTTCGTCGTAATATTTACAATCTGGATAAGGAAGAAGCGGATGAGCTGACCATGAATGAAATTGGTCAGATTACCTTCAAACTGCAAAAGCCGCTGCATTATGATTCCTATGCAGACAATCGTTCCACCGGCAGCTTTATTCTGATCGATACTTTCACCAACAACACTGTTGGTGCCGGGATGATTGTGTAAAGCGGAGTTTCATTGCTTCATCTGGTTGGAAACAGTGTTCCCGAACGCAACCATTAGACTCTGTTCTTCACGATGGAGATAATGCTTCCGCAGGTTTTTCGGTTTCTTTTTCAGTGCCGAACCAGTTGTCGGGCAGGTTGAGCAGGCTTTCAATAAGGCCGGGAGAAGCAAGGCCGGCTTCTTCAGCCGTAACGGCTTCCACTTTAGCATCTTTGAAGGAACCATACATATGATATACCTTACGCATAAAACTGTGCGATTTGCCACCAAGAATATCTCTGAGCAGAGGGACTTTGGCTAGCAGAGCATCAAGATTCTGTAATGGCTGGGCAATGAGATAAAGGTCAACCGTGTCCTTGTTTATATTCATGTCGCCATGTCCAATCATATCGAAAGCTGTCGAGCGCATGGCGACATTACGGATATGAATATTCTGATCCTGTATAATTGCTTCCATTTGCAGACGCTTAAACATGATGCCGGGGCCAGATAAGTCCTTACGCTTGCCGATGAGCAATTTAGGCAGGTCGGTCAGGCTTGTGGCTGCCAGAAAGGTGGTCAGAGTACCGCCTTCAAGGATGCGGCCTTCATCAACACGCAAACGTAAACGTCCGTCTAACCCTTGCCACCAGGGCTGCTCACGCAAAATGATTCCCTGACCGGAGAAGAATACATGTCCTTCACCTCCTTCAAAGCGCTGGGAAAGATTCCCCTGTTTCATTAAATAGCCATAGTCTCCTGCCAACTCGGCGAAACCGCGCCAGTGCATGCCACTATCTTTTTCTGGAGTCAGGGTGGCCGACATGGTCAATTGTTGTTTCTCAATATGGGCTGAGAAATGCTTCAAATCAACCTGGCCGTTACCCGGCAGAGAGAATCTGGCACTGACATTTTGCATATCCATTTGCATGGAGTGGATCAAGGTAGCTTCAAAGGTGCCAGTACTGCCTTTCATTGAATCCATGTGCATATGAATACCGGACATGCGGGCATCATCCCAGTCGAACCTGGCGATGCGTGCACGTAAAACCCAGGGCTTATTGATTAGTTGTGCAGGGTGATCGAGTGCTTTGGGGAGAGCGTTACGGTTCAGATATCTGGCCTGTGCATCAATCTCCCATGGGTTATTGCCGAACGGAACTACAATATCCAGCGAACCATCAAAAGCAGGTGTAAACAGGTTGTTCAGCTTTGCTGTGAGTTTATTGCGATTTATACTGGCACTGCCGTCCTTTAATTGCAGGGCATTGCCTGTTGTTCTCAGTTTATTTAGACGAATGGTTGGGTTGAGCGTTTCAAGATCGAGTTCGCCAAGGTAACTGATAATAAAAGTATCACCGATGGTTTTGCTTGATCCGAGTAAATGATCCCAGCTGGCAGCAGTCATATCTACATTCCCGGACCATTTACCATCATAATGAAGGCTCGTTAATATGGTTCCTTTTGCATTGGAGAGCGGTAATTGGTAGTTGGCTGCGAGTTTGGAAAAATCAGCCATGCCCTGACCATCAAGGCTGGATATCTGCCACTTTCCCTGTGCATCCGGAGCAGTACTCAATGACAGCTCACCCTGCATGCGTTCGCTGTGTATGTGCACGTTGCTTAATTCAATGCCAGAGGTCTGATTCCAGTGAACAGTGCCACGTGAGGCCTTCAGCGGAAAGCCGTTAATGGATAGTTCCCAGTCACCCTGGGGGTGCAGTACTACATCTGCTTCACGAGGGGTTTCTTCTCCAGGATCCCAGAGTAACTGAAAAGTGCCTTCAGATATTGAGTCGTTCCATTGCCAGTCAGTAATTTCGGTCGGTCCGAACCATTGCATCAGACTTGCCATATTAGCTTTGACATTGCCAGAGATGTGTAAATCAAGTGTTTCCCAGGGGATGTACAGATCACCGGTTGTTTGTCCCAGTTCACGTGGTAGTTCGGCATCCTGAATGTGTGCGTTCAGACCATCCTGATCAATTTGGATATGAGCCTTTGTATGAAGCAGAAAGTCATCACTGGTGCCAAGTGCAATGTCGGCATCCTGAATCTCCACATTCACATGATATAGCATTTCGCGCCATGCCTGTGATTCCGGCAATGATCGCCATGGTTCTGGCCAGGAAAATGACAGCTCTGCGCTAGCCTGACTGGCAGTGCCTGCATGCATGAGTGTTAGCCAGTGACGCCAATCCTTATCCTCATTCAGTCGGTATAGCCATGACCATACCACTGGCATAGCCAAATGGTCGGATTGAGCCTGCAACTGAAGTTGCCCGTCATGCCAGTTTCCTTTGGCAGAAATTTTACTTTCAGCCAGAGACCAGTTGAAATTTTTGATGTTAACGATTTCAGGTCTGAAAAAATTATCCTTTGCAGTTGTGATCAGCAGTTCACCATCAAGATGATTCAGGCTAAACGCCTGTGCTCCACCAGGCATTAGTGTGATAATATTTTCTGAACTAATGGTTGTCTTTAGCTGCCATTGTTGCAGAGCAATGCGCTGTATTTCAATATCGACGGCAGGTTCGCCCTGAATATACTGAAGCAGTGGCTCGGGCAACCATTCAACATGACTGCAATGCAGCTTCATCTGCTTGAGTTGTCCATTTTGATCCAGTTGAGCAAATACCTGTAAGGTAGAAGAAGTGGCTTGCAAACTACGTGCGGAACCATCCATGTTGAGAAATATACCCGGCAGAATTCCCTGCCAGTCTTTGTAGTGCCAGTTGAGGTTGATATCTTCGAGAATAAGCTGTTCTGCAGCCAGAGGAAGAGTTGATGAATTGGAAAAATCTATGGTCATGGAGCCGCCACTTAGACGAATCCGGTCAGGCGTTATGCTTCCTGAAAATAATGAATAAAGAGGCAGACGTACAGCAACGCGGCCATCTGCGTAGGCGAGTTTTTTGTCTTTACTGGTAAAATCCAGACGATCAGAGCGGAGCCACAGAAAGCCTGCCCATTGCCATGATAATTTACCCAGATTGACATTTTGCAGTTTCAGTTGTTGTTCAAGGTGTGCTGCAATTTGCGGGCGCAGGATGTCCATGGATGGTAATTGCCAGTAAAACCATGTGCCAAGAGCAGTGATTCCCAGCAGTAGCAAAAGGAAGACGCGCCAGCATGAAGCCAGCGCCCGTTGGAAAAAACTACCTGTCACAGCTCTGCTTTTCTATTTTTTAGCTCGCGTCCCTGGCTTTAATTTTTGCAAGTTTATTTTCCAGTGCTTTCAGCAGCTCTTCGTAGCTGCCTTTTCGCATCATGGCTTTATATTCCTCATATTTTGTTTTCACCATGCTGGTTCCCTCAATCTTGATGTCATATACCTGCCAGCCTGTATCAGTCTGGTGCATACTGTAATCGACAGGCGTTTCACGGTTTCCATCTATCACTTTTGATTTAACACGTGCTTTCCCTCTTTTCAGTTCGGCATCAGCAAAGATCACTGTCTGGCCTTTATATTCGGCCAGCCGGTTACCATAGGAACGTTCAAGTGACTCGCGGTAAACGTCGGTAAAGTGATCTCTCTCTTTATCGCTTAGTTTCTTCCAGGGTTTACCCAGACTGCGTCTGGCCATATGTCGATAATCAAAGCGACCGTCTATCACCTGACGAATGGCCTCACGGTCCTTCTCAGTAAGTTTGCCCTTATCCTCGCGGGCATCCAAAGTGTTAATAATCTGATTGACTGTGTTTTCAATAACAGTTCTTGGACCTTCATCATTTGCCCATGCCGATATGGATATGAACAGGGTGAACATGATGGCCAAGCTATGCTGGATCACTTTCATTGCATTTACTCCTTGGTTGCGATAGCTGTTAATCTAATAAAGCTAGTAGTCTATTGTGAGGTGGAAAGATTACTCCTTGCCGCTAAATATATACTTGCTGATCAGGTCTTCGATATTAATAGCTGATTCGGTTTCTTCTACTTCATTGCCGGGCTTCAGAAAGGTTTCTTCCATGCCCTGGGTAATTCTTATGTAACGATCTCCGATAATTCCTTTGGTGCGAATTGAGGCAAACGCATCCTCTGTAATCAGTATGCCATCATTGATGCGCAGCACCATCGTAGCATGATCATTATCCTGTAAATGTACTGAATCCACACGACCGATAGTAACTCCTGCCATCATAATATCTCCACCTTTGCGAATCCCGCCGGCATCGTCAAAGTTAGCTGTCAGCGTGTACCCCGATTGCCCCAGGCCACCGACCTGTCCGACAATGATTGCCAGCCAGCCTATGGCGAACAGGCCGATAAAAACAAATACACCTACTGCCATCTCCGCACGTCTATATACTTGCATATCTTTTACTCCTCATAGGAAAAACGAAGTTAAAATGTAGTCAATGATCAGTACACAGACTGAAGCAATTACGACAGCCTGGGTTGTTGCCCTGGCTACACCTTCTGTAGTGGGTTCGGACCGGTAACCCATATAGGTGCAGATAATGCCGATTAAAAAGCCGAAAACGACTGCTTTTACCCAGCCGCCATTGAGGTCAATCATCTCGATTTTAGAGATTAGTTCGGCCATGTAGGCTCCGGGATTCACACCCAGCAATTCCACGCCAACGATATATCCGGATCCAATACCGACCACATCAAATAATGATACCAGCAGTGGTACAGCAAGCGTTGTGGCAATAATGCGTGGCAAGATAACCCGTTGCATCGGATTTATAGCCATCATCTCCAACGCATCCAGTTGCTCGGTAACACGCATAATACCAATTTCAGCAGTAATACTGGAGCCTGCCCGTCCGATTACCATAAAGGCTCCAAGAACCGGGCCTAATTCACGTATAATAGACATGCCAACACCTGCACCCAGCAGAGACTCAGAACCGAATTTTGCCAGTGTGTAATAACCTTGCAGAGCCAGAACCATGCCGGTGAAAGCGCCTGTTATTATAATAATAGCCAGAGAGCCCACGCCCAGGGCATGCATTTGCAGAATATAATGTTTACCTTGCCATGGCTTGGCAAATATCAGGCCTAGTGCTTGCAGTCCAAGTCGGGTTGCATCACCCATTTGTTCCAGTCCGCATAATGCGCGTCGTCCGAGGCGGCCAAAAAATACGGTGAGTGTGGATTGCTCTTTGGCAAAAATATCACTCATGTGTATCCAGTCTGACGGTTCCTGGTTTATGGGTTATATCCTCGATATAGGATGTGGTACTGCGGGAGAACGGAATGGGGCCGTCAGGGCGGCCTTCAAGAAACTGCTGTACACGTTCATCGTCGCTGTTTCGTATTTCTTCCGGAGAACCTTTGGCGATGATACTGCCTTGCCAAAGTAAAATAACATGATCGGCAATTCTGAGCCCGGCTGCTACATCATGCGTTACAACAACAGAAGTCATTCGGTTCATTTTTGAGGTGTCCTGAATAAGTGTGCTGATCACGCCTGATGAAATCGGATCCAACCCTGATGTTGGTTCATCAAAAAAAACAATTCGGGGATCCATGGCCATGGCTCGTGCAAAGGCGACGCGTTTGGCCATGCCCCCTGATAGCTCTGAAGGCATAAGATGTTCAAAACCACGCAAACCTACCTGCTCCAGTTTCATAGAGACCATGGTGCGGATTACATCTTCATCGAGATCAGTATGTTCGTGCAGTGGGAATGCAACATTATTATATACATTCAGTGAATTAAGCAGAGCGGAATATTGAAATAGCATACCGATGCGTTCACGTAGTTCATACAGACGTTTGACTGAAATGCTGGACAGGTTCTCATCACCATACCAGACACGACCTTCAGTCGGTTTTTCCAGACCAGCCAGAAGCCGTAGTAAAGTGGTTTTACCTGAACCGGAACCACCCATAATAACAGTGATGGCTTCAGCTTGAATGTGGATGTCTGTTGATGATATAGCTTCCATATCACCATAGTGTTTACTAAGTTTCTCTCCGCGAATCATGGCGGAAGATTAGCACGGCAGAAAAGCTTTGCACGTGCGCAGCAACACAAGTTTTCTCCGATCAGCCTGATCGGGGGTTCAATCATTCTCATTTACATGATTAAACAAAGCGTTTCTTCTTTATACCCGACCAAATCCGAGTTAAACATAACAGCGACATCAAGCCTTTGGAATTGTTAAGTACGTGCAAGGATGGCGCAGCCTGTGGCAGCACGCTACATTTACGCAACTTTTTTATGATAAATCGTATAAAGCTTGTGAATGGGTTTGTTATGACAGTATTTTTTATGTTGGAGATGGATGATGAATTTTGCAGATCGTGATGGATTAATTTGGTTTGACGGTCAGATGGTAGACTGGCGTGATGCAAAAGTGCATGTGCTGACACACACCTTGCACTATGGCATGGGTGTGTTTGAAGGCGTACGCGCTTATCATGCTGAGAATGGTACGGCAATCTTCCGTCTGCAGGCGCATACCGACCGTTTGTTCCGTTCTTCGAAAATCATGAACATGAGTATGCCGTTTTCCAAAGACGAATTGAATGCTGCCCAGATCGCAGCAGTGAAAGAGAACAATCTGGATTCGGCCTATCTGCGCCCGATGGTGTTTTACGGTTCCGAAGGCATGGGTCTGCGTGCTGATAATCTGAAAACGCATGTGATAATTGCTGCCTGGGAATGGGGAGCATACCTGGGGCAGGAGGCGCTGGAGCAGGGGATCCGTATCCGGACATCTTCCTTTACCCGTCATCATGTCAATGTTTCTATGTGCAAGGCCAAGGCCAATGGTAATTATATTAATTCCATGCTGGCTTTATCTGATGCCCTGCGCGACGGCTATGATGAAGCGCTGCTTTTGGATGTGGATGGTTTCGTCGCCGAAGGCAGCGGTGAAAATTTCTTCATGGTTTATGATGGTGTGATCTTTACGCCGGAGCTGACCAGTGCACTGGACGGCATTACCCGTGCTACGGTAATTAAACTGGCCAGAGAAGAGGGTTATGAGGTGCGTGAGAAACGGATCACCCGCGATGAAGTCTATGTTGCCGATGAAGCCTTCTTCACCGGCACAGCTGCCGAGGTAACTCCAATCCGCGAACTGGATGGCCGCACCATCGGTTGCGGATCACGGGGGCCTGTCACCGAAAAACTACAGAAAAAATATTTTGATGTAGTGCATGGCAGAAGTCCTGCCCACGATGATTGGCTTGCATACGTTTGATTCTCAATCCATTCACAAAAAAAGCCCGCAGGAAGCTGCGGGCTTTTTTGTTTGCTCCAGCAATCAGGAAATCAGCTGAGTCGATTGACTCACTTTGGCCTATGTTGTTGAAAAACTATTTATCCAGCCTCTGTCAAAAAAGGCGACCTCACCAAATCCTCTACAATCGATTTTTTTATCATAGGGCAAGGATAAAAGGCCCCATAAAACAGAATGATTTCCATCCTTGGCAGAGTTTTTCAACAGCATAGTCCAGCTCCGGACATACACAACTTCACTCGCTCTTAATGTGGTCAACCTATATTTCTTATCTATAAGGCAAGGTTTGTAGTGTGGTATGATTAAAAAACGGAGTTGCTTACCTGCTTCTTTAAGCTTTTGGAGTCCGTCCGTCCTAACTTCATAAGATGTTGCTGATAAGTACCAAGCTGAGATCAAAACCTCTATTCAGAATACCAGGAGTTAATTTGAAAGAACACTTTATAGTGTGGCTGACCCCACGCTTTATCAAAGCAATTATCGCCTTTCTGTCGAATACGATTCGGTGGGAATATGTTGACTGGCGTTACAGTTCGACGGTCCCTGAACGCCATATTTTCGCCTTCTGGCATTCACGTATTCTGATGATGGGTGTCGGACTAAAAGGCTGTCATGGCTATACGCTGATCTCCGAACACCGTGATGGCAGTTTTATTGCTGATACGCTGCATCTACAAGGATTTAGAACGGTTCGTGGTTCATCCAGTCGTAGTGGGGCCAGAGTGTTGCTGCAGATGATACGTTTGGCCAAGAAGGAGAATTGCGATTTCGGCATCACACCGGACGGGCCTAGAGGACCGCGAGAAAAAGTTCAGATGGGTACCGTCCAGCTAGCAAAGAAAACGGGACTTCCGGTCCGCCCGGTAATGTGGGCGACAAAACGGCAATGGAGCATTACTTCATCGTGGGATCACTTCCGTATTCCAAAACCATTTACCCGTGGCGTGTTTGTCTACGGTGAACCTGTGTTCGTTGCCCCTGATGCCAATAACGATGAAGCTCTGGTACGAATTCAGCACATGATGGATATCACGCAGGCAGCAGCGGATGGCTATTTCAAGGAGCTGGATTTAACTAAAAAGGCCAGCCTGATTGGGTAGTAGCCCAAACATCTCCCAGAAAGTACGTTTACTCACCATAAACAATCTCGCAAGGATCGGAAGAAGGTGGAGATGCTGTTCGCCCACCTCAAACGTATTCTAAAACTGGATCACTTGCGACTGCGAGGCTTGAGCGGTGCGCAGGATGAGTTCCTGCTGGCTGCTACTGCCCAAAACCTACGAAGAATGGCTCAATGGTGTACGCCGACACCAACGAAAAGAGTTATAGAACATGCATAAAGGCGAATAAAACAAAACCGCCTACTGAATGAATCCAAAAAAAGGCGGTTGGATAGAGTGAAACTCTCAAACTCAGGATTGGTTAGGAATCAGCCCCAAGACAGAACCGAGTTTTTCAACAGAATAGGCCGAGAATAGCCGTTCGCCAATGTCCGGTTGCGGTTTAGGTTGCTGTAAAATGTGGCGGGTATTACATCACTCGTTTGGCAGGAGAAGTTTGAGCTTGTTTTGCCGATGCCAGGTCGATTTCCGGTTTGTGCAGGGCGAGGATGATTTCATCCATTTTATGGATGAGTTTCTTCATCCATTCGCCGCCCTTCGGGTCTTTGGCCAGCGCAACGGCAATATAGCGGCGGCCATCGTGTTCGATCAGGGCGCTGTCGGCATGGTAGCTGCGCCATGTGCCTGATTTGCGGTACATTTGTACATCCTGATAATCTGCTTGTAAGCCTTTGACAAACTTGTGGCTGATGCCCGGTCTGGAAAGGATATTTTTCATTTCATGCGAATATTTGGGTGATACCAGCTGGCCGGTTTCCAGCAGATAATAATAGCGCGCTGTCTGCATTGCAGTAGCGCCATGAGAAAGATGGTGTAGTGGATCGCGATGGAAAGCCTGTCCACTGGCATACTCCTTGCCAACCCAGAGGCCACCATTGTAGTTCGGATCATAGAGCTTGTATTTCGGTGATTCAAGAACCTCATTGATATAATTTCCGCCTACCTTCCTGATCATTTTCGTAGCGGCTTTGTTGGATGAATGGCGGATCATGTTGGTCATTGTTTTACGCAAATCATTATCCAGCGGCAGTTTTCCTTCGGCGATGCGTTCAAAAGCAGCCAGTAGAATTGCAATTTTGGGCAAACTGGCCGCATACATCATTTCATCACCGTTGACCTGTGCCATAGCCGGAGTGGAAGGATCGGTAATATCCACCAGTGCAACCGCAAGACGTTTGTCATGGATTGCCCTTGTCAGGTGCAGCGATGTAATACACTGCTCCAGCATTTGCTGCATCTTTGGATTAGCCTGTTCACGAACTACAGGATAAGTTTTTTTTATTGTCGTGATTTTATGACCACGCATAGGATGATGGGAATTTTCAACGGCTACAGTTTTATGGGGAACCAGCATAAAAAACATTAGCCCGGTTATCAAACGGAACCATAGTTTTATTGCCAAACGTGATTTGCGTGCCATCTGACCACCTCCGCCAAACGATAGTCCTGACTGTGAAAACCACTCAAGCATACTCCCTGATGGTCTGTTTTGTCAAAGTATCTTAATCGGCTTCCTGGTCATTATTTATAAACGTTCTCGAATTTTTGTAGTGCACCGGCATCTGATTGCTGTGGTTACACAGATTCAGGGAAAAGAAGGCCACGAGCTGTTTGAGTTCAGGAACTGAATCCAGGGCTCGGTTGGACGCCGGTATTCGGACAGTTGCAAATCGAGCACACGGAGATCGGCATCTGAGATGTCGTTGGCGGAACTCTGGCGTTTGCCGATGCGATCCCTTAAAATATTTTCTTCGACATCCAGCCAGAAAAAATGGAAGGGGACATCGTACGTCTGCAGCAGATTGTGTGCCTGCTGGCGAGAATCCGGGTGTAGAAAGGTAGCATCCAGAATGACGGAAAAACCGGCAGTAAGTGCGGAGCGGGCATCGTCGAACATGGTCTTGTATGTATTGATATGCATTTCGCGGCTATATAACTCCAGATCAGGGAAATCAGCAGCGATGCGTTTGCGGATAGCATCGCTTCGGATGATGATGGCCCGCTCTATGCCACAGCCCAGCAGGGCCAGATGACTTTTGCCGCTGCCGGAGAGGCCGCCAATCACAAACAGTTCGGATTTTTTTGTACGGGTGTAAAGGGCAGCGAGATTGAAATATTGTTTTGCCTCCTTGAATTGCTGGCTTCGCTGATTTTTATCTGTGAATTCAGTGGCCAGCAGAGTAGCCACCTTGCCGCGCACAGTGGCGCGATAGAACAGGTATAGATTTAGCAGGCTGAGGCCGGAATAATCGCCTGTTTGCTCCAGATAACGGGACAGGAAACGAAAACCCAGATCAGGGCGCCCGTGCGCATCACAATCCATGAGCAGAAAGGCGGCATCATTCATGGTGTCGATTATGCGGAATTCATCACTGAATTCGATGCAGTCAAAAATGCAGGGTGTGTTATTGATCAGGGTGATATTTTTCAGATGCAGGTCGCCATGGCAGGGGCGAATAAAGCCATCGTGTTGTCGTTTGAGCAGGTTTTCATTTTGGCGCGACAGTTCATCTCTGGCGAAGTCTCTGAGTTCAGCTATTGTGCGCTCGTTCAGCGCATCATTTATATACTCTGCGGCGACATCCAGATTGGTGCGGATATGGTCAGCGAGCATTTGTGGCTGGCCGAATTGTGATGTGCTGTGTTGTTCAATATGGAAGCGGGCAGTGCTTTCGGCCAGTTGATCCATCCATACCGGGTCGAACTGATCGTTTTTCAGGCGTTGATCCAGCAGGCCGGATTGATCGAACTGGCGCATCTTCAGGCAGTAATCGAGTACATCTCCCGAGCCGTCTAGTTTGTACATTTTGCCCTGTTGGCATAGGGGCAGTACATCGAGATATATATCATTTGTCAGACGGCGGTTAAGTGTTAATTCCTGTTCACAGTAAAACTTACGATTGGCCAAGGTCGAAAAATCCAGAAAATCCAGATTCAGTGGTTTTTTCAGTTTATAAGCATAGTGACCGGTCAGAAATATCCATGAAATATGCGTTTGCATCATGATGATCTTCCCGACCGGGTGTGGATATGTTTCAGGGTGATATAGAGCCTGAATGTGCGCGGGCAGGGGTGACTGGTTCATGGTATTGCAAGGATAGTCCACTTGATTAACGATTTCTATCGCGTCCTGGTTGAGAATAAGCTTAGCGCTTCCATATGAGCGGGTTCTCCTCCCTCTTTGACGGCAAATAAGGAACAGACATGTGCAAATCCCGTTTGGTCTCGGCTATGTCGGGGGGGGGGGGGATGTTTTGTAAAAGAACAGGCCCCGACAAAATGTCAGAGCCTGATTTGGGCATCAGTTTTTGAAAGACTTAGCTGAGCGTAATAAACATGCCCCGGTTAATATCACCAATACTGACCATGCCTATCAGCTTGTTATCATCAACAACCGGCAAACGGCGCAGGTTTTTCAGACCCATATAGGATGCAGCTTTAAGAACAGGCGTGGCTGAGTCCACTGTCATGGGGTTGGGTGTCATCACATCCTTTACCTTCATGCACATGACACGTTTATAATTTTCTTCCATCTCTACAAAGTCGCGCCCGTGCTGGCTGTCATGCACATATTCACCAAAATTTGGATACAGTGGCAGCATTGAATCGCGTATTGCAATGATACCAATCAGTTTACTATTATCATCGTCATCAACAACAGGTAATGAGCCACAGCGGCGCATGACCATTTTTTGAACGGCCTCATGCAGACTGTCTCCCTGTTTGCAGTAGAGTCCGCCATATGTCATGACATCAGAAACTTTCATGATTCCTCCTTAAGTTGCTTAAACTTGAGTGGTATAGCGTCACACTCGTACAAGAACAGGCGCAACTATACATATTGTGCCAATTATGTGCATGCAATATTGTCTGCTTTCTCCGATGAATGATGGTTGACAGTCCGGGATGGATGGGTATGGTTCCGCGCCTCATCTAAATGCGCAGCCGTAACTTATTAAATGCCGCTGTAAGGAGTAAAAAATTGGCAAATCATGCATCTTCATTAAAACGCGCCCGTCAGGACGAAAAAAAACGTGTACAGAACCGTGGACAGAAATCCGCAATGCGTACGGAAATCAAAAAAGTATTGGCTGCAGTAGATGCCGGTGACAAAGACACTGCTGCTGTTGCACTGAAGAAAGCAACATCCTTGCTTGATCGTGCCGGACGCAAACATCATATTCATCCGAGTCAGGCTTCCCGTAGCGTTTCCCGACTGAATGCGCGAGTGAAAGCCATTTCCTGATTTCAGAAGCTTTTTATTCTCAACCCGTCTGGCCCTGGCCCGGCGGGTTTTTTTATGCCGGTTTTGCAAGTGGCTCTATAGACAGAAATACAGACATGTTTATCACAGATGCTACACTCATGGCATGGAGACAGGGCGTTTGAAATGAAAAAGGTAAATAATATATATAGTGAAATCCCCGAAAAGTTGCCAAAGGAGTTAATTGAAGAAATTGTCGATGGGGAACAGTTTCGTATTGAGCGGATAGTTTCCAAAGGACATGCCTCACCTCCAGGGTTTTGGTACGATCAGGAAAATGACGAGTGGGTAATCCTTCTTGCAGGGGCGGCGCGACTGTTGTTTGCAGATTGTGAAAAGCCAGTGTCACTCAAATCCGGTGATTACATATTTATTCCTGCACACAGCAGGCATCGGGTGGAATGGACTCATCCCGATCAGCAAACTATCTGGCTGGCTGTTATTATTAGCTGATTAACCGATTGAAAATGCCGCGATTTTGCTCAGATGTGTATAGGGGAGTCGCGTTTGCTCATGCCACTGGTTAAATGCTTCCTGTATGCGTGTCAGATCACGTTTTCTATTCGGAGAAGCATTGATTTCCACGCCACTGTTTTGCAGGCAGCGAACCACATCAGGAGCCAGAACAAAAGTGTCTTTGCCGATATTTCGCAGAAATCTTGGCCCGGTATTGCCACCAAGGCGTGAACCACGTTTTTTTAATACCGCAAACAGACCAATCAGATCAGATGTGGGCCAGTCAGCGATAAAATGGCTGAAGCTGCCATGCTCAAGCGCAATATCCTCAATGAACTGTGCATTGGTACGCACAGCCCTGATATTTTGCTGTCTGCGCACAATGCGTGTATCCCTGCCTATGTCTTCCCAATCATCGGCTTGCAGGCCCAGGATGGTATTGGGGTCGAAACCATGAAACACCTCTTCAAACCCCGACCATTTCTGATTGATTACACGCCAGACAAAACCGGCCTGAAACAGACAGCGGCTCATCTCAGCCAGAAACCGGCTCTCATCCAGTGCTGCGATTATTTCAGGATTCTGTATCCGGGGTAACAGCTTTTTTAACGCTTCTTCACCGCCCTTGTTCCGGACAGCCTGCTGATAAATGGAATCGAATGATTTCATCAGAATAACGGTTTAGAGTTGGTGTGCATCGAACCAGCTATTACCGGAACCGATATCGACGGTCAGCGGGACACGCAGTGTCACGGCGGACTCCATAGTCTCACGCATGATATTGGAGACAGCTTCAAGCTGATCTTTCGGAGCTTCTACGATTAATTCATCATGCACCTGTAATGTGATGGCAGCTTCCGGAGCCTCTGTGCGCAACCGCGTATGCAGGTTGATCATGGCAACCTTGATAATGTCAGCAGCTGAGCCCTGTAGCGGCGCATTGATGGCTGTGCGCTCGGCATAAGCGCGGTGCATGCCGTTCTTGCTATTGATTTCGGGCACATAAACCCGATGCCCGAGCAGGGTTTCAACAAAGCCTTGTTCACGAGCTTTCTCCAGTGTTTCATCCATAAACATACGTACCGTCGGGTAGCGGGCAAAATAGGATTCGATAAACTCTGCTGCTTCTGTACGGCTCACGCCCAGTTGTTTGGCCAGGCCGAAGGCACTCATGCCATAGAGTATGCCAAAATTGATAATCTTGGCAGAACGCCGCATTTCACCCGTGACATCGGCCTGATCAATCTGATTGACGGCAGCGGCTGTTGCAGCATGAATATCTCCGCCATCGGCAAAAGCTTTGATGAGCACTTCATCCTGCGAAAAATGTGCCATCAGCCGCAGTTCAATCTGCGAATAGTCGGCAGCAATCAGCACGTTTCCCTGTTCGGCAATGAAGGCCTTGCGGATTTCACGTCCTTCGGCACTGCGGATCGGAATGTTCTGTAAATTCGGCTCAGAGGAAGAGAGCCGACCGGTGGTGGTGATGGCCTGATTGAATGAGGTGTGAACGCGCCCGGTATCGCGGTGGATCAGCTTTGGCAGGGCATCGGTATAGGTGGATTTCAGCTTGTTCAGCTGGCGCACCTGTAGAATCAGCCGTGGCACCTCGTGTTCATCAGCAAGTTTTTCCAGCACTTCCTGACCTGTAGCCCATTGTCCTGATTTGGTTTTCTTGCCGCCTGTAATGCCCAGTGTTTCAAACAGCAACACGCCCAGCTGTTTGGGAGACTGGATATTGAATTCTTCACCTGCTGCGGCATGGATCGCGGCTTCCAGTTCCATAATTCGCTCACCGAAATGTGTAGATAATTCACCCAGCTTGGCTGCATCAATGCGCGTTCCATACCATTCCATATCAGCCAGCACAGATGCCAGCGGTAATTCGATTTCATCATGCCGGTTCAATCTGTTTTCAGCTGCCAGTTTTTCTTTGAGCAGTGTTGTCAGGCGGAGAGCGATTTCTGCATCTTCTGAAGCGTAAGGCAGTGCAATATCAACCGCCACCTGATCAAAACCGATCTGCTTGGCGCCTTTACCGGCCACTTCTTCATATGTGATACATTGATGGCCCAGATAATCCTCAGCCACTGTATCCATTTTGGGTGGATATTTAGCAGGATACAGGCAGTAAGCCAGCAGCATGGAATCGGCAACGATGCCAGCCAGTTCAATACCAGCCCGACGCAATACCTGCGCATCATATTTCAGATTATGGCCGCATTTGGCCTTGTTCGCATTTTCAAGAATAGGTTGCAGGGCAGCCAGAACCTGCTCCCTTGGCAGTTGGTTCGGTGTCGGGGTCAGCAGATCAGCAGCGCGGTGGCCGACCGGCACATAATAGCCAACACTTGCTTTGACAGAGAATGACAGGCCGACAATTTCTGCATCATGGGTTTTTAGTGAAGTAGTTTCCGTATCCAGCGCAATCAATTCGGCGCTGTTCAATGTCTCAATCAATTGCGAAAGTCCAGCTTCGTCATCAACCAGAATATCGGTGCGTGGCGTGTCTGTTGGTTCAGGTTTCGTTTTCACTACCGGCTCAGAAACGATTGCAGCTGGTTTGGATTTATTGCCATCATCCAGCTCAGTCAGAAAGCGGCGGAATTCGAGACGACTGAATATGTCTTTTAAATGCTCTCGGTCTGTGTCCTGAACAGCCAGTGCATCCAAACTTATTCCCACCGGTGTCTGATAGTCCAGCGCCACCAGTTTGTAGGACAGGCGTGCATCATCGGCATATTCAATCAGGTTTTCACGACGTTTGTTCTGTTTAACTTCGGAGGCATGAGTCAGAACACCCTCCAGATCACCATAAGCATCCAGTAGCAAAACCGCTGTTTTCGGGCCGATACCGGGCACGCCCGGAATGTTGTCAGCCGAATCACCGGCCAGCGCCAGCAGATCCTGAATGCGTTCTGGCCCGACTCCCCAACGCTCTTTTACCTCTTCGATGCCGTATTCCCTGCGTTTCATCGTATCGAGCATCCACACCCGTTCATTGACCAGTTGCATTAAATCCTTGTCGGTGGAAACGATGGTGACATCCCAGCCACGCTTATCTGCCTGAGTTGCCAGCGTGGCAATCACATCATCCGCTTCGTAGTTCTCGATGCAGATACGGTTGAGTTTAAAAGCATCGGTAATATCGTGTATCGGTTTCCACTGTGGCACCAGTTCTTCCGGCATCGGCGGGCGGTGTGCTTTATAATCGGCATACATCTTATTGCGGAAGGTGCCGCCTTTCGGATCGAAGGCAACGGCCACATGCGTAGGGCTCAGCTCTTTCAAAATGCTGCGCAACATCTGCACATACCCGAACACGGCATTGGTCGGTTCGCCTTTCGAGTTGGTCAGATTATGTCGCACAGCATGAAAAGCGCGAAAAACATAGTTGGGTCCATCAATCAGAACTAAATGCGGCATAGCCGCAGCCTGCCTTGCCTGTGCTCCCGGTCAAAGTTGTTTTATTTTTCAGAAGCAGATAGCGTACCAAATATTGTACAAGGAGATTGAAATGACTCATGTGAGTGTCAGTGAATTACGCGGAAATTTAAAAACAGTACTTGATCAGGTGAATGAAAACCATGAGCAGGTGTTGGTGACTCGCCCTAATGGTCAGGCGGTGATGCTAGTGGACGCGGACGACTACGAAAGCCTGATAGAAACCGTGCATCTGGTGCGCGTTCCGGCCAATGCAGAGCGTTTACTGAAAGGTGCTGAGCAGTATCGACAG
>JAJRTX010000140.1 GCA_021545665.1 Zetaproteobacteria bacterium
CAAAATGACGATTTAGCACTCTTACGACATTCTCAGTATCTGTCGACTCGGAAAAAGATGTGAATTGAACCATATCGGCGAAAAGAACGGTCACGTCCTGACGATGGTTTTCCACTTTCATATCTGTATTTTTAAACACATCTGAAACCAGCTTAGGGTTAAGATAGCGATCAAAAACTTTTCGTAACTCTTTCTTATGTTCCAGTTCACCCACCATGACATTAAACTGGGAAACTGCATCGGTCATTTCATCATTGCCACGTACTGGCAAACGGATATGATAGTCCCCGGCAGCAACCTGCCTTGCTGCCTGAGCCAGCATTTCAAGCGGCTGGCTCATACTCCCGGCAATCCAGAAAACCATCAGACTGGATAAAAGCACTACAATAATTGCAGCAGTCAACATCTTTGATGCCAAATGCCCCGCCAGTTCATCCCACGATTTTTCAGAGAAGTGAACACCGACTCCACCAACTTTAGTATCTGAATAAATGACCGACTTGGTTTCAAAAAGTGGATCAACCACCATACTTTTTATCTGCTTATCAGTCGGCGATATCTCTTTCAGTTTCCCATTTTTATCCAGTTTGTAAATTGTATCTTCCCTATGATCTTTGCCTGGAGCATACTCAATACGAACAGCGAGCACTGCGGGAACTTTCTTCAGGAAATTTTCAACGATCCCCGATGTCTCAGTTGTATTGCCTGATAACATGTGCAGCTTCAAATCATCTGCGAGACGACCAACATGAACTTTCGCCTGTGCTGACTGATTCTCCAACCATGCATCATGCTGCATATCAAGGATAACCAGATACAAAAAACCAACAGAGATTGCAATTGCGACACCCACCAGTATTGTCCAGCGCCATCGTATTCGAAAACGAGGGGAAAAGTGTTCTTTTCCATCATTTTCTGGCTCTGCATCTGATTTTTTTTCTACTGCGGATTCTATTTCACTCTTTTGCACAGCTCTACTCTATCGAACCCTCCTGATGGAGCAATGCCTGGCCTGAATCAGGCCTGACTGGAAGCATTTATGGCACATCACGAATCTGTGTGAGTAAATCAGATAAACTCGCTATCTTTCACCAATGAGAGATAAATAATTATACCAACAAATACCTGGCATCACTTATACACACTCTCTGCAATAAATATTTTACATTGATGAAATAAAAAAGACCTGCAAAAGCAGGCCTTTAAATCTATACTCTACATTTATAGTAAAGCATACTATTTAGAACGGAATATCATCATCCACTGGCACATCGCCGAAATCAGGCGCGCTGGCAAATGGATCATTGCCGCCTTTAGATGCTGCTCCGCCTCCACCCTGAACAGGAAATCCACTACTTACAGAGTTAGCATTGGCCTGCCCGCCACCATCCTGACGACCTCCGATTAAATCCAGTGAGTTGACACTGGCATCGACTGAAGTCCGTTTATTACCGTCATTGTCAGTATATTCGCGCACTCTCAGTTCGCCGCTGACCGCCACCTGGGTTCCTTTGACCAGATACTGTGGCAACCTGCCTTCGGCCCGTTTGCCAAACAGGGAACAGCGAATCCAGTTGGTTCCCTTATTATCACCAAAACCATAATCCACAGCCACGGTAAATGAGCAGATCGCCATGCCGCCCTGGGTAAATCGTGTCTCACAATCTCTAGCCAGACGCCCGGTAAACGTATATACATTCATAAAAACAACTCCCTCACAAACTATTCTATTAACAGACAGCGATCATAACTTAACTTTATAATTCATCCAGCCATTTGATTGAGCAACCTATTGTCGGATGCTGCGGTTGAGGTGCATTTTCTCCTGCTGCCAGCAGCTCTGCTGCCGGAATCAACTCCTGCCTGGTCACTCTGGCTTCATCTTTCCAGTAATCATCGATGCGACCATGATAATAGAGTTTACCATCAGCTGAAAACAGATACAGATCTGGTGTGCACTGGGCTTCAAAAGCCTTGGCTACTTGCTGCGTGCTATCAGCCAGATAGGGGAAATCAATGCCCCACTCCCCAATTTTCTCTTGCATGGCCGGTACGGAATCTTCCGGAAAATCAAGATGAATATTGGCATTGATTGCAATCGTATTAATGCCCATCGCTTTCAGTGTTTTAGCATGCCGGATTAAACGTGGCCAGACAGCAATGGCGTAGGGACAATGATTACAGCTAAAAACTACCAGCAGCCCTTTCTCGCCCATCTGATCATGTAATTCCACCTGCTGACCCTGCAAATCGCTAACAGCCATATCCGGCAACTGCCAGCCCAGGTCAACATGAATAGATGCAACTAAAGCCATAATGATTCCTCTCTATATTCCGCCAAGTCGAATTATAGCCATGGTCGTGCATCCATGCTAATCGCAACAGATAAGATATAGGCAAATGCTAACAGCGCTGCAATAAAACTGATGCGTTTGATCAGTAGTGTACGCCCGAAACGGAAGGCCACAGTGCCCAATCCTATATAGCCAAGCAGGGCAATCAATTTTGCCGCCAGCCAACTGGTTTCCCAGGGTGCGATATCCAGCAAGGCGGCCATGCTGACACCCGTAAGCAGTAGCAGGGTGTCGATGGCATCCGGCACCGTCCGACGCCACAAACGTTGCCGCACAGGCTGCTCCCGCCACATCGAAATGCCTCGCCAGCAAAACAACAGCAGGGAAATCACAGCGCAACTCATATGGATGGGTAATATAATCTGTATCACAGGCACTTATCCTTCATATTAATCGCCAAGACTGTCAAGCATGACGCAGGTTTTTTTGTAATATTTCAGGGCATGATAAATATTCAGCCACAGCATCAGACAGGAAGCTGCAAACAGTAGTGCGGCGGGATAAAACACCCAACCCGAAGGCCACACTGCCGACGCAAGCAAAAACAGTAATGCAGTTGTATGAACATGCAATTGCCGCCGAGCTGGCTGATCTGGAAGAATTTGTTTCATGGTTGGCAACTTCACATACTCATCAAGCCTGCTCTGCATATGAAACCACAATAAAAAGGGAACGATTTTATAGATCATGCCGACAATCAAAGAAATCAGAACGCCAACCAGAACTATTATGCCGATCACCAGTTCCATCGCTGAAACCAGTCCCTGATCAGATAGAAAAAGTCTGATTACCCACAACAATACGGTTACAATAATCGAGGCCATACCAAGTTTCCAGTAATCCATCGTGACATCAGGAATTCGGCGCCGACGCTGACTTTGCAGTGATAGAGTCGCCACAGCAAACAATGCATAACATAATATCGGCAGTATGATCACCCATACAGCCAGGTCAGGCCAAATCAAACAAGTAAGAGTATAGATCACCAATAAACTGAATATGGCCCTGGGCAACCAATACATAGCAATTTTCGGATAACCCGGTGTCATCTGAAACATCGGCACAACCTGAAAACCAACACCGATAAACATCAAACCAACCCAGCCAAGTAGCGCCCAACCCAGATGAATATCAGTCCAGGCAACCTCTGTAAATATTGTCACATCCGTCATCAATCCCAGTCCGCTACAAATGCAAACAGCTACAGCAATAGCTAAAGAAAGCACTGACAAGCGCATAGCCATTACTGAATCAGATTGCGATCCGGCAGTAAACAGACAGCGAAGAGTCACCGCCAGAAACAGCATGAAGCAAACGCCCAGCATCAGGAATGCAAAGGTAAGTAGAATCTGCTGATACAATAGAAAACCGGCAACAAGCAACAGCACTCCGATAACGATCAATACATGCAATAGCGTACTGACTAAAATTGGTCTTTTAACAGGCGAACCAACTAAAACCGGCAGTAATTGCTGCATAGCCCCCATCATGACCATGGAAATAAAACCAAGTGTGATCATATGGGTTAAAGCAAACATGGATGGCGACCAGCGGCTGGCAAAAATATCCGGGCCGCTGATCAACAACAGCACAGCAGCAGCAATTCCGAATAGTGGTGCAGTCAGAAAAAAGCGCAGTGGCACCGACAGTGGCGGTGCCTGATCTAATGATAGTCCAGCCGTGTTCATGCTAAGCTACAGGGCTTTCGTTGCATCGACAGCATCTTTTGCCTCTATGTCCTGCTCTCTCCAGATCAATACCTTAATAAGTGGCCCATCACTTTCCTGAACCAGAAAAACGAAGCCCCGCTTCTGCAACTGTGGATATATCAGCTTTGGTTCCTGAAAGTGAAGCACTTCCAGATACTGACCGGCTGCAAGCTTATCCACGGCTGCAAGCACCATATCCGCAGGCTCCGGGCAGGCAAAGTCCCGGACATCCAGAATCCGTTTTTGTGCCATTTCAGGGTCTGCTAACCAATTTCTTTCATATTATGCAGAACCTGATCAATCGTATCATTGCCAAATTTATTATCGCACATGATATAGAGCATTTGTTCTTCTTTGGTATTATGCTGCTGCATCAGAATCAGCATGGTCTCGGAAATACCGAGATAATGATCAGCATCCTGCTGTTCAATATCATTCCTCATTTCAACAATCAGGCCACGGATATGTACATGCTCGTCCCGCATGACCATGGCTGGCCCTCCTCTCATGACTTCCCTTTCAAAAGCAGGAAACAGGATTTCCTCCTCATTGGTGAGATGAGTTTCCATGGAAGCAGCAAAAGCAGAAAAGTCCTTTCCGGCCTGCTGCCAGTTACCCGCTGCAACTGCGGCTTCGGCATCGGCAAACATAACATCGCACTGCCTGTGCTGACTGGTAAAAGTGGTATTAATCAATGACATAAAAATCTCCTGTTTTTATTATCCGGCGCAAGCTAACAACCGTGAGGATAATTCCAGGACGGCAGCTAATGGCTGAATAGTGCATGGTTTATGGTAAATGCAGTATTAAATATTCGAGCCGAATTAACGCCAAAAACATCTTTTCAAGCATTGATCAGCATCAATTTATGAGGGTGCCGGTAAAAAAAAACGGCTCACTCTTGTATTCATATATAAAAAAACTATATTGATCCGCCATCTATCGGAATTCGACCGATACAATCAACCAAAGGAGATTTTTTAATGAAACGTATTGCAATCGCAATCGCAGCTTGCGCCTTACTGGCCACGCCGGCTATTGCCGGACATCACGGCGGAGGCCATAAAGAAGCGCACGTAGAAAAATACGGATCACATACCGCGCACGGCCCTGTTGCTGACAAAATCATTATCGAACAACGCGAAGCACTTGCGAAAAACACCAAAGGTAAAGGTTTCGGCCCCCAGTCTCCCAGAGATATTGATGCCGTTGTCGGCGCAAACCATCGCATTTTCGGCATAGCGCCAGCATCTGCAGAAATGAATCTGTGCAACATCCATTTCCATAAAAATGCCGAGCACAAAGCCAAAAGCTTCTCTATCTATGCCGGCAATGGCAATGGTTACCAAAGTGGCTATCGTTATGATACATCGCTGTTAAGCAAGACTGAACTGGCACCAGCCAGTAAGACCTGTGACAGCACCCACAGCACACTAAAATCCGGTGATACGATTGAGGTCCACTATGTCTATACAACGGCTCAGGTAAAACCTGGCCCAACCTTGGGCGCATGCCTGAGTGAAGCGATTAATAACCCGCAACTGCGTGTAGAAACTCAGGTTTATATACTGGTCAACGACAAACATGCTGCAAGTTTTAAAGACCTGACAAAATACAGCAAGGCAAAATCCGGCCTGTATCAGGCTACAGGCATCCCTTCCAATACCGGAACGCCTGTTCAGTATGAAGGCTCCACAACTGGCCCCGGTTATAATGAAAAAGGCTCTCCTTTCCAGGTTTCCTGGAGTGTTCGCCCTCAGGTTGCCAAAGTGAATATCGCAACCGTAGGCAAATGGTGTGAGAAAAATGATTTTAATGAAGATCATGGGCACGGTGTAAGAAACCTGGTGCAAAACCCGGACCTGCTGTCTCAAATCAAATAAGACCGGACATTTAGTCTACAGTGATTAAATACAAAAGCCGCCTCCCGTGGGAGGCGGCTTTTTTATGCCTGAGGCTGCTGCTGCGATCTGGGTAGTGTAAACTCAACATGTAAGCCGCGGGGAGAGATGTTGGACAGACTCAGACTGCCATCATGAAGCTCCACCAGCTCTTTGACGATAGCCAGCCCCAGACCATGGTTGCCATTTTTCCTGCCACGCGCCTTGTCCAGCCGGTAAAAACGTTCGGTCACTTTCGACAATTCACGTTCCGGAATGCCCGGCCCCTGATCTTCGATGATAAACAGACACTGCTGATCTGATTCGGTCAGTTGCACCCGGATATGCCCGTGTTCAGGAGAATGGCGCAGGGAATTTTCCAGCACATTGGTCAGCACCCGCTCCAGATCATCGGCAGCCATGGCGGGCCGAATGCCGTCACCATCAATCTGCTTGTCAAGCTTAACAGATTTTTGTTTGAGTTCAGACTTCAAAACGCTGCGAACCCGCTTCAATACAGCTGCCGGATCACAGACAGCATTTCCATCCGGGGATGAAAAATCAATCTGATCCAGCGTCAATAATGTATCGAGCAGATGATTGACATGTTTGGCCTCATCAGCAATCACCTGCGCCGCCTCCTTTCTCAGCTCGGCATCATCGCCAAATGACTCCAGGCTGCGCGCATAACCGAGCAGCGACGTCAAAGGCGTTTTTAAATCATGCATCAGATTGGATAAAAAAGTTCGCCGCTGCGCCTCCAGCTTGTGGATTTCCGTCATATCCACACATAACAGCAAAGCTTGTTCGTTGCCCAAAGGCGTAAGCCTGGGCGACAATACCCGCCCGGAAATCTTCATTTCCGGCAACACCGAATATTCCGGCAATATAGACAAGGCCGTTTGCAACAACGCATACCAATCGGCATCGCGGAAATACTGCCTTAGCGGCAATCCCGCATCAGTGATAGCAAACAACTCGCTGGCACGCCGATTAGCTGCAATCACCCTGCCACTGGCATCAAGCTTCAATACGACCTCATTAATAGCTGAAAAAAGCGCATCCAGATGCTCACTGGCATCAACATGTCCTTCCATGGCACGGGAGTTTTCTTTCAGACGCCTGATTTCGGCCTGATACCCGATTATCCGTATGCGCATGCGCATAGCCACCATCCCGCCTATGGCAACTATGGCTATGACCAGCAGCAACCAGCCACTATTCATCATAAATCAGCCTCATTCAGCAGGTGGAAGAAAACGATAACCCATGCTACGCACGGTCTCGATACAATCCTTCCTCCCCAGTTTCTTCATTGCCTTTCGCAATCTTTTGATCGTGACATCGACAGTACGATCTTCAATAAATACATCATGACCCCAGACGTGATCGAGAAGATATTCCCGGCTTCTGGTTTTGCCGGGTTTGGCCATTAAAATCTGAAGTAGTTTATACTCCAGTGGACGCAGTTCAACACGTATGCCGCCCTCGAACACTACCGGCACTTCAGGATCCAGTTGTATGCTATTTTCCGTCGAAGAACCAGTTTCAGCAATGCGGCTTCGGCGCAATAGCGCCTTGACTCTCGCCACCAGTTCATCGGGCTCAAACGGTTTAGGCAGATAATCATCCGCCCCCTCATTCAGCCCATGCACCCGTTCAGAAGCCAGGCTCAATGCTGTCACCATCAATACCGGAACATGCCCTTTTGCAGTCGAAGCCTTTACCCAGCGAAGAATTTTCATGCCGCTGGCACCAGGCAACATGCGATCAAGCACTATCAATCGAAAAAGGCCATCACGCAGCGCAGCCAGCGCACTGTCGCCATCGCTACGGATATATGTCGAATAGCCGACCGCACGCAGATGCAGCTCAATAAGCCGGGCAATCGGCGCTTCATCCTCAACGATGAGAATGTCGGCATTCGTTATATTTGCATCCTGAATCATCAGCGCTTGATACTGAATCTCTCTGCCATTTAGCTCAAGCATCAGGCTCAGCGCAAAAAGGCGAATTCATGCATAGCAATATATTCACTTTCCAGCTTTAGCGCCGTCTGAGACAACAATCGGAACATAAATCGCAGCAGTTGGTTACCGAGCTTCGGCTCCTCAACTGTAATAAGATTGAAATATCCGCGATTGATGGTCAGCAGCGTGACATCGCTTTTAACCATCAGCGTAGCCGAATGCTGGCGAGTCTCATCCAGAAATGAAAACAAGCCAAACACATCACCTGCTTCAAGCTGGCTGTAAACACCGGTTGCCGAACTGGCAATACTGACACTGGCTGCGCCATCCACAATCAGACGCATGGTATGATCCGAAGCCGTATCTGCCTCATAAATCACTTCTCCGGCAGAAACCTTGTCGACATCAAAACAGCTGAACAATTCCAGACATTCTTCCATCTGCAAGTTTCTGCAAATCGGCAATTCCCGAAACCGGCAAAATACCGGTTCGCTCATTCCTGTTGCAGCATAAGCATCGACCAGTCCCGCATGCCATTCATTAATAATAGTCATTTTCTTTACTCCGTTGCTCTTCTCTCACTTATTTTCCGGGACAAATCAAACAGTAAATTGTGACACTAATGTGACAAAATAATCCTGATCTTCGCATGTCACATTCCTGTCACAGTTGCTTGCTACGGTTCGCCGCGATCCAACAAAAACAGGATTTATTTTACAATAAAAACACTAGGAGAAATAATGAAAGTGATAATAGGAACCATTGCAGCTATCGCCATGATGGCGCTTGCAGCGCCGGCCTTTGCTGGCGGCGTGAGCGTTTACGACGATGGCGACAGCAAACTTAAGCTGGAAGGCAAGTTCTTCCTGAACAGTACGTATAATAACAAGGAAAAGACTGTTCTCGGCACTACCACCACAACTGGCCAAACCATAGGTCTGGCCGTGGATCGTGCATATTTTGGCGCCAAGTACTATTTCAACCATGACTGGATGATGCGTATCACGACAGATGTGCATCTTGATACGGGGCTCGCCAAGAAGAACAACAACATTTTCCTGAAATATGCCTATGTACAAGGCAAACTGATTGGCGATGCACTGGTGCTGCGTCTGGGTCAGTCCCACACGCCGTGGATTGACTACGAACAGGGGCTGTGGAAACACCGTTATGTTTCCAAGGTCTTCATTGACCAGTACGGTTTTGATGCATCTTCAGATCTGGGCATCGGTTTCAAGGGCACGCTGGCTGATGGACTGGTAAAATACTGGGCGGTTGGAGTGGCCGGAGCTGGCTACAGTCATCCCGGCATGCATAAAGATGTAATTACAGGTAAATATTCCGCTGGCGTAAAAGCAGTTGATTTCAATGCGCGCGTCGGCATATATCCTGTAAAAGGCCTGACTCTGGATTTCCAGATTCGCGATGGCTTCAAGGGCACCAAATACTTTGACAATGCAAATAGCCAGACCACACCAGGAACCAAGCACACCCTGTATCAGATCATGGCCAGCTATGGATCGGGTCACCTGTACCGCGTTGGCGCCAACTACATCCATGAGAAAGCTGATCGCAGAACCGATACACTAAATCTTATCACTGCACGTAATGACAAAACCAACGGTTATTCAGTTTGGGCATGGTATAACATCCCGGATACCAAATTCGGCGTATTTGGCCGCTTCGACAAAAAGGATGTCACACGTAACGTGGCGACAACCAAGGACAAGACCAATCACTATGTTGGTGGTCTGGAATACTCCCCAATCAAAAACGTTACGTTTGCTGCAGTTTTCGACTACACCAAAGTCACAGATGCAGGCTTTACTGCTGGTACAGATACCAAGAGCACCAAGGCAGGCTTGTATACTCAGATCAAGTTCTAAATCACTTGTGACCAGGGATAACCTGGCCACCCCCTCAGTTTATAAATAACAACACAGGAGATAAATATGAA
>JAJRTX010000141.1 GCA_021545665.1 Zetaproteobacteria bacterium
CTTTTGCAAACAGCGCCCGATCCACTGGTCGCGCGGCATATCACCAGAGAGTACCTGCAAGCCCGGATTTTGGGCAGTTTGCAGCACATGGGCGCTATGGTTTCGCTGGCTTTTCACGGCGGCACAGCCCTTCCTTATGAATCCCCATGAAGCCAGCCAGTTAACTCCCGAAAATATTTCCAGACTGTTAACCTGCGAAGAAACGGGTATCTAATAGCTAACGTCATCAGGATCAGTGAACAGTTGTGGTCTGTAGAGCAAAAGAGTCTGGGCGTCAACCGCCCAGGCTCTTTTCTTGATATTTGTTTTGATAGATCATCCAGTGCCGGGATAGATCAGGGTTCAGGGATTCAATTTTAACTAGCGGATGATCATCGGTAGGTAGATGTAATATTCACCTTCTAACTCATATTCCTGGCTGGTGGTTTGATTGCCACTCAAGTCGGTGATTGTGATTTGATAATAGTAGGTCTCTGAGGCTGAAAGCCCGGTCATGATGGCCTGATGCGTATTGTTGAACTGTGTACTGCTGAGTTCTTCGGTATATACGCCTGAACTGGCGCCATGACGAAACACATAGGTGGTGAACTCATTGGTTGTCCAGGTGACAACTGCCGTTGTCGCCCCAAAACTGGCTTCCGGTGGGGATTCAATGGTAGGTGGGGTCGTGTCGCCAATCAGAGCTACCGGATAATCCAGAGCAATCTGCCGGTTGCTGTCCGGATATTGAAATGCCAACCGAGCAGCCACATTGTTGAGTTGTGTTTCCAGAGCAGCGGGAACGGCCGTCAAGTTCAAATGGCGTGCCCGATCTGAATACTGCATCCCCACTCTGGCAACTACACTGCTCAAATATGTGTCCAGCGCGGCAGGCGGTGCAGAAAGACCGATATATTCCAGCGCATCCACATACTGTGTCACCATCCGATCTGCCACATTGTTGAGCAAATTCATAAGCGTAGCAGAACTGGATAGTGCAGAAGACTCGTAATTATCAGCGTTACCAATCACAATTACGTCGCTGGGGTGGGCAGAAAGGGCCAGAAATGAAACTGCCAACAAAAGGACAAGCGCCCCTGCAAAAAATATGCGACGTTTCATGATCTACTCCGTGTAAACCAGGGCTATCCCGCCAACATCGCCAGAATCCTTACGAACCTGAATCGTATGGGTGCTAGCTGGTGGCATTTGGGCTGCCGAAATTGTTCCACGATAATATCCACTATAATAACTGTAATGTAGATCAGTCCCATTTAGGCTTATTCCACCTTGACCACTGTTGTAATAGGACCAGCTTCTTTCGGCGACCCCAAAACTAGTTGGGATATTTATTGTAAAATAATCACTTCCTCCACCATTATCGCGTTCAGCAATTAGCATCATTGTTGTTGCGTTTGGAAAACGGAAATCATAGAAGTACATATCACCCAATCCTACGCCTGCTGTTCCCGCGACAGTTGTTAAAACACCTTCTAAATTTGTTGGAATATTTGTATCACCTGATGCCGTATAACCTGCCCAATCGATGATTTTGGCAGCAGGACTTGTGCTGAAATAATAAGCCATAAACCACCCATCACTATGAACGTAAACATGAGGGTTATAATTCTCTGGGAAATTAGCAATATCAACTGTCCCTAATATGTAATCAGTCGTTTCCAATTCAATGGTCTGGAAAGCACTGCGTACAGAACTAATCGTAACCGGCGTGGTTGATTGGAAGTATGCAGAGATACCTGCTTCACTCTGGATGGTTTCAATGGCCTGATTATCGGCGGCGGCGCTGGCAACACCCACAAATGAGGGGGCAGACAATGCATATTTGATGCCCTGTTCAGCACCTCGGCTGCCAACGGCAAACAACAATACCAATGCAAAAACGGCCGCAGCCCCTAACGGCCACAGCCGCTTAAAACGAATATTTTTCATGAGATTCCTCCATCTCTACTATAATGGGGTTAGACACAACAAACCCTTGACAAGCTTCAAGCACTGTCATTTACAGTACACTCTCACACGAGCGGTTGTCAAGTCCCACTTTTTACGGTGACCGTTCACCCCCAGAGGTGCCCGGCACTTGTAAACGAATGTGTTACTCCAGTAGACTTGGAGATAAAGTGCCGGGCACCTGAATGGTTACCAAATCTTTAATGGGTGCGTTTCATTACCTAGCCGTCGCCTGAGCCTGTCGAAGGCAGAGGCGGCGGTCACCGCTACGCCTTCGACAGGCTCAGGCTCCGCTTGTCGGTCATTAAAACGAATGAAACACACCCATCTTCAATCATGCCGAAAAACGGCCGTTTTCCCCTTCTGCTTCCCACCTTTTGCTTTTTCCCCTCCCTTTTGTAATCATTTCATAATACTCTGTTCAGAAAACTGTCATAAGATTCTGCTATCTTCATAACGTCAAATAGAGCAAGCGCATTCATCACTCATCATTCATCGCTCATAATTTCAAAAGGAACCCATCATGTTAATCAAAAAACGCACCGGCATCGAAATCCCATCATCTGAAATCACCCCGGAACACATCTACAAATCCCGCCGCCTGTTTATGAAAGGAGCGGCATTCGCGGCCACCAGCGCCCTGTTAGCCGC
>JAJRTX010000142.1 GCA_021545665.1 Zetaproteobacteria bacterium
ATCTGCTTGAAGTATGTACAAGCGCCGGTTGCCAACTTAATGGTGCCGATGCGCTGGTGGCGTCCATGTGCGACAAACTGGGTATCAAGGTGGGGCAGACAACGGCTGATGGCATATTTACGGTCATGGAAGTGGAGTGTGCCGGAGCATGCGGTGGGGCGCCTGTGGTGCAGGTTAATAATGCCTACCATGAGAAAGCAACTGCTGACTCAATGAATGAAGTTATTGCAGCAGCGCGGGCAGAAGGGGGTGCACAATGATCCCATCCGATCCGAAACAGGTGACGCGAATTTGCTTTGACCGTATTGAAATTCCAAACCAGCGCAAGCTGGAGGTCGCACGCGCCAATGGGGCATATGAATTTTTGCCCACAGTTTTGAATGAAATGGATACAGCCAGGATTATTGATGAAGTCAAAACTTCAGGCATTCGCGGTCGTGGCGGCGCCGGGTTCCCGACCGGCTTGAAATGGTCATTTGTGCCACGCAATACCGGCAAGCCGACTTATCTGTTGTGTAATGCCGATGAAGGTGAACCGGGCACATTCAAGGATCGCGATATTATGCGTTTTGACCCGCATTTGCTGATCGAAGGCATGGTGATGGCCGGTTTTGCGCTGGATGTGAAGGATGCCTATATCTATATCCGTGGCGAATTTCTGCATGAGGCCAATGTGCTCAATGAAGCGATTGAAGAGGCATATGCCGCCAACTTGCTCGGTCAGAATATTCTTGGCACTGGTTATAGCATGGATTTGACCGTGCACCGTGGTGCAGGCGCTTATGTCTGTGGTGAGGAAACAGCCCTGATTGAATCGCTGGAGGGCAAACCCGGTCGCCCGCGTTTTAAACCGCCGTTTCCTGCCGTTGAAGGTTTCTACCGCTCCCCGACCGTGGTCAATAATGTTGAGACGCTGGCGACGATTCCGGCCATATTGAAATTCGGAGGAGCATGGCATGCAGCGATTGGCGTACCCAATAATACCGGCTGCAAGATTTTTTCTGTCTCCGGCCATGTTAATAAACCGGGTAATTATGAAGTGCCGATGGGCACTTCGTTAAAAGTGCTGATTGAAGATTACTGTGGTGGTTTACAGCATGGTACGGTACCCAAAGTGATCGTGCCGGGGGGCTCTTCCACGCCATGGTTGCTGGCCGATGCCTATGATACGCCGCTGACCTATGACGGCATGATGAAAGCCGGCTCCATGCTGGGCAGCGGTGCTGTTATTATCCTGGATGAAACTGCTGATCTGGTTGCCTTCAGCGCGCGTCTGGCGCATTTTTATGCGCACGAATCCTGTGGGCAGTGTACGCCATGCCGGGAGGGTACGGGCTGGGTGGAGCGCATTATGTATCGCATCATTGCCGGTGAAGGACAGGAAGGTGATATGAAGGTATTGCAAGAGGCGGCTTCATACATGGCAGGACGAACCATTTGCGCGTTGGCCGATGGCGCTGCCGCACCGATTCTCTCTTTGTTGAAACATTTTCCCGATGAAGTGGCTGCCCGAATTGCGGAGAAATCGGCATGACGACATTGTTTATCAACGGTAACGAAATCACAGTATCTGCCGGCACCAGTATTCTGGAGGCGTGCCGTGCCAATGATGTAGAAGTACCCTATTTTTGTTATCACCCTGAATTGTCTGTGGCGGCCAATTGCCGCATGTGTCTGGTCGAAATTGAAGGTTGGCCCAAACCGGCTGCTTCCTGTTGCACGCCGGTGGGTGAAGGCATGAAAGTGTCTACGCAGAGCGAAAAAGTTGAAAAAGATCGCCAGATGGTGATGGAATATCTGCTCATTCATCACCCTCTGGATTGTCCGGTTTGCGATCAGGGGGGCAGTTGTAAATTGCAGGATTATGCTGTTGAGCATGGCGCTTCAGCCAGTCGTTATATTGAAAGCAAGCGGGCGGCTGTGAATCATGGTCTTGGGCCGTTTATCAAAACCTGTATGACCCGCTGTATCCATTGCACACGCTGTGTTCGTTTTGCCGATGAAATAGCCGGAACAGGCGATATTGGTGTGCTTGGTCGGGGCGACCATATGTCCATTAATGGTATTGTCGAGGATGCATGCGAATCGGAGTTGTCCGGCAATCTTGCAGATGTTTGTCCCGTAGGTGCGTTGCTTGATGCGCCTTCACATGATGTATCCCGACCATGGGAGATGACACGCCATAACAGTACCTGCACCCAGTGTTCTAATGGCTGTGATATCAGTATTGAATCGCGCAATGATGAAGTGATGCGTATTCGTCCGGTCAAGGACAGTCCGGAGCCATGGTTGTGTGACCGTGGTCGTTATGTGTTCGATGCTTTCCGTTCACCGAATCGTATTCTTGAGCCAATGATCCGGCAGGCAGATACATTGGTTGCCGCCAGCTGGGATGAGGCCTTTGAGCATGCCGCCTCGCTGCTTGGAAACAAGCGTGTTGGCATCATTTTCTCGCCAGACTGGAGCGTGGAGGGATTGACCGCCATTCGATTGATGCGTGATGCAGCTTTTCCAATGGCGAAAGTCGCTTTCGATCTGCACAGACGGGATTTGCGACCCTTTGCTTTTGAAGAAGGGTTTTCCATGAGCACTCAGCAGATTGAAGATGCTGATCAGGTGGTTGTGCTCGGTTCAGACCTGCGCCAGCGGTTGCCACTGCTGATGCAGCGACTGCGTAAACGTGGCCGGGCAGATAAGCCGGTAACGCGTATTGGCGCCATGAATTATCGTACCAATATGGAGTTAAGTCGTGATGCCATGATTCGCCCGCGTGACTGGGTGGCAGTGATTGCCCGTGCCATGGATCAGGTGACCGAATTGGGTAAAACCGCTGCCGGTATGGATACCTGGCGTGAGGCAGTGACAGGTCGCCACGAGGCAGGAAAAATTCTGGCCGATGCATTAATGGGTGAAAGCTGCGCGCTGCTGGTGGGTGAAGAAATCCGTTCACATGCGGATGCGGCGGCATTGATCCATGGGCTGGATTTGCTGATGCGCGCTTGTGGCCATGCAGAAGCCGGAAACGATGGCCGCAATCTGATTCCGGAAGGTATGAATGCTCAGGTATTATCGAATGTGTTTGCTGATGTTCGTGTCAGTGCCGGTGAGTTGTTTGCAGCGGCTACGGCTGGCGAGTTGGATGCGCTGGTGTTGGTCGGTAGTGACCCGGTGGGTGACGGTTTGTTCCCGACTGCGGCGCAGGCTGCGCTGGATAAAGTATCACTGATCCAAATTGGCGCTATTGCCGGTGAGATCGGTAAGCTGGCCGATGTGCAATTACCCGCCGCCGCTTATTCGGAAATTGATGGCAGCTTTGTCAATATGGAGGGACGGGTACGGGTGGCGACAAATCCGATTCGCTCGCTCGGGCAAGAGCGCCCTCTATGGAAAGTGATGATGCGGATAATTCAGTCGCTGGGCCATGATGTGCCAGTGATCAATCTGGAAGAGCTGCGTGAGCAAGTCGGCAAACGGATGCCTGCGCTGCTTAAGGCATGGCGGAATGAAGAAGTGGACAGCTTTTTGATTGAGGCTGGTCGCAACAGGGATGCAGTTTTTACTCCGTCTGCTGAACAGAGCAGCTTTGATCTGGATGTGGTCAGTCGTTATTCCATGTACCGCGAAGGTATGTGGGCACGTGCGTCTGATTTATTGACTGCTGCCGGAGATTTGCATGCGCTGGGTTCAGTGTTGGTGCATCCAGATACGCTGGCGGCAAAGGGATTAAGCGCCGGAAAGTTGAATATTACAACATTTCTGGGTGAAAGCAGTTATTTGATCAAAGTGCGCGAAGATATTTGTCCCGGCGTGTTGTTTGTCGCCAAGCGTGGTGCAGCCGGTGATTTGTCTGATGTGAGTTCGGCAACAATTGGAGGCATCTCATGAGTCTTCTGGATATGGCGGCGCAGGCTGGCATCTGGGTGCTTGAGATTGCTGTGATTGCGATTTCTATTGCTCTGTCTGTAGCCTATATTACCTATTTTGAACGGCGTATTATTGGCTGGATGCAGGTTCGCAAAGGCTGCAATCGTGTTGGCCCTGCAGGACTGTTACAACCGCTTGCCGATGGTCTGAAGCTGGTGATGAAAGAAACAATCATCCCGAAAAATGCCAATAAATTTCTTTTTGTGGCAGCACCTGTGATGGCGCTGGTGCCAGCTTTTATTGCTTTTGCTGTGGTGCCATTTGGAGAAACCACTTTCTTCGGGGTGTGGGAAACCGCGCATGTGATGAGCATAGCACACCTGAATATCGGCCTGCTCTATGTTATGGCCATTTCCAGTCTGGGTATTTATGGTGTTTTGATGGCGGGCTGGTCTTCGAACTCCAAGTATCCCTTTATCGGTGCCATGCGCGCAACCTGTCAGATGATTTCTTATGAAATTTCCATGGGTTTTGGTCTGGTTACCGTGATGATGCTTTCCGGTAGTCTGAATCTGGCTGATATCGTACATGCACAGGCGGGCGGCATTTTGCACTGGTATATGTTCCCGCTGTTCCCGATTCTGATTGTTTATTTTATTTCCGGCTGTGCTGAAACCGGACGTACCCCGTTTGATCTGATTGAAACAGAAGAACTGGTTTCAGGTTATCACACGGAATATTCAGGCATGTGGTTTGCTACTTTCTCGCTGGCTGAATATGGCGCCATTATTCTGATCAGTCTGATGACTTCTATCCTCTTCCTTGGCGGCTGGTATGCACCAATTGCTGCGCTGGACTTTATACCGGGCACAGTATGGTTGCTGGGCAAAGCTGCATTCATGGTGTTCATGTTTATCTGGTTCCGGGCGACATTCCCGCGTTACCGTTATGACCAGATGATGAGGCTCGGCTGGAAAATATTCCTGCCATGGACACTGGGCTGGATTTTTGTTGTTGGTCTGTTCATCTACACGCCGGGCCTGGATGGTATCATTGACTTCTGGCTGGCCTGGAGGTGATGGCATGTTAAAGCGCGCATTCAAGACCTGGTTTTTATGGGAGTTGGTAATCGGTTTGTCATTGACCGGTCGTTATCTGTTCAGAAAGAAGATCACGGTGGAATATCCGGAAGAAAAAACACCTCTCTCCCCTCGTTTTCGTGGTCTGCATGCATTGCGTCGTTATGGCTCCGGTGAGGAACGCTGCATTGCCTGCAAGTTGTGTGAAGTGGTTTGCCCTGCTCTGGCCATCACCATCGAGTCCGAAGAGCGGGATGATGGTAGTCGCCGCACCACCCGCTATGATATTGATTTTTCCAAATGCATATACTGTGGCTTATGCCAGGAGGCATGCCCGGTGGATGCGATTGTGGAAACTCAGGAATTTGAATATGCCTGTGAAACACGTGATGGACTGTATTATACAAAAGACATGTTGCTGGCCAATGGCGCACGTTATGAGAAGCAGATCGCAGCGAATATTGCTGCCGATGCGCGTTATAGTTAGGGGGAGGGAGAGATGCTCGAAACCGCATTTTTTAACCTGTTTGCAGGTTTAGCTGTGCTCTCCGCCATGGGCGTGGTGCTGGCGCGCAATACCATGCATTCGGTGATGTTTCTGATTTTCTGCTTCTTTAATGCCTCCGGGCTATTTTTCCTGCTGGATGCCGAATTTCTCGGGATCATCCTGATCCTGATTTATGTTGGAGCTGTCATGGTGCTATTCATGTTCGTGGTGATGATGCTGGAAATCAATGTGGCAAAAATGCGTGAAGGTTTTCTGCAATATCTGCCGCTGGGCGGCATGATCGCTGTCGTTTTATTGATCGAATTTATTGCTGCCGCAAGTTCAGGCATATTCTCCAGCGGCGCCAAAGCAAGCGCTTCGCATTTGCCACAGAATATCAATAATACCGAACAGATCGGTCAGGTGCTGTATACCAAATATTTACTCGGTTTTGAAATTGCCGCGATTATTCTGCTGGTGGCGTTGATTGGTTCCATTGTGCTGACCCTGCGCGCTCGCAAGGATGCCAAATACCAGAATATGTCGGCTCAGGTGAAAGCAAGCAAGGCGGATCGTCTGCGCAAGGTGAGGATGTAATGGTTGGATTATCTCAATATCTGATTGTCGCCGCCGCACTGTTTTCGCTCGGTGTGATCGGTCTGTTTCTCAATCGCAAGAATGTGATTGCCATTCTGATGTGCATTGAGCTGATGCTGCTGGCTGTGAATATCAATCTGGTGGCATTCTCACACTTTCTGAATGATCTGAGTGGACAGATATTTGTCTTCTTCGTATTGACGGTGGCGGCCTGTGAAGTCGCCGTGGGTCTGGCGATTCTGGTGGCTTATTACCGTACGCGGCGTTCCATTGAAATTGAAGATATCAATGCGTTGCAGGGTTAATAAGAAGCAAACATGGGGGGCAAACAGTGAATGAGACAGCATTAACACTGAGCACAATCGAATTGCTCGCTATTCCAGCCCTGCCCCTGCTCGGTGCACTGACGGCGGGCCTGTTCGGCTGGGCGCTGAAAGAGAAATTGTCGCATATGGTGACTTCGGGCAGCGTGATTCTGGCTGCTCTGCTGTCGGTGCATGTGTTCACCCAGGTGATGGCGGGCGCATCGTTCCACGGCAACTTCTGGGTCTGGATCGTATCCGGCGATTTTCAGGTGCCGATAGGCATGCTGGTTGATCGACTGACTGCCATTATGATGGTGACAGTGACTATCGTCTCAGCCTGCGTGCATATCTATACCATAGGCTATATGCATGGCGATCCCGGTTATCCGCGCTTCTTTTCGTATATTTGCGCCTTTACGTTCTCCATGTTGGTCCTGGTGATGGGCAACAGCTTTTTCACGCTATTCTTTGGCTGGGAAGCAGTAGGCCTGTTCTCCTATCTGCTGATCGGGTTCTGGTTTAAACGCGAAAGCGCTATCTACGCCTCCATGAAGGCATTTGTGGTCAACCGTATTGGCGACTTTGGTTTTGTCATTGGTATTATGGCCGTCTGGTACTATTACGGTAATATTGAATACCTGACTGTATTTGCCGCTACGCCCGAGTTCGCGGCGCAGAACCTCACGCTTGGTTTTATGGGCTGGGAAGTCAGCGCTATCACCTTTATTTGTCTGGCTCTGTTTGTTGGCGCCATGGGCAAATCAGGTCAGGTGCCGCTGCATGTCTGGCTGCCGGATTCCATGGAAGGCCCGACGCCAATTTCAGCGCTGATCCATGCAGCAACGATGGTGACAGCAGGCGTGTTCATGGTGGCACGTTTGTCGCCCATGTTCGAGTTCTCCGAAACCGCCCTGGCTGCTGTGGTGTTGGTGGGTTCCATTACCGCCTGGATGTGCGCCACCATTGGTCTGGTGCAGAATGATATCAAGCGCGTCATTGCCTACTCCACCTGTTCGCAACTGGGTTATATGTTTGTCGCCTGTGGCGTCTCGGCCTATTCGGCGGGCATTTTTCATCTGATGACGCACGCTTATTTCAAGGCTCTGCTGTTTCTCGGCGCCGGATCGGCAATTCATGCCGTTATGGCTGAGCAGGATATTCGTAAAATGGGACAATTGCGCAAGTATATGCCGATCACTTATACGACCATGTTCCTTGCCGCCCTTGCCCTGTCCGGTATTCCGCCGTTTGCCGGTTTCTTTTCCAAGGATCTGATTATTGAGGCCACGCTGGTGCGCGATATGGGCTGGATCGGTTCGTTTGCATCTTTTTCTGTGCTGACCGCCGTGTTTATGACCGCCTTCTATACCTTCCGTATGTTTTTCCTGACCTTCCATAATTCGGATCGGGTGGATGAGCATGTGAAAGCGCATCTGCATGAGTCCCCCAAAGTCATTACTGTGCCTTTGATGATACTGGCTGTAGGCGCTGTATTCTCTGGTATGTGGGGCGTGATAGTGCTGGATATTACCAATCCGGAAATCATTAAGGGTTTTTTCACTGACTCGATTTTTGTGCTGGATGAACATAATCCGCTGATGATGATCCATGAACACGGCCCGCATGCCTGGTATCACTTTATCTTTTCTGCACCGTTCTGGCTGGCTGTAGGCGGCATAGGTCTGGCCTACGTTATGTATTTCCGCGAAACAGCTATGCCAGCTAAATTTGCCAAAGCTTCCGGCCCGATTCATGGCTTCCTGCTCAATAAATGGTACTGGGATGAATTGTATGAAAAGATATTTATCCGTCCGGCCCGTTGTCTTGGAACCCTGCTGTGGAAGAAGGGTGATCTGGGCATGATCGACAAGGGCGCTATTCATGGTGGCATTGTTGCATCTGTACTGGCCGGGGCGGCACGCATGCGCGCCATGCAGACCGGCATGGTATTTCATTATGCTTTTGCGATGGTGATCGGGGTCTTCGGATTCCTGACCTATTTGCTGCTCAAGGCTTAAGGGGGGGATCACCGAAATGGATTTTCCCATTCTGACTGTCAGTATTTTCTTGCCTTTGCTGGGCGCGCTGCTCATCTGGTTGTTTGCACGCGGCGATAATGCCGTACGCTGGTCGGCGCTGGCTGTTTCATCACTTACTTTCCTGGTTACACTGCCGTTGGCTCTTTCATTTGATACGACCACGGCGGATATGCAGTTTGTGGAATTGCATCACTGGATTCCGGCTTTTAATATCAATTACCAGCTGGGTGTGGATGGCATATCCATGCCATTTATTGTGTTGACCAGCCTGCTCACCATAGTCTGTATCGTTTCCGCCTGGGATTGTATTCAGTCACGGGTGAAGGGCTACATGATTGCTTTCCTGGTTCTGGAAACAACGCTGATAGGTGTGTTTTCGGCGCTAGATGCGATTTTGTTCTACTTTTTCTGGGAAGCGATGCTGATTCCGATGTATCTGATCATTGGCATCTGGGGTGGCAAAAATCGTGTTTATGCCACTATCAAGTTCTTTCTCTATACACTGGCCGGCTCGGTGCTCATGCTGATGGCGCTGCTGGCCATGTATTTCAAGGCCGGTCACACCTTCAATATGCTTGATTTTATGGCATATCCATTTGATATGACTTGGCAGATCTGGATATTCATCGCCTTCTTCTTTGCGTTTGCTGTGAAAGTGCCGATGTGGCCGGTGCATACCTGGTTGCCGGATGCGCATACTGAAGCACCGACGGCAGGTTCAGTGATTCTGGCCGGGATTTTGTTGAAAATGGGTGCTTACGGCTTCCTGCGTTTTTCGCTGCCCATGTTGCCGGATGCTTCGCAGTATTTTGTGCCGTTCATGGTGGCATTGAGTTTGGTAGCCATCATCTATATCTCACTGGTAGCCATGATGCAGACCGATATGAAACGGCTGATCGCCTATTCGTCGATTGCCCATATGGGCTTTGTCACGCTGGGCACTTTCATGCTAAACCAGACGGCGGTTGAAGGCGCAGTGATTGGCATGATTTCGCACGGCTTTGTCGCCGCCGCTCTGTTCCTGTGCGTTGGCGTGATGTATGACCGCCTGCATACGCGGGAAATTGCCGATTATGGCGGCGTGGCCAATGTGATGCCGGTTTTTGCCGCTGTCATGATGTTTTTCTGTATGGCCAATGTGGCCCTGCCGGGGGCGTCGGCATTTGTTGGTGAAATCATGGTGTTGATCGGCACATTTCAGGCTGATCCAGTACATATGGATGTATCCGCTAAATGGGTAGCTATTGCAGCGGCGACCAGCGTGGTGCTCTCGGCCTGTTATACGCTGTGGATGTACAAACGGGTGATTATGGGCGATTTAGTCAAGGACTCGGTAAAAACAATGCAGGATATGAGTTTGCGCGAATTTGGTTTTTTTGTACCGTTGATGCTACTGGTGCTGTGGATGGGCTTCTACCCGCTGCCGGTGCTGGATGTGATGCATGTATCGGTGGCTCACCTGGTTGAGCAAGCAACATCAAGCAAGCTGGATGTAGCAGCGACTGCACTTGTGCAGGCCATGCCTGCGCATCATTGAGGAGTGATTGATGGCTAATGTGACGTTCCCGTTCCCGTTTCCCGAGCATCTGATTACGCTGCTGCCGGAGATGATTGTGGCCATTATGGCCATGGCGTTGCTGTTGATTGACCTGTTTTTGTCCAAAGAGCGCAAAGCTATGACTGCCTATCTGGCTATTCTGACGGTTGTTGTGGCAGGCATAGGCACGATTTGCCTGCGACCAGAAGAGACGCTGGTGGCATTTTACGGTTTTTTTGTTTTTGATCAGTTTGCGGCGTTTGCAAAATTGCTGATTTATGCCGCCACGGCACTGGCCATGGCGATTTCCATCGAATATATGAAAAATGAGGAAAACGTTGGTGAATATTATGTACTGATGTTGTTTGCCATGCTGGGCATGATGCTGATGGCTTCAGCTAATAATTTTATCACCATGTATTTGGGTCTGGAGTTGATGGCGCTATCGATTTATGTGTTGGTGGGTTATCAACGTGATGTGCTGCGTTCAAATGAAGCAGCGCTAAAGTATTTTATTCTTGGAGCCTTGTCATCATGTATGCTGCTTTACGGTGTTACTTTCCTCTACGGTGTCAGCGGCAGTTTTGATTTTGTAGCTATGGGCAAGGGTTTGACGGCAGCTGGAGCGAATGCGGATGTTGCTGTGCTGCTGGGTCTGGTATTCCTTTTGGCAGGTCTGGGTTTCAAGGTGTCTATGGCACCATTTCATATGTGGACACCGGATGCCTATGAAGGCGCACCAACGCCGATTACGGCCTTTATGTCTGTGGCACCCAAGGTTGCAGGCCTTGTTGTGTTCATGCGTATCGTTGTTGATGTCTTGCCTGCCGTACAGTATGAATACACAACAATTCTTACCATTATGGCCGTATTGAGTATGGCAATTGGCAATCTGGCTGCGATTGCCCAGCGCAATATCAAGCGTATGCTGGCCTATTCCACCATTGGCCATGTCGGTTTTATCACCCTTGGCCTGATTGCAGCCAGTCCTGAAGGTTATGCGGGTATACTGGTTTATATGAGTATCTACCTGTTTATGACCATGGGTGTGTTTGCCATTATCATTCTGATGCGACGCGAGGGTATACAGGGAGAATTGCTGGATGATTTTGCCGGACTGTCGAAAGTGCGTCCTGGTTATGCACTGGCCATGGGGTTGTTCCTGTTCTCACTTGGCGGCATTCCGTTCCTGGCCGGATTCTGGGGCAAGTATGTTGTCTTTATGGCGGCAGTTGAGGCAGGCCATCTGTATTTGGTGCTGTATGCCTTGCTGTTTTCCGCTATCGGAGCCTTTTATTATATTCGCGTGGTTAAATATATTTACTTTGACGAAGAGCGTGTCGCCTTTAACTTTGTTGAGAATCGGTTAGTGCAGGCGACGGTCACTATTACGGCTATTGCTGTGGTGATTCTTGGCATCTACCCCGAACCATTATTGAATATATGCAGACAGGCGCTGGGTGGATTAATCTGAAAGTATAGCTGCCACTGACACCGAAAAAATTTATATATAAAAAATGTCTGTTAAGCGAATTTTATGGCTTGAAATACCATGAGGGCAACGCTATAATGCGACCCGCTCGGGATGAGGGTATGAGTATCTTGGTGTTTTTAAGCGGTAATTTATGCCTCAACCATTAAATCCAGTGGCAGCCTCCCCATCGAAGTTGCTGGCTTCAAGCGTTATGATACGTTTGCAGCTGATCATTGGATCCATTGGATTTGTCGGGCTGGTTTTGGTGGGTCGGATTGAGTTTGCATTTGCTCTATTGTATGGCGTAGTGCTGATGGTGGTTAATGCGGCTTGGCTTGCTCGCCGACTTGAGAAAACAGCAGGCTTGGATGTTCAAGCCAGTCAGCGCTCATTGTATCAGGGTGCTGCGCTACGGTTTGTTGCTCTGTTGGCCGGATTGTTTATAGCACAGCTGTTGAATCTGCACCTGTTGATTATCGCAGGGGGGATGTTTTTGGCGCAGGCTGTTATTTTTATATGCGCCCTGCTTGGCTTTATGAAAGAACAAAAAGAAAATACAGGAGACGGGATTGGCTGATCAGGGTCACGGCGACGGTGGAATTGCAGGGCATCTGCAATATTGGGTTGTAAAATTCGATGAATCCAATCCGTTTATGCAGATTCATCTAGATACCATGCTGGTTACTATTATTGTGGCCGGCGGTATGTTCGGCTTTGCACTGTGGCTGAAAGGCAAGCTGGTGGAAGGCGCGCCTACAGGGGCACAGAATTTCATGGAATCCGTGGTTGGCTTTATCGACCAGACCGTGACTGATAATTTCCCGGTTCACAATCCATTAATCGCCCCACTTGCATTTACTGTTTTTTGTTTTATCGCTTTAATTAACAGCATTGATATTCTGCCTGCTTTCCTGCTGGGTAATATTGCCCACCTGTTTGGCGCTGAACATTTTCGACCTGTTCCCTCCAATGATCTGAATATGCCGGCCGCCATGGCCGTATCGATCTTTGCGCTGGTATTATATTACGAATTTAAGCTCAAACCTGTCCACTTCTGTAAAGAACTGTTATTTGAGCCATTTACCAATCTGGTGCCGGGTTTTTTGAAGCCGATTGTCATGCCGATCAATCTGATTCTAAAACTGGTGGAAGAGATTGCCAAGCCATTGTCACTTTCCTTCCGTCTGTTCGGCAATATGTTTGCAGGTGAGGTGATTTTCCTGCTGATTGCATTCCTGCTGCTTGGCGGCGGACCAGTTGGCATGGCGGCAGGTTTCTTTGTTGGACTTGCCTGGACTATTTTCCACCTGTTTATCGGTCTCTTGCAGGCCTTTATCTTTATGATTCTTACCGTGGTGTACTTATCCATTGCACACCAGCCGGTAGAACACTGATTTTTTTATAACGTAGAGGAGTAATAAATATGGACGCAAATACAATTATCATCGCAGCTACCGCAATTTCAGTTGGTGTAATCCTGGCCGCAGCCGGCATGGGTTCAGCAATTGGTTGGGGTTTGATCTGCTCCAAGACGCTTGAAGGTATTTCCCGTCAGCCGGAAATGCGCCCGCAGTTGATGTTCAATATGTTCATCTTCGCCGGTTTGATGGAATCTTTTCCGTTCATCATCATGGCTTTTGCATTGTGGTTCCTGTTCGCCAATCCGTTCATTGGCTAAGAAACTAAATTACTGGAATATAGTGAGGTGGTCACATGAGTATTGACCTGACATTTATTGGTCAGATTGTCGTCTTCCTGACGCTGGTGTATCTGATGCGCAAACACCTGTACGGGCCGATGTCCGAACTGATGGAAGCGCGCTCGCAGAAGATTGCCGATGGTCTGGCAGCTGCTGATGCAGGCAAACAGGCTAAGAGCATTGCACAGGCGGAAATTGCCGATCAGTTGAAAGAGGCCAGAGTCAAGGCATCCGAAATTGTTGCAGCGGCTGAAAAGCGATCTGCCGAGATTGGTGAAGAATCCGTGATTAAAGCCCGTGAAGAGGCTCAGCAGATTGTTGATGGCGCCCACGATGAAGTTGGCGCTGAACTCAATCGCGCCAGACAGACCCTGCGTGCTGAAGTGGCATCGATTGCCATGCTGGCGGCCGAGCGGATTGTGGAATCAGAACTGGATGCGAACCGTCATGCCAAGCTGGTTGAAGGCATTGTTAGCGATGGCTTTGGCAACGCATGAGTAATTGCACTAACACAGCACAGGTTTCGCGTCGTTATGCACGCGCCCTGTTTGAGCTGATTCAGGAAGGTTCTTCGTTGAGAGATGATCTTGCTGCGATTGCCGCAGTAGCATCTGTTGATGAAATGGCTGCATTTCTGGCCTCCCCTGAATACCCGGCAGAATTGAAACAGTCGGTTTTGCTCAAGGCTGTCGGCAAGCTCTCAGCTGAAGCAGAGCGATTGCTGAGCATGTTATGCGAGCGTAATAAATCTGAGTTGTTGCCTGAAATTCATCAGCTGGTTGAGGAAATGGTTCGCCAGTCCGACAGCAAAGTGGATGCTGATGTCGTTCTGGCAACTGAGATTGATGAAGCCCTGCAACAGAAGCTGGCCGCTGCTCTGGAAGCATCCATAGGTAAAAAAGTCAGACTGAATTATGCAACCGACAAAGATATTCTCGGTGGCATGATTATTAGTATTGGTGACCGTAAGATTGATTATTCATTACGCACGAAGCTGGACGGCCTGCGCCGTGTTCTGGCTTCATAAGTTTTAAGAAACTGAGTATTAGAGGAAAAAAACATGAAACTCGATACCGCTGAAATCAGCTCAATTATCAAGGAACAGATCAAAGGCTTTGAGGCCAGTGCCGCCGATGCCAATGTCGGACGTATTATCTCGGTTGGTGACGGTGTTGCTCTGATTCATGGTCTCTCCGGTGCTATGGCCGGCGAAATGCTGGAATTCCCCGGTGGTTTGATGGGCATGGTGCTGAATTTGGAAGAAGACAGCGTTGGAGCTGTGATCTTTGGTGAATTCACTGAACTCGGTGAAGGCGACGAAGTCAAATGTACCGGCAAAATTTTTGAAGTGCCTGTTGGCCCGGAAATGAAAGGCCGTGTTGTGAATGCGCTTGGACAACCCATTGATGGTAAGGGCCCTATCAAGACTACATTGGCTTCCGCAGTTGAAAGGATTGCTCCCGGTGTGATTGAGCGTCAGTCTGTTGATCAACCGCTGCAAACCGGTATTAAGGCTATCGATTCCATGGTGCCGATCGGTCGCGGTCAGCGTGAACTGATTATTGGTGACCGCCAGACCGGTAAAACTGCGATTGCCATAGATACCATTATTAACCAGAAGGATACGGGTGTCACCTGCATTTATGTTGCTATCGGACAGAAGGCGTCAACCGTGGCCAGCGTGGTTCGTACCTTGCGCGATCATGGCGCACTGGAAAATACTATTGTGGTAGCAGCTTCGGCATCTGAATCGGCAGCTCTGCAGTTTATTGCACCATATTCCGGCTGCACTATGGGTGAATATTTCCGTGATCGTGGCGAAGATGCATTGATTGTTTATGATGATCTGACCAAGCAGGCATGGGCGTATCGTCAGGTATCATTGATTTTGCGTCGTCCTCCAGGCCGCGAAGCATATCCGGGTGATGTATTCTATCTGCATTCCCGCCTGCTGGAGCGTGCTGCGCGTGTAAGTGCTATTTATGTTGAAGATTTCACCAAAGGCGAAGTCAAAGGCCGGACAGGTTCACTGACTGCCCTGCCAATTATTGAGACTCAGGAAGGTGACGTATCCGCATTCGTGCCGACTAATGTCATTTCCATTACCGATGGCCAGATATTCCTGGAGACCAGCCTGTTTAACGCTGGACAGCGTCCGGCTATCAATGCCGGTCTGTCGGTATCACGTGTGGGCGGTGCCGCCCAGACCAAGGCGATGAAGAGAGTTGGCGGTGGTCTGCGTCTGGATCTGGCCCAATATCGTGAGCTGGCAGCATTTGCGCAATTTGCTTCCGATTTGGATGAGGCTACCCGCTTGCAGATTGAACGTGGTAAGCGCGGTATGGAAATTCTCAAGCAGGACGAAAATAATCCCCAGTCTGTTGCTGAAATGACAGCTGTATTGTATGCGCTGAATAACGGCGATCTGGATGATGTAGACGTGAAACAGGTTACAGCCTTTGAACGAGCCTATCTGGCCAGTCTGAGTTCTCAGCACGGTACGCTGGTAGAAGGACTGAACAAAGCTCCGGCATTGAATGAACAGGTTGAGGAAGGTTTGCAGAAGGCTATTGCTGACTTCAAAGCAACCGGAACCTACTAGGAGTTTACTGTGGCATCAGCCAAGGAAATCCGCACCCAGATCAAGGCGATTCAGAATACTGCCAAGATTACCAAAGCCATGGAGATGGTGGCTGCCTCGAAAATGCGCAAGGCGCAGGATCGGGTTGTGGCTGCCCGTTCTTATGCGGAAGGCATCCTGCGTATTGTCGGCAATTTGATGCAATCACACCCTGAATATCAGCATCCGTTTCTGGTTGAACGTGAACAACTTAATCAAGTAGGTGTGATTGTTGTAACTACAGATAAGGGTCTGTGCGGTGGCTTGAACACCAATGCCCTTAAAGCAACATTGCAATTGATGAAGTCGCAGACCGTTGATATTGAGGCATTCACCATTGGCCGCCGAGGCACACAGTTCATGCGCCGTGTTGGCGCTGATATGCAGGGCATTATTGAAAATATTTCGGATACGCCGGAGTTGGTGGATATTCTGGGCGTGGTGACGCTGGCTATGGATCGCTATTTGTCCGGGGAACTGGATGAAGTACATCTGGTTTACAGTGAATTTGTTAACACCATGACTCAGGAGCCGCAGGTTATGCGCCTGTTGCCTTGCCCTGTGCCTGAGGAAAAGCATTCCGGTTATTGGGATTATCTGTATGAGCCTGAAGCAAAGGAAGTACTGGAAGGCGTGCTTCGCCGTTATGTGGAGTCGCTGGTTTATCATGCGGTTCTGGAAAACAAGGCATGTGAGCAATCAGCTCGTATGGTTGCCATGAAGGCAGCAACGGATAATGCCGGGGATATCGTCAAGGATCTTAGCATTACATATAACAAGGCCCGTCAGGCCGCCATCACACAGGAATTAGCAGAGATCTGTGCCGGCGCTGCAGCGGCTGGCTAACAGTTCAGGAAATAAGAGAGGTCATAAAGATGAGCACAGGTAGTATTGTCCAAGTCATCGGTCCGGTTGTGGATATTCGTTTCAATGCCGGAGAATTACCAAAAATCTATAATGCATTGGTTATGACAGATCCTAAGCTGACGCTGGAAGTCCAGCAGCATCTTGGTGATAACACAGTGCGTGCAGTTGCCATGGGTACCACAGATGGACTCAAGCGCGGTATGCAGGCAAGTGATACCGGTGCGGCAATTAAAGTGCCTGTAGGTAAAGCAACGCTTGGCCGCATTATGAATGTGCTCGGCGAAGGCATTGACTTTGATGGAGAGCACGTAGACTCCGAAGATCGCTGGGAAATTCATCGTGCTGCGCCAGCTTTTGATGAGCTTTCTCCGGCTCAGGAAATTCTTGAAACCGGCATTAAGGTGATCGACCTGATGGCACCTATCGCCAAGGGCGGCAAGGTTGGTTTATTCGGTGGTGCCGGCGTGGGCAAGACCGTGAATATGATGGAGCTGATCAATAACATTGCCAAGGCGCATGGTGGCTACTCCGTCTTTGCAGGTGTTGGTGAGCGCACCCGTGAAGGTAATGACTTCTACTATGAGATGAAGGAGTCCAACGTACTGGATAAAGTGGCACTGGTTTACGGTCAGATGAATGAGCCTCCGGGCAACCGCCTGCGTGTAGCACTGACCGGTTTGACCATGGCTGAGTATTTCCGTGATGATGGCCTTGATGTGCTGATCTTCATTGACAATATCTACCGTTACTCTCTGGCTGGTGTGGAAGTATCCGCACTGCTGGGCCGTATGCCTTCTGCTGTGGGTTACCAGCCTAACCTGGCTGAAGAAATGGGCCGCTTGCAGGAGCGTATTGCTTCTACCAAGACCGGCTCGATTACCTCCGTACAGGCTGTTTATGTACCTGCGGATGATCTGACCGATCCGGCTCCTGCCACGACGTTTGCTCATCTGGATTCAACCATCGTGTTGAGCCGTCAGATTGCCGAGCTGGGTATTTATCCTGCGGTGGATCCACTGGATTCCACTTCCCGTCAGTTGGATCCGAAGATCATCGGCATCGAGCATTATGAGGTAGCTCAGGGCGTACAGCAGACATTGCAGCGCTACAAAGAGCTTCAGGACATTATTGCCATTCTTGGTATGGATGAGTTGTCTGATGAGGACAAACTGGCGGTGACGCGTGCGCGCAAGATTCAACGCTTTCTGTCGCAGCCGTTCCATGTTGCAGAAGTATTTACCGGTTCTCCGGGTGTATATGCCAAGAAAGAAGAGACCATCAAGGGATTTAAAGGCATTCTGGCTGGAGAATACGACCACTTGCCGGAACAGGCATTCTACATGGTGGGTGACATTGAGATGGCGGTTGCCAAAGCTGAAAAGATGGCGGCTAAAAGCTAATGGCTTCAACAATGCAAGTGCTGGTAGCTACGCCTGAACGCGAAGTTTATCGCGGTGAGGCTGATTTCCTGGTGGCTCCGGGAGCAGCTGGTGAACTGGGTATTTTGCCCAAGCATACGCCGTTGCTTAGTGCCCTGGCTGTCGGCGAACTTCGTATTACGCATGGTGAAGAGGTTGATGAAGTATTTGTATCCGGCGGTTTTATCGAAGTGCAGCCGGATATAGTTACTATATTGTCTGATTCAGCTGAGCGTGCGCATGATATTGATGAGGCCGCTGCCAAGGATGCCGAACGAAAAGCTCAGGAAGTGCTGGCTGATCGCAAGGAAGGTATTGATTATGCCAAAGCTGAGGGTGAGCTGGCCATGATGACTGCCCGACTCCTTTGGCTGCGTAAGAAAAAGAAGTAATTTAGGACGCTTTTGCTTTTTTGAAGTTCACATCAGATGTCAGGATGTTTTGCAAGGGGTCGCACAATGTGCGACCCTTTTGCATTATGAGCTGGCAATCTACCCGTTTCCACATATGTTAATCAGGGAGAATGATAAATGAGAAAACCCGACTTTTCTGATTTGCATATATGTGTGCTGGCCGCCGGTAAAGGCACTCGCATGCGGTCTAGCCTGCCCAAGGTGTTACATCAGGTACTGGGCAGGGCCATGATTGATCATGTCATTCAGAGCGTGGAATTACTGCAACCGAAAGCAGTTGCGGTGGTCATCGGTCATGAATCAGAGCTGGTGCGCAGCACAATCGGGCAACCGGAGAATTTGCAATGGGTGATTCAGGAGAAACAGCTCGGTACAGGCCATGCAGTCAGGCAATGTGAGCCGTTCATACAGGATGTGGCAGATGTACTGATTGTCTGTGGCGATACGCCGTTGCTGCAAACCGAAACGTTGGCTCATTTAATTGCTGAACATCGCAGGCTCAGGTCTGATGTCACGCTGTTGACTGCAAAGCCGAAAAATCCGTTCGGATATGGTCGTGTTGTGCGCGATGCTGCGCAGAAAGTGGCTGCGATAGTCGAAGAAAAAGATGCCGGCCATCAGCAACGGCAGATTGGCGAGGTGAGTAGCGGCATCTATTGTGTTCGGCATGCCGTGTTATTTGAGCTGTTGCATGCCATAGGCAATCAGAATACACAGGGTGAATATTATTTACCGGATATCGTGCCACTGGCTGTGGCTTCAGGGCAGCAGGTTGAAGCTGTGCTTATGCCGGATGCAGATGAGATGCTCGGAGTGAATGACAGAATCCAGCTGGCGCATGTCGAAGATTTAATGCAGAAACGCATCATTCAGCATTGGCAGGCCAACGGCGTGACCATAGAAAGTCCTGAAACAGTACGTATTGAAGCATCGGTTATCATTGAAGTGGATACGCTGATTCATGCGGGTTGCCAGTTGCTGGGTGAAACCAGTATTGGAGAAAACTGTGAGCTTGGACCTTATGCTGTATTAAA
>JAJRTX010000143.1 GCA_021545665.1 Zetaproteobacteria bacterium
ACCTTTTTTGCATGGTGGATACGGCAATTATCCAGAACCAGGAAGATTCTTTGCTTCATGTCTGCCACCAGCCTCTTGATAAACTTGTGGAATACATCCGTATTCACGCTCCCTTCCACAGTCATGAAGCGGAATTCACCTTTGGCACTGACAGCTGAGATCATATTTAACCTGTACCTGGAAGCCTGTCACACTCACCACTGGTGTTTCTCCCGACTTGCCCCATGTCGTATCAGAGTGATAGTCAGACCGAATACCCGATTCATCACCAAAAAGGATAGTCGCCCCTTCATCTTTAGCACGTGCCTTGATCTTTGGATATTCAACCGCCATCCATTCGTTCAGCAATGCCTCATCCCGTTGCCATGCGCGATGTAGCGGACGTTGTGGCGTAAACCCCGGGCGACGCATGACACGACCCACAGACACCCTCACTCAATGAGGTGCCAAACTGATCTCGGATCACCTGGCGAATCATGCCTAATGTCCATAGCGATAAACAAAATTCAGTTGCAATGGGTTCTTGTCATTCACTGTTTTCGCCAACCACTGCATTTGCTCTCCACTGAGCTTCGGCGGCTGACCAGATATGCTACTAGACTTCAGCGCTTCTCATCTACCGTAGTGATACGTCATAAGCCATTTGTAAACAGTCCGGACATTCATCTCAAAGGATTTGGCAACTATTTCTGGTGTCTTGCCGTCCAGAATCTACTGGATGCCTCGAAGCCATAAGGCTTCCTTTGACGCTTGGTTTAGTTTCCTGCCATCACATTCCCGTTTGCCTTTCATCTTGTAATCATAACGCTACTGGCTTTATTTATGAAGGTCTTAGTATGTGGATGCCTGAGATGTATCCACATACTGGCGATAAAATCAGAAATATTTGGTCATATCATGGACACTGAGAATATGAGCCGTCGACAAAAACCGTTATATGATAAGTAATTAAAGCTGGTACCGGGAGCGGGAGTCGAACCCGCACAGAAATTCCTTTCCGAGGGATTTTAAGTCCCTTGTGTCTACCAGTTCCACCATCCCGGCATGACTGATATTGTGTGGTCGGAATCATGCCAAAGATAGCGAATTGCGCAAGAACGCATGCGTTAAAGTGGCAGTTGCAGTCAGGCCTCTGAGAATAGCCTGTTTATATTAGTTTTCCTGATTTGTGGCCAGAGTAACATGAATGATGCCTCTTACCGGGTCGGTAGACTCAATAATTACATCAATCCGGTCACCGAGGTGGTAACTATAGCCGCCATGACGGGCGGTTAAGCGATGGCCGGTTTCATCCAAAATAAATGCACCTTCGAGGTCATCTATAGATAATGAACCCTCAGCCATAGTAGGTTTGAGCTCAAAGAAAATGCGGCGTTTGGTCAGGCCGGAAATCCTTGCCGGCATGGTTTTACCTATATCATTGCTATGAAATAACGCAGCCAGCATAGCCTGGGTATCCCATTCACCGCGTTGTTGTTTTCTCTCCTGCGTTGAGGTGCGCTCGCCGACCCCGGTTAGCCCGTCTGCAGCCTGAACTGCATTCGGATCTCTGCCTTGCAGCAAGGCTTTCAAACGGCGGTGCACAGTCAAATCAGCATAGCGACGGATGGGGCTGGTGAAATGAGCATAGGATGTGAAAGCCAGTCCGAAATGCCCTTCGTTAACGGGTGTATATCTGGCTTGTTGCATAGAACGTAACACCAATCGGTGCAGTACGTGGGCAAAGGGTTTTCCTTCAGATTGCTCCAGAACTCGCTGTACATCTCCGGGTTTTACATGGCCATCCCTGTCTTTTGCTTTGGGCAGTCGAACGAAGAGGCCGAATGGTTCGAGGAACTCATTCAGTGTTTCGATTTTCTCCCGCTCAGGCGGCGCATGCACACGGTAGAGCAGGGTACATTTTTTTGCCTCCATGAATTCTGCTATGGCCGTATTGGCAGCAAGCATCATTTCTTCGATAAGTCTATGCGCAATATTGCGTTCGCTGGCTTTGATATCGAGCACGACATCATCTTTCAATACAGCGCGAACTTCCGGCATATCCAGATCAAGCGCGCCGCGCTTCTTCCTTAAACGTTCAAGTTTTCTAAATAAGCGAGCCGCCTCATTAATCATATTTCGCACATTCGATTGGGTGATGGCTGATTTATCATGCGAATCCAGCCATGCAGCCACCTGCGTGTAGGTCAGTCGGGCCTGAGAGTGGATAACTGTTTCATATACACGGATGGAGCGGCGTCTGCCATTGGCATCAAAGCGCATGCGAACGGCCATGGCCAGACGTGGAACATCCGGGTTCAGTGAGCACAGGCCGTTGGACAGTTTTTCGGGTAACATGGGAATCACGCGATCCGGAAAATAGAAGGAATTGGATCGTTCCAGTGCTTCCCTGTCCAAGGCGCTGTTCGGGCGTACATAATGGGCCACATCAGCAATGGCGACCCAGGCCTCGAAGCCTTCACCGCGTGCTGTTACACAGATAGCATCGTCAAAGTCACGCGCATCTTCACCATCAATGGTGACAAAGTGCAGATGTCTCAAATCCAGTCGATCTTTATAATCCGTCCGGCTAACATAATCTGCAAACATCGCTGCTTCAGCCACAACAGCATCAGGGAATTCAGCTGCCAGTTCCAGTTCAGCAACAATCAGATCGATCAACTTTGTCGGTGTCAGATTATCTCCGAGCACTTCCAGTACTGAGCCATGCAGGGGACTGGTGCCGCGTTTTACTTTGATGCGAACCCAGTCCCCGTCACGGACACCTTTGGCATCCTGTCGGGTGATAAGGATCGTTTGTGTTATTTTGCGCGAACGCGGTTTCACCAGACCAATACCACCCTGCAATTTGAATTGGCCAACCAGAATTGCAGAAGCCTGCTCAATGAGACGTATAACTTCAGCTGATTCACGACCACGGTTGAAGACAGCGCGGATTTCTACCGTGTCCCCATGCATCAGATCGCGCATTTCTTCATGCGGCAGAAAAAATCCCTTATCCCGTCCTTCCACATCAACAAAACCGAAACCATCCGGGTGCGCCGAGACTTTGCCAATCCATGTGCGCTGATCCTGTTTTCCATATTTCGACCGGGAAATATGACCGGAGCGGGACTTTGAATGAGCTTTCTGTTTTCCAGATTGCTCATCTCGTTCTTTAGAACGACAATCTTTTGAGTCCTCCCCAGACATCTGGTTTGGCCATTTAAATGAACGACCTGGAGTCTCAGCAGCTGATTCAGAATCCTTATTCTGCCTTTTGTGGCGCGGTACTCTTCTACCGGGCACTGTTTTTCCACGTGGTTGATCTGGCTGTGTTCTCGTAGTTACGGTCTTCTTTTTCTTTTTTGACACTATGGAGCTCCATTCTGTAATTGTGCGCATTCTGCAGCCAGACTGACAGGTGGCGAAGCATACGCTGAGGGGACAAAATTGATAGACGTGCTGGCTTCATCTACCTGTATATTCGCAGACAGACTGATTCAACCGCAGTTATTTTTTGGATGAACTCCCTGAGATATCCGATATGAGACAGCAAGGGTTATACTTATAGCGTTTTGTCCCAAATTATCCATAGTGCTCTGACGTGGGAACACTTCAGGACGTATAAAACAGATGATTCCTGTTTTTCCAGGAGTCTGTCAGAGCCAATAATAATATGCGTAATAGGATGTTTTTTAGTAATTGAAAAAATAGATTCGGGTATTATTGAAACTTTTTTGCATAGTGAAGATAATATAATTATAGTGGCAAAAAAAATTGGAAGGTGAGATGATGAAATATGTCTGGATATTCGGTCTTTTAGCAGGTTTTCTGCTATCAGGTTGTCAGTCTGAGAAAGAAGAAGTTGTGCAGCAGAAACAACTGACCACACAAGCAGTCAGTGAAGCTGATACAGAGGCAGTCAAAGCAGCTGAAGTAGCCAAAGCAGCTGAAGTAGCCAAAGCAGCTGAAGCAGTCAAAGCAGCTGAAGCAGTCAAAGCAGCTGAAGCAGTCAAAGCAGCTGAAGCAGTCAAAGCAGCTGAAGTAGTTAAAGCAGCTGAAGTAGTTAAAGCAGCTGAAGTAGTTAAAGCAGCTGAAGTAGTTAAAGCAGCTGAAGTAGTTAAAGCAGCAGCCACTACTGTAGTGAGTGTTGGTGATGCCATCAAGGGCAAGAGTTTGGCGAGAAAGTGTAAAGCTTGTCATTCATTTGCTGCCGGTGGTCGGCAGATGACGGGTCCGAATTTGTTTGGAGTATATGGGAAAACAGCAGGTAAAAATAGTGCTTTCAGGCAGTACAGCGGTGATCTCAAAAAAGCCACTTTTGTATGGGATGAAGCGAGCATAGCTGCCTGGGTCTGTAGCTCAAAAGAGGCAATCAAAACATTGACTGGTAACTCAGCAGCTAAAACCAGAATGCCTGCCCAGAAGAAATGTGGTGCTAAAGGGCAGGATATTGCGGCCTATATTAAAACTCTGAAATAGATCCATCAGTAATGGCTATTAAAAAGGCCTCTGGTTTGCAGGGGTCTTTTCTCTGGATATTCGAAGAAATATATCCAGGTTTTTTCAAGATGCCCTTTACTTATTTATCAGGTTAGAGTTCTGCTCTGAGTAGTATTGGAGAGAAATACTGAACATGGATAGTTATTACGTCACAACACCGATTTATTATGTTAATGATGAGCCACATCTGGGTCATATTTATACGACGATTGCAGCGGATGTTCTGGCTCGCCACCAGCGCATGGCCAATCGGAAGGTTTTTTTCCTCACCGGGGTGGATGAGCACGGGCAAAAGGTGCAGCGGGCGGCTGAAAAACGCGGTATGCCGCCGATTGAACTGGCAAATCAGGTTGTCGAACGTTATCAGAGTCTTTGGCCAGAGCTGGGAATCACCAATGATGATTTCATCCGTACCAGTTCAGAGCGACATAAACTGGGTGTGCAGGCTTTGTGGAGACGATTGGAAAATGCCGGAACAATCTACAAGGGTTTTTATGAAGACTGGTATTGCATTCCCTGCGAGACGTATTGGAAAGAAACCCAGCTGAAAGAAGCGGAGTGCTGGGAAGGTAAGAAGTGTCCGGACTGTAAGCGTGGCGTAGATAAGGTTCAGGAGGAATCCTATTTTTTTCGTCTGAGCGCATTTCAAGATCGTCTTATTGAATATATCCATGCCAATCCGGATTTCATTGGGCCGGAGTCAAGGCGGAATGAGGTATTGCGTTTTGTTGAGTCGGGGTTAAACGACCTGTCAGTTTCGCGCACGACCTTTTCCTGGGGTATTCCGGTTCCCGGCGATGAAAAACATGTGATTTATGTATGGATTGATGCTTTGAGCAATTATATCACTGCTCTGGGTTTTCCTGATCAGAAGATGGATGAATTCTGGCCTGTCGATGTACATCTGATTGGTAAGGATATATTGCGTTTTCATGCTATCTACTGGCCGTGTATGCTAATGGCTGCTGATCTTCCCTTGCCGAAACGCGTGTTTGCACACGGTTGGTGGACAGTGGAAGGAAAAAAGATGAGCAAGTCTATGGGTAATGCGCTTCGCCCTGCTGAATTGCTTGAACAATATGATGTCGATGTGATTCGCTACTTTTTATTGCGCGAAGTGCCCTTTGGGCAGGACGGGGATTTTTCATTCACAGCATTGAAACAACGTTATAATTCAGAACTGGCCAATGATGTTGGTAATTTACTCAATCGTTCTCTGGCTATGTTGAATAAATACAGCGATGGTGTGCTGGGTCAGGTCAGTGAAGAGGAGAATATTGATCGAGCTTTGATTGCCAATGTGGAAAGCATGCAATTAGAAGCTATCAGTGCAATGGACAGGCAGGCATTTCACATTGCACTGGAGCGAATCAATGAGGTGGTTCGGCATGGTAACCGCTACGTTGAAGAGAATGCTCCCTGGGCATTGGCCAAAGCAGGAAATAAAGCCCGGCTGGATACGGTATTGTATCACCTGATTGAAACGCTTCGTCTGGTGGCGCTGCAACTTGCACCCTTCATGCCAGCCAAGATGGAACAGATGCTGGGCCAGATTCATGGTGAAGATACCAGTATAGAGATGTTGAATTATGCTCAGCATGGCGGTTGGGTTTTGCTAAAGCCCGGTCATCAGTGTTCCAAACCAACACCGATTTTC
>JAJRTX010000144.1 GCA_021545665.1 Zetaproteobacteria bacterium
ACTGGGGAAGACGGTTCTGGGCGCGAGGGTATTTTTCGACCACCAGCGGAAATATTACTGACGACATCATACTTCAGTATTTGGAGTTACACTCCGAAAGGAAACCTACCGGCATCAGCCGGTAGTGGTTTAGTTATGAAGGGCTTAGTATATCAGCAAGGAATAACGCCGTAGAATGCAAAAATGAACTGGCCCGAAGAGAACACTCCTGTGAAGCTCCTCAGAAAGTATCTTTACCGCCCACATCTATATACAAAAAAAGGCTGCTCCCCTTTGCTTACAACACCTGCTACAACAATTGTATCGCCACCCATATCTGCAGCGCTGTTTCTTGCCAAAATTTTCAACTCCTCATCAACCTTATCATCTGAACGCGAAATAAAGCCCACTTTATCCAATACGGAGACTGTAGTTTTTCCCAGTTTTTTACATTGTCCAACCTGATCAACTGAAACCAGACGAACATTCTGACCCGCATCTGTAGACTCTACCCAGGTGCAGCCAGACAATGCGCCAATCAACAATACCAGTACCCAACCTATTTTCTTCATTTTCAATCCACCTCTTTTTTTAGATTATCCAGAACCAGCAATGCCTCAACAGGCCGCATAGTTTCTACCTCGGCATCCTGCAACAAGGATTTTACCCTGCGAAACTTTTCCAGTTCTATCTCCTGCCGCCTTTTCTCTGCTTCGGCAAACAATCCAAGCTGCGGTTTCCCGGATTCTGCTGCCACCTCTGAACCATGTTCAAGTCGAAACAGATGTTCACGTGCTCGCTTGATAACTTCACGCGGTAACCCTGCCAATTGTGCTACGGCAATACCATAAGACTGATCAGCGGCATCCTCCACAACCTGATGCATGAATATTACCGAGCCATTCCATTCCCGCACCGTTACCGAAGCATTAAATGCCGCTTCAAGTTTGTCGGGCAGTTCAGTCAGTTCATGATAATGGGTAGCAAACAGGGTCAACACATCATCTGCTCCAATCAAAGACTCAGCCACCGACCAGGCGATAGCCAAGCCGTCCCATGTACTGGTACCACGACCAATTTCATCAACGATAACCAGTGAACGCGGCTCCAGCTGATTCAGAATTGTAGCTGTTTCCATCATTTCCACCATAAAAGTGGAACGACCACTGGTCAGTTCATCGCCAGCGCCTACACGGGTAAAAATACGTTTGGTCAAAGGAATGCGTGCTTCCTCAGCAGGTACAAAACAGCCGGTATGCGCCAGCCAGACCATCCAGGCCACCTGCCGCATATAGGTGGATTTGCCGCCCATATTCGGCCCGGTCAGCAGCATGAAGCGCCGTGATTTCATATCCATATGCGTATCATTGGCAACAAAAGGCTCATCGCTATTTAAATGGCGCTCAACCACCGGATGGCGACCTCCGATCAGCTTCATACTGCGTCCCTGATGCACTTCGGGACGAACATAGCAATAGCTGTGCGCCAGATGTGCAAAACAACCCAGCACATCCAATCCGGCAACTGCTCTGGCAGCCTGTTGAACAGGGGTTGCATAAGAACAAATTTTCTGGCGCAATGCTTCCAACAACATTGCTTCACGCTGCATGGCTGCATCACGCGCACCCAGAATTTCTGACTCAAAACTGTGTAATTCATTGGTAATGAAACGTTCTGCATTCACCAGTGTTTGTTTACGCACATAATCCACCGGAGCATCTCTGGCCTGCACTTTGGAAATCTCTATAAAATAACCGAATACCTTGTTGTACTTCACCCGCAAGTTAGCCAATCCGGTTCTTTCACGCTCTCTGGCTTCATAATCGCGCAGCCAGTCTCCCGCATCTCTGGCCAGCCCACTCAAACGATCCAGTTCATTATCAAAGCCTTGTTGTATCACCCCGCCATCTCGAAAAACTGGTGGTGGCGCATCAACAATCGCTCTGTCCATTTCATCAGCCAAAGTTTCCAGACCCTGTAAAGCTATCGCCATGTCAGCAAACAAACCGCTACGGTCTGCAATCAGACTGCACAGATCGGGCAATGCCAGTAGCGCCTCTGCCAGACCCCGATAATCACGTGGCGACGCACGATCCAGCACAATGCGGGTCAACATGCGCTCCATATCGCGCACACCAGCAAGATATGTACGCAATGCTTCGAGTGTCTCCCGATCATCGAACAGACTCTGTACAGCGTTCTGGCGCTCATTCAGCAGCTCAAGATTGGTCAATGGGCGATCAATCCATTGTCGCAACAGCCGTGCCCCCATCGGGGTGGCCGTTTCATCCAGTACCGAGATCATACCGGCTTTCGGGTCACCACCCAGCGAGCAATAAAGTTCAAGATTACGGCGTGAACGCGCATCAATACACATGCCCTCGGCATGTTCAATAAACACCGGCAATTCAAGATGTTCAAGCGCACACTTCTGTGTCTGATTCAGATAAACAAGCACAGCTCCGACTGCGGCAGCAGCTTCATCGTGAGCTTCCATATTCAATGATTGCCAGTCCGTGACACCAAAATGCTGCTCCAGCTGCTCTCGTGCAACTGCGGCTGTGAAACTCCAGTCACCCGGACGGGCAATCTGAATATCCACAGGCGACGACTCGGATGAAGGCAACAAAAGCTCTGCCGGTGCCAGAACACTCAACTGTTCTTCAAGAGCCGTTTCTCCCTGTCCCTGTAGTAAAGACCAGCGGCCACAGGATAAATCCACTGCGGCAATACCCCAGTTTTCCCGATGCCGAAAACATGCCACCAGTGGTGCCGAGCGTGACTGATCCAGCAATTCAGATTCGATAATCGTGCCGGGAGTCACCACACGCACAACTTCACGGCGTACCGGCCCTTTTGATCCGTCCGGTGCCTCCATCTGTTCACAAACAGCGATCCGTTTGCCTGCCCGCACCAGTTTGGCCAGATAGTTTTCAGCCTGATGCCAGGGCACGCCAGCCATAGGAATATCCGCACCGTTGGCTTTTCCACGCTTGGTTAATGTGATATCAAGTATACTTGACGCCTCGACTGCATCATCAAAAAACATCTCGTAGAAATCGCCCATGCGATAAAACAGAAGACAATCTGCATGCTCGGACTTGATACGTAAATACTGTTGCATCATGGGAGTATGGACTGCGGTGTCCTTCTTCTTTGCCATATGGCGCAATGTAACACGGTGTTTGAAGATGCTTAAGTCTATCGATGAAATCAGTGGTTGGTGTGGTATAAACGAAATGTGATTATCCGGGAAAATATAGACCCGGGAAATATGTGTCAGAGGAGATGGGGGGGGGGAGTCACATATCTCGCCGGGTCACTCTTCAAGCGATCAAACCGCCTGTGTTATTCTCTATCGGAGGATAGTATCCTAACTACAGCCGTTACCTTGTCAGACAACGGCTTATAGCGAATAATGGCTGCTCTCAAGAGAGAGTAATGTGACCCGTATCATTAAATATAGCTATCATTGAGACAATTGACTTTCATCGTCATATTATAGAATTTTACTGGCTTGTTCAGAATGTAACCGTAACATCCATCCATGGTTGTTCTGCGTACAGTAAGCGAACACTGTACTTTTTACTATCGGCACACAAAATGGCGAGGGTTATGAATCGAACTCAACAGCAAGTAGGAGTGTTTGCGCTACTCATTGCAGCAGACCAAATCACCAAATGGTGGATTCAGCAACCGGGATTTCATGCCTACATTGTGATAGACGGGTTTTTCAATGTCGTGCGTGCCTACAATACTGGTGTTGCATTCTCGATGTTTGCCGATCTGCCGGATGCATGGCGCGCCTACCTGCTGCTCGGCATCACTATTGGCATTGCTGTGGCTGTAGTCTTCTGGTGGTGGCAGGAACGCCGTCGCGCCGGCATAACATCATGGCTGCTGATGCTCATCCTTGCCGGAGCTGTCGGCAATATCTGGGATCGTGCGCAACTTGGTTATGTTGTGGACTTCATTGACTGGTATATACGCATAGGCGCTCATGAGTACCACTGGCCTGCCTTTAATATTGCCGATGCCTGTATTTCTATCGCGGTTGTATTGCTACTGATTACCAGTTTTAGAAAACACTAAAAACTACAGCGAAGTTGCAAACAAATATTGACAATCCGACAATAAAGGGCTATATACTTTTTTAGATATATAACTCTTACGCTACACCACTCCCCTCCCCTTTGTCGGTGTAGCAGCGCCCCGGCTATTGAGTCTCAATTGCCGGGGCGTTTCTTTGGGATTAAATGCCAATGACAACAGCCCCATAGTCCTGCACATAGCATGGAAATACTTGACAATTTTACTTGGGTATTAATAATGCGACGCATAAATTGGAGGCTGACATGGTTACAGAAACAGACATTCTCAAAGCACTATCAACAATTATTGATCCTGACTTCAAGAAAGACATCGTATCACTCGGGTTTGTAAAAGATGTATCCATTGATGGCGGCAAAGTGGGCTTCACTATCGAATTGACCACGCCTGCATGCCCGGTAAAAGAAGAATTTCGCCGTCAGGCAGAAACAGCAGTTCTGGCACTTGCCGGTGTTGATCAGGTCAATGTAAACATGACAGCCAAAGTCGCTGCTGCACAAACCAAGCAGGGTATTCCGGGCGTCTCCAACATTATTGCTGTCGCTTCCGGTAAAGGTGGCGTTGGAAAATCAACAACGGCAGTCAACCTTGCTGTAGCCATGGCGCAGACAGGCGCAAAGGTTGGCCTGCTCGATGCCGATATTTATGGCCCTTCAATTCCACGCATGATGGGACTGGCAGATAGCCAGCCTCTTGTGAACTCAATTACCAAGCAGATTGCACCACTGGAAAACCATGGCGTCAAAACCATTTCTATCGGTTATTTTATTGAAGAAAGCAAGGCCATGGTCTGGCGTGGCCCGATGGTGGCTGGTGCCATCAGCCAGTTGCTGAATGATGTTGAATGGGATGATCTGGATTACCTGTTTGTAGATATGCCTCCGGGAACAGGCGATGCACAACTGACACTGACACAGAAAGTACCGGTAACCGGCGCTGTGCTGGTTACCACTCCGCAAGATATCGCTTTGCTGGATTGCCGCAGAGGCATTGAAATGTTTCAGCAGGTCAATGTTCCAACTATCGGCATAGTCGAAAACATGAGTCAGTTTATTTGTCCGCACTGTGGCGAATCCAGTGCAATCTTCGCAGAAGGTGGCGCAGATCGTTTAAGTCAGGAATTCAAAACAGAGGTTCTGGCTCATATGCCACTGGATATGCAAACGCGTATAGATGCTGATGCAGGCACCCCGATTGTCGCCGCCCATCCTGACTCTGATCAGGCTGCAGCCTACCGGACGCTGGCAGGAGAAGTGGCGCGCAAGATAAGCATTTTGAACAGCCGCAAAGTCGATATTCCGGTGATCATGAGTTCATAAGCATTATCACTGGAGCACATCCAGTATTGAAAAACCAGCCTCAAGGGCTGGTTTTTCTTTGTCAAAGTTACAGTTGATTCCACCTGATTTTAATCTAACGTTCTATGTGCCTGAATGACTTCTGCGACTGTTAAATATCAATCGCTAATCGTCTCAGTTTGGCCAAAAGCTGCCCTTCGGATTTAGAGTCCCCGATAGGGGATCCGTAAACCCCTCGCCTTTAGGCGACGGATAGGTAGTTTTCCATGTTATGCAAGACTATAAGCGTGGCAGCCACACAGTAT
>JAJRTX010000145.1 GCA_021545665.1 Zetaproteobacteria bacterium
CAAGCTGAAGCTGACCGGCTCAAAGCCGGTGGTTTTACTCCTGAAGATAGATAATCAATTAAAGCTTCAAGCTTGCGGTAGGGATGACCATATACCACAAGCTCATCAAGACAGATCGCAAAATGCGGCTGGTTACGTTGACTCATGGAAATCCCCCCAATTAGATAATTTCCATTTATTCTACAAGATTATATCGTTTTCCGACAGGCCCCAAATGGCTGGCATGAATAAAGAGATTTCAGAGGCCAACTCAAATCTTCGAAATCAATCAAAGCATCAAGCTTGTGGTATGGATGATCAGATGTCACAAGTTCTTCAAGGCATATCGCAAAATGTGGTTGGCTACGTTGACTCATATTAAATCTCCGGTATGTGTTCCCTTTACACGACCAGATAACATCGCTTTCCGACAGGCCCTTGAAGAAATAATCAGGTGTTTTATCATACCCATAATATGCCACAATCATTCCGCATTCCGACACCAGCAGATAGCCTCATCAGTGAACTTGACCGGGCTCTGAATAATATTTTCTGCCGCCAGGAAAGCTCGCGGCCATACCCGGCGATTCCGGAAATCAGGGACACCCACCTTTCGAACAAACAGAAGCATCTGGCTGCTGCTTTGATGCGGGTTAATCATGCCGGCGAAATGGCTGCTCAAGCCCTCTATCAGGGTCAAAGTCTGACTGCACGTGACCCAAAACTGTCCGAAAAACTGAAACATGCCTCGATTGAAGAAAGTGATCATTTGAACTGGTGCAGAAACCGCCTGCAAGAACTGGATGAACACCCTTCTATACTTGATCCACTCTGGTATGCAGGTTCCTTTGCTATCGGCATGGCTGCAGGTTTAGCTGGTGATCGCTGGAATCTTAGCTTTCTGGCTGAAACTGAACATCAGGTTGTTCGTCATCTGGACAGTCATCTTCTTCAGTTGCCGGTCACAGACTTGCGTAGCCGCGCCATCATCGAACAAATGAAAATTGATGAGCAGGGCCCTGCCAATGTTGCTGAAACTCTTGGCGCAGCCAAACTCCCTCAGCCAGTGAAACAATTAATGAAACTCACATCAAAAGTAATGACCACTCTGGCCGAAAAAATATAGAGAGATAATTGACCGAAGATTAGGGATCAGCTTCACATCTCACATGACGCACTTCATCATCGGTGTTATGGTTCGAGTTGTTTTTTATCAGGAGCACAATCCATGTCAGGTCATAATAAATGGTCCAGTATTAAGCATAAAAAGGCAGCTGTTGATGCCAAACGAGGTAAGATCTTCACTCGTTTTATCAGAGAAATCACCATTGCTGCACGCTTCGGCGACGATCCGGATGCCAATCCCCGCCTGCGCGCTGCCATTACGGCAGCCAAGGGTGTAAATATGCCCAAGGATAATATTGAGCGAGCCATTACCCGTGGTGCGGGTGGTGGTGAAGGCAGCAATATTGAAGAAGTGCGTTATGAAGGTTATGGACAGGCCGGAGTAGCTATTCTGGTGGATTGCATGACTGACAATCGGAACCGAACTGTCTCTGATGTTCGCACCGCCTTTAACAAAGGTGGTGGCAGCATGGGCGAGGCTGGATGCGTTAGCTGGATGTTTAACCAGAAAGGCCAGTTTATATTTGACAGCAGCGATGCAGATGAAGAGCAGCTCATGGACATCGCTCTGGAAGCCGGTGCCGAGGATGTTGAAGAAGCCCCTGATGCCGGTTGTATTATAGTAACCTGCGACCCTTCCGACTTCGGTGCTGTTCAGCAGGCTATCGACACAGCCAATATGAATGCACAGGTTGCTGAAATATCATGGATTCCGGAAAATAGTATTGCTGTTGAAGGTGAGCCTGCTGAAAAACTGATGGCGCTGATTGAACGACTTGAAGATCTGGACGATGTACAGAATGTATTTGCCAATCATGAGATTTCAGATGCGGAAATGGAGCGTATCAACAGCTAGTGCGAATCATCGGCATTGACCCGGGATCACAGAAAACAGGCGTAGGCATTATTGATGTACAGGGTAACCATCTGCGCCATGTTCACCATAGTGTTATCCGTTGCGGCAAGGGTGATTTTGATAACCGCTTGCTTATACTCTTTAGCAACCTGAAATCTGTTATCGCCGAATTCAAACCTGAAACATCTGCCATTGAAGATGTTTTTGTTGCCAAAAATGCGGCTTCCGCACTCAAACTCGGTCAGGCACGTGGCGCTCTGGTTGCCGCCTGTGGTGATTGTGGCCTCAGAGTAAGTTCCTACCCTCCCACTCAGGTAAAGCAGGCTGTGGTTGGTTTTGGGCGGGCAGACAAGCAACAGGTTCAGCACATGGTGCGTATGCTGCTGCATCCTCCTGAGCCTCTGCCCGAAGATGCAGCAGATGCACTTGCCGTAGCCATCTGCCATGCGCATCATGTCCCCATGCAAAAGATAACAGAAAAAAGAGCATGATAGGCTGGCTTTCAGGCACCATTCGTGAACTTGATCCTGCTGGATCAGTGTTGCTTGATATTGGCGGTATTGGTTATGATGTTTCAGTCAACCTGCAAACTCTGTGCAAACTCAAACAGGGGCAGTCTGCCGAGTTATCAATTCATACCCATGTGCGTGAAGATCAAATCACCCTGTTCGGCTTTTCCAACAACTCGGAACGCAGCATGTTTCGTAAACTGACCAGCGTTTCCGGTATTGGTGCACGCATGGCCCTGAACCTGATGTCCGGCATGGCAGCGGATGATCTGGTTGCTGCCATTGAAAATGCCGATGATCTGGCCATTGCCCGTACGCCCGGCATAGGCAAGAAAACAGCGCAGCGCCTGATTCTCGAATTGCAGGGTAAGCTGGGTCTTATTTCTTCGGCAACAGATCAGACTGGCAGTAATAATAATGATGTACGTTCCGCCTTGCTCAATCTCGGTTATAAGCCGACGCAGGTGGACGCAACCCTGAAAAAAGTTGAAGCAGCTGATTTTGAAGCCATGTTCCGTGCTGCCCTGAAAATATTATAATGGAAACAGACGATAGCCAGCGGCTGCTTGATAGCAGCGAAGTCAGAGAAGACAACTGGGACGTTGCACTGCGTCCTAAAAAACTCGATGAATATATTGGGCAGGAAAAGATACGTGCCAATCTGAATATTTATATTAAAGCCGCCAGAGCACGTAACGAATCACTGGATCATACACTGCTGTATGGCCCGCCGGGATTGGGGAAAACCACACTCGCCAATATCATCGCCTTTGAAATGGGGGCGAATGTCCGCTCAACATCAGGGCCTGTCATTGAGCGCCCCGGTGATCTGGCTGCCATGTTAACCAATCTTGAAGAAGGTGATGTGCTGTTTGTTGATGAAATTCATCGCCTGAGTCCACAGGTAGAAGAAATTCTTTATCCGGCCATGGAAGATTTTCAGCTTGATATTATTATTGGTCAGGGGCCTTCCGCGCGTTCCATCAAAATGGATATTCCTCGTTTTACCCTGATCGGTGCAACCACACGTGCCGGACTGTTAACCAATCCGCTGCGTGACCGTTTTGGCGTTATTGAAAGGCTGGAGTTTTATTCGCATGCTGAACTTGCCCGCATTGTCTCACGCTCTGCCGGATTGCTGAATATTCATACTGCTGCCGATGGTGCACTGGAAATTGCCAGACGTTCACGAGGAACACCGCGCATTGCCAATCGTCTGTTGCGCCGGGTACGTGATTTTGCCGAAGTTGAGCATGATGGCATTATCAGCAATCGTGTCGCCGATACATCATTGCGGCGACTGGAAGTAGATAAACTTGGACTTGATCAGATGGATCGCAAGTTGCTCGCCGTCATTATTGATAAATACAACGGTGGCCCAGTCGGACTGGATACGCTGGCAGCCTCCATTTCGGAAGAGCGTGACACTATCGAAGATGTTCTTGAGCCCTATATGCTGCAAGAGGGGCTGATTGCCCGTACCCCACGGGGACGTACAGCCACACCCTTTGCCTATGCCCATCTCAAACGTGAACTGCCAGGTGACCAGAAACAGGAATCATTGTTATGACTGGAGTTACAGAAACCTTTTCCGTACGTATCTACTATGAAGATACCGATCATGGGGGGGGTGTTTATTATGCCAATTATCTGAAATACATGGAACGTGCCCGTAGCGAGTTCCTGCGTACAACCGGCCTGGAACTGGATGCCATCGAAGAAGAGTTCGGTGTGATGTTTGCTGTTACTGAAGCCCATGTATTCTATCACGCCCCTGCTATGTTCAATGATTTGCTATCAGTTGAAAGCAGCCTGGTGGAAATGCGTGGTGTTCGCATCGCTTTCAAACAGTATATTTACCGCCAGTCGGATCATACACTATTAACCGAAGGTGATATCCGCCTGGCCTGTATCAATAACGATGGTAAAGTTAGACGCATCCCGACTTCCGTCACCAATAAACTTCGCTTGTATCTTAATCTGAAGGAGCAATCATGAACCAGGACCTTTCTATCCTCCACTTAATCCTAAACGCCGGTATTATAGTACAGGCTGTTCTCGTCCTGTTGATTTTACTGTCACTGATGTCATGGGCGATCATCTTCAATAAATGGCGTTTTTACCGAAAAACAAATCAGGAAGCTGAGGCTTTCTCACAGGCATTCTGGGGCGGCACGGATATGGACACAGTTCTGGCCAGCATCCCGCAACAGTATCCAAACAGCCCTTTACCTAATATTTTTCAATCCGGCTATCGCGAATTCATGCGCGGCAGGCGGGAGGCAAGCCAGACACGGGAAATAGATAAAATCACTGCCGGAGGCGGTATGGATGGCGTGCATAGAGCACTTGACGCTGCCTATTCCCGCGAAATGGAAACGTTGTCCAGACATTTATCCTTTCTGGCTACAGTCGGTTCCACATCACCCTTCATCGGTCTGTTCGGCACCGTATGGGGCATCGTCAATGCTTTTCAGAGCATTGCCATGACCCAGAACACTTCACTGACGGCAGTAGCCCCCGGCATTGCCGAAGCACTGGTTGCAACAGCCTTCGGACTGGTAGCGGCGATTCCTGCCGTGGTGGCCTATAATAAATTTACTTCCGATCTTAAGCGTATGGCGGCGAATATGGAGCAGTTCTCAGCTGAATTTCTCAATATTATCTCCCGTCATATCAAGGATTAAGCCATGTGGGCCGGGCAAAGCAAATGGGGTAAAGAGAACGAGCCGATGGGTGAAATCAATGTTACTCCCCTGGTTGATGTCATGCTGGTATTGCTGGTGATTTTCATGATCACAGCGCCACTGCTCACACAGGGTGTTAATGTCGATTTACCAGATGCCAAATCACCACCCATGCAGCAAAATATCGAACCGCTGGTGATCAGCATTAAGGTCAACGGCGATATCTACCTGCAAAAACACGTCGTTGAAATCGAGCAGCTTGCCCCGCGTATTGCTGCCATGCGCAAGCAGAAACCGGACTTGCCTATATTCATTCGTGGCGATGCTAAAACACTATATGGCCATGTTGCCCAGGTAATGAGTTTGCTTGAAACTGCAGGTATCAAGAAGGTCGGTCTTGTCACTGAGCCAGCACATTAAAACAGGACACAATCACAAAGCAGCCCTGACCAGGCTTGATCTGCTGTTCGCACTGCTGCTGCATGTGCTGGTATTTACCATTGTTTCCATACTGGCCTATTTGCAACATCATCATCAAGATGAACCTCTAAAACGTATTGAAGTGATGATGATTTCAGCCAAAGAACTATCCAAAATGCAACAACAGGCGCGCGCCATACCGAAAGCGAAGCCCATGATCAGGAAATCAAAGCCCAAAGCTGCAAAGGTGAAGCCTGCACCCAAACCAAAACCCGCACCCAAAGCCAAACCAGTTGTAAAGCCTAAAACAAAAATTAAGCCTGTTGCCAGAACAGCACCAAAAGTAAAGCCTAAACCCGTATCCAAACCAAAGACAAAAGCAGCTGCCAAAGTTGAGGATAACTACGATCCATTTGCGCCTGTAGAGTCAACAACTGATCGCAAGAGCGCCGCCACTGCAGATACCGCAAGAAAACCAAAAACGACACAGCCGGAACTGGCGAATGTTGCCGGAAAACAGTTGTCAGATAAGGAAAAAGATCGTTACATTGCGCTTATTCAGGCCGCTGTTCAGGAACAATGGAAGGTTCCTGCCAGCCTTGGCAATGCTATGGATCCTCTGGTTGAAATGCGTTTATCTTCCAGCGGCCAGGTTGAGTCTGTTTCTATTCTCGAAAGCTCCGGCAGTTTAGCACTGGATGCATCACTGATCCGAGCCATAAGAGCCGCAGCACCTTTTGAATTGCCTGCCCGACAATTTGAATTCTTTCGTGTGAATCGCATGCGCTTTCATCCACTAAAATAAGCCGGGTTAATCTGGAGTGGCGATGGGGATATTTCAGCGGCGGAGTTTTTCTTGTTACTGAACCGGAAAGGGGAAATATTCGGCGATCAGACCCAGCCTATGTGGAAGGATCTGTTCTTTTCTCTGCTGTTGCATGCAGTGGCACTCACCATGATGATCATCTTCGCTCTGTGGAAAGAACAAAAACATGATGAACCGCTTAAACGAATCGAAGTTACAATGATTTCAGGTAAAGAACTGGCCTCCTTGCAACAGCGAGCCAATCCCGTGAACAGACCGGAAAACAGGAGTACTCAGAGCAGATTCAAACCCACTGAACCCGAGTTAATCCGATCTCCACAAACCGCACCAAAGCCTGCTGTAAAACCAAACCTTGCCAGCAAGCCAAAACTGAAACTGCAGGCAAAGTTAGCGCCAACTGTTCCGCCACAGACAGCAGATAAGCTTGAGACAGTCTTGAAACCGGAAGCGTTAAGAGAACCTGTCATATTACCTGAGGTTACACATGAACCCGTCACTCAGCCTGAACAGCTATCAGAAACCGTTGTGAAGCTTGAGCCAGCCATGAAGCCAGTGGCCAAATTTGAACCTGCCGTCCGGTCAACTGTCAGACTGGAGGCTCCGGCCAAGCCAGTATTGAAGCTGAGAGCTGATCCTGCTGATATGAAAGCCCTGTCTGAACCCGTAATAAATATGGAACCAAAGCCTGTTCCGGTTATTAATGCGGGCTCAATCCCAAGACCCATTTCAAAGCTGAAAACATCAATATTACCAAAACCCGCATTGAAATCAGTAGTTGTTCCAATAACGAAACAGGTTACAAAAATAAAAATTCCTCTAATCGCCAAACCGGAAACAGATCCAGATTATGATCCATTTTCTCCGATGAAGTCTGACTCGGACAAGGAACTCGAAGCACTTGATTCATTTCAATCGGAATTGCCCAGAATTACTGAAAAACAATTGTCTCAAAAAGAAATCAACCGCTATATTGGTCGCATACAGGCAGCCGTTGAAAAGCAGTGGAAAATTCCAGTCGCTATCTACAATATTAAAGACCCGCTGGTTGAAATGATCCTGCAACCAGGAGGGCAAATTCAATTGCTGCGTATTCTGGAAAGCTCCGGCAATACCACTCTGGACACTTCCCTGATTCGCGCCATCCATGCCGCAGCACCCTTCGAAATACCCAAAGAGCAATTTGAATATTTCAGAGTCAACCGCATCCGCTTCCACCCGTTCTAAAGAAGGGTGCATACCCTCTTCCATGTTTTAAGCCCAACCTTTCTTGCCGAACCAACCCCTCCGACCCAGAACACATCCGTTACAGATAGCCTAAATAATGCAAAATCAGAAAATTCGAACAAGGGTTCCGCATCCGGAATCCGTGACAAATACACAACCGTGGCAGCTTCCACTTCAGTTTCCGGCACCAACGCCACACAACCCTGAAAGCTGATGCGTGGCAAAGCCAGCGGAGAATCAGCTTCTGATTCCGGCGTACAGACCATAAAACCCACCGCTGCCCGCTGCTGAACATTCTTCGTATGCCGTGCCAACGTGGACAGGTGCAATAAAATATCACCCCGATCCATGGCAAAAGGAGTCATCGAACTCTCAGGTGATGTCTCCCCCTGAGTAGCCAAAAAACCAACCACTGATTTCTCCAACAAACGCTGTACACCAACCTTCCAATCTTCTGCCATACCCCTTCTCCCTGCACATCCAAAGCATGCACCATGAGTTAAGACTCATCAAACAATGGGAGTTTAAATATCACGACTTCGGGAGCATGTATACAGTAGCAACGGGACCCCCTTTGGGGCTCTATACCAATTATGTACTGCTTCACCGGAACCTCAGTCCAAAGCAAAAATCGTGGATGGCAATCTATTTCCCACTTTGGCGTATTTTCAGGCTGAATTTTCGACGCATGGAACTACCATACCCCTAAATTCAGCCTGAAAATCTACTCAAAGTGAGATTGCATCTTATCCACCCAGACTTTTGCAAGTGACTCTTCGGAGGGAAATGCTCTCAGGAGTAGTGTAAATATGAGTTGTGAATGTGTAAAAAAATGTAAGCGGTATTGTGTTTACATTTCAGGCTTTTCAACAAATAAAGCCTAGTTTGCATCTCCGGAATCTGGTGAATCAGATTGCAATAGTTGTTCTGCGTTCTCAGGTGCTTCCGCACTTTCAGAACTTTCCGTACCTTCCGGATTTTCTTTCTGTTGTTTGCGTTCGAGCTTAAGCAGGCGCTTTTCTTCTTTCTTTTTCTGCTTTGCCAATTCTTTCTGGCGTTTTTCGTAGCTGTAAAATGTTCTTGCCATGGGTCTCATCCTTTCCGGCGCCAGAAATTACCGGTTCCATCTGTTTCGTCGCTGTTAAAGCGGCGTATTTTAAGCCTGCTCCAGCTTTTCGCTGAGTAGCAGCCAATGTTCTTCGGTTTCATTCATCTGCTGTTCAAGGGCAGAATGTTCAATACTCAGTGCTTTCAGAAGTTCACTATCGCCTCCATCATAGATGGATGGCTGAGCCAGTTTCTCCGAAACTTCAGTTTTGCGTGTTTGCAGCTTTGCCAGTAGCTGTTCCAACTGTTTCAGTTCACGGCGCAGTGGCTGTTCGTGTTTGCGCTGCTCCGCATTCTGACGCCGTTTATCCTTCTTGGATAGCGGTGATTCATTTGGCTGATCATTCTGAGCTTCGCCATTGCGCTGCTCAATCAGCCAGCTGGCATAATCTTCAAGATCACCACTAAAGGTTTCTGCCCGTCCTCCAGCAACCAGCAGCAGTGTGTCACAGACTGAACGCAGCATATGCCGGTCATGTGATACCAAGATCATCGCGCCATCGAACTCTTGTAGCGCCATGGTGAGCGCATGTCGCATTTCTAAATCGAGATGGTTGGTCGGTTCATCGAGTAGTAGCAGGTTGGGTTTGTTGTAGACCAGCATGGCGAGTACCAGCCGTGCCTTTTCGCCACCTGATAGCGGGCCGACAGGTTCTGTTGCCATGTCACCGGCAAAGGCGAAACCGCCGAGGAACCCTCGCAGCTCTTTTTCTGAAGCCTGTTCATTAAGCTGTTGTATATGCTGGAGTGGCGACTGATCGGTATCCAGTTGCTCCAGTTGATGCTGGGCGAAGTAGCCAATTCTCAATCCTTTCGATTTGTCACACTGGCCGGTAAGTGGGAGCAGCTCTCCAGCCAGTAACTTGATAAGTGTCGATTTTCCTGCGCCATTGGGGCCAAGTAAACCGATTCGGTCACCAGGGAAAATACCGGTGTTCAGTTGTTTAAGGATCGTGGTTGTACCGTAACCGATTGAAACTTTATTCAGTCGTAGCAGTGGATTGGGCACGAAGCCAACCTCGGGAAAGGCAAAGTCGAATTGCGAATCGACATGCGCCGGAGCAATGAGCTGCATTTTCTCCAACGCTTTGATACGGCTTTGTGCCTGTCTGGCCTTGGTTGCCTTGGCACGAAATCGATTAATATAGCTGTTCATATGGGTTATCTGTAGTTGCTGTTTCTCATGTGCTGACTGCTGTAGTGCCAGTTTTTCAGCCTTCAGTTTTTCGAAATCGGAGTAATTGCCTTTGTAAAGTCCGATACCTTGCTGTTCCATATGAATAATGCGGTTGGCACAGCGATCAAGAAAATCACGATCATGTGAAATCAGCAGTATGACGCCACGATAGTTACTCAACCAGCTTTCAAGCCAGATTACTGCCTCCAGATCAAGATGGTTGGTCGGCTCATCAAGCAGCAACAGATCGGAGCGGCACATCAGAGCCTGTGCCAGATTCAGTCGCATGCGCCAGCCGCCTGAGAAGTCTGCTACCGGCAGGTTTTCCTGATCAGTTGTGAAACCAAGTCCGTTCAACAGGCGTGCTGCCCGCGCCCGTGCGGCATAACCGTCGATGACTTCCAGCTTCTCATGCAATGCGCCCATTTTTTTACCGTTGTTTGTTGCTTCAGCCTGCGTTAACGCTTTCAGGGTTTGGCAGAGTTCAGCATCGCCTTCAATCACAAAATCGATAGCCGGGGTGACTACTGTCGGAGTTTCCTGTGAAACATGGGCAAATGTCATGTCAGATTCAGCATGGAATGTCCCCTCATCCTCTTCAATTTTACCAAGGATCAAATCAAAAAGTGAAGATTTCCCGCAGCCATTAGCACCGGTGATGCCCACCTTGTCGCCACGATGAATGGTAAAACTTGCCTGCTCAAAGAGCAGCTTCTTGCCACGTCTGAGTGATAAGCTATCAAAATAGAGCATGGCAAGAACTCTATGCGGATTCACTGCTGTGAAACAGCAGTGAGATGACATTTTTTTTCATACTGAGAGGCAGGGAATGAATATGGTTAGTGCTTCCCGGCCATCTGATTATCTCTTTATCAGCAGATGGCTGTACCAGTAATATACACCTGATTTGTTGATGGAAGGTGCAGTGCAATTATATTTGATTCGGCCCTTGCCGACTGGTCTCAACGGTTTTATTTCAATCAGTCGCTGTTCTTTGTCGAGCCAGTTCACAGACATTTTATTACCAGAGAAATAGCAGTTAAGTTTATCTTCCGAAAAATCGCCTGTTCCTAATCTGAATTGCAACACCGGCTTATCCATTGAAGCCGCAATCAGCCGATGTTCAGGAGCAATCACTTCAATCGGCAAAGGTCGACTGTTTACCTTAATGGCAAATTGATCCAAACTGTCAAAACCTGTTGCCATGGGGAAACGGGGCACAGCCGACCAGTCACTGCTGAAACCCACAGCGCCGGAGTGTTGCCCAATGCCATAAAACCCAAGCTTGGTAACGATGGATTGCAACGGGCTTGTAAATTCGCCATAGGGGTAAGCAAATATTTTCTCCACTCGTCCAAGTTTTTCGCTTAAACGGGATTGCGCATCCATGATTTCCTGGTGCATGCGCTGCTGCCACTGCTTATCCTGTTCATTTTCAAGGCGACGTATCATATAAGCGTGGGTATGGGAGTGATTGGCAACAGAACCACCTTTGCTCTGCAGACTACGCAGTTGCTCCCAGCTCATGAAATTGCCGTATCCTTTTTCAACGGGTTCCGTATTTACAAATACCGTAAAAGGAAAGTTATGCTGTTGCAACAATGGCATCACAGTGGTGTAGATCGAGATGTAGGCATCATCAAAAGTGATGGCGATGCTTTTTTCCGGCACTTCTTCACCGCTGGATAAACGCGCAAGTAAAAGTTTCAGAGGCATGACCGTAAAGTGATGTGTTTGAAGGTAAGTCAGGTGTTTTTTAAATGTGCTAACGGATACCGATGTGCTGACAGGTGTGTTATTACTGACATGGTGATAAGCGAGAATAACTGCGTGATCAGCAGCCCGGCATGAAGTCGCAACCAGAGAGCCGAGCACAAGAATAAGAAGCATGCTGCTTATTCTCAAGTAGGTGCGTAGATGAAGATGCATATTCGGACGATAAGGCCAAATCAATTAGCATGGAAGAAAGATATATTTATATTCCAGGTTAAGCGATATCCTGACTGTTCAGGTATTCTTCATAGGTGCCATGATAATCCACGATACCTTCAGCTGTGAGTTCAACAATACGTGTAGCGATTGAGGAGATTAATTCGCGGTCGTGACTGACAAAGATCAGTGTACCCGGATAATTTTCCAGTGCGGTATTCAGAGATTCGATGAACTCCATATCCATATGGTTGGTAGGCTCATCAAGTAGCATCACGTTGGGATTCTGGAACATGAACTTGCCAAATAGCATGCGCCCCTGTTCACCTCCGGAAAGGGCCCTGACTGATTTCTTTATCTCATTCTGTGAAAACAGCATGCGTCCCAGATTGCTGCGTATTTCCTGTTCACCGTGTTCTTTTTTCTTCCACTGGGCCATCCAGTCGAACAGGCTGATATTCTCATCAAAATCAGCCGAATGATCCTGAGCATAATAACCCAGCTTCACATTTTCCGACCATTTGATCTCGCCGGAACTTGCTTCCAGGTTACTGGCCAGACAACGCAACAGTGTGGTCTTACCGATACCGTTAGGGCCGATCACAGCCACACGTTCACCTACAGGAACCATCAAATCAAAGTTTTCAAACAGTGGGTTTTCATCAAAGCTCTTGCTTAATTTCTTCAGTTCAAGCGCAATACGGTACAGTTTCTTATCCTGAGTGAAATGCATATAAGGATTCACGCGACTCGAAGGTTTTACTTCCTCCAGCTTGATTTTATCTATCTGTTTTGCACGCGATGTTGCCTGACTCGATTTCGATGCATTGGCAGAGAAACGGCTGACAAAGGCCTGAAGCTCCTGAATCTGGGCTGTTTTCTTGGCATTCTCGGACAATAAACGTTGCTGCACCTGTGAAGCAGCGGTCATATATTCATCATAATTACCGGGATAAATGCGTAATTCCCTGTAATCCAGATCAGCCATATGGGTGCACACCATGTTCAGAAAGTGCCGATCATGTGAAATAATAATCATCGTACTCTTGCGTTCGTTGATCACACTTTCCAGCCAGCGAATGGCATTGATATCCAGATTGTTGGTCGGTTCATCCAGCAAGATGATCTCGGGGTCACCAAACAGTGCCTGAGCCAGCAGTACGCGCAATTTCAAACCCGGCGCAATGGATTTCATCAGATTAAAATGATCTTCCACCGGAATACCCATCTCGATAAGCAGCTCACCGGCATTGGGTTCAGCGCTGTAACCATCCAGATCGGCAAAGCGGCTTTCCAGATCCCCGGCACGCATGCCATCCTCTTCAGACAATTCATCCTGAGAATACAGGTGATCACGCTCTTCCTTAATCTTCCACAATTTTTCATGACCCATGATCACAGTATCAAGCACCGTAAATTCTTCAAATGCAAAATGATCCTGACGCAATTTCCCCAGTCGCTCATGCGCATCGATGCTGACATGGCCAGCCGTTGGTTCCAGATCACCGCCGAGGATTTTCATCAACGTGGTCTTGCCACAACCATTGGCACCAATCAACCCATAGCGGTTGCCATCACCAAATTTAACCGAAATATTTTCAAACAGGGGATGATCCCCGAATTGCATGGTAATACCAGATGTAGAAATCAAAGTTCGTATCCGCTGTTCCGTAAAATAGATTAACCATGTTAATTTTTATCATTATGAACATGGTTCTGAAAGGCGGCGGATAGTAGTGCTGGTCTTAAGATATACAAGCACTAAGACCCGGGATTTAAAGGGATGATTGCATCTATCAAAAGCAGAAGCTGAATTGTCTGCTATACATGGAAAACGATGGGGGATGAAGTAACAAAATTATTCCCGGAAATGAAGATATTAAGTGAGGAGGTCGATGAAGATGAATTCAACAAGGAATATTATAGCCTACTTTGAGACTGTAAATCCAACTGTGTAAATATTTCAAACAGCTATAATGCTGACAGGAGTATTTATGAAGAAGAAAGGAAGGCATGATCCAAAGTTAGTTGCGTTGACCAGTGAGC